>JAWDMD010000092.1:0-2502 GCA_046536775.1 Candidatus Nanopusillus sp. | reverse complement strand
ATGACCACCAACCCGATCAAGATCAGGAGGAGGACTCCCCTTCCGGTCATGGCCCACGCTGTTTATCTGTATTTCTCGGGCCTCTCGCTGGGGAGGGCCGCCAGGGCCATGAGGCCCATCAGCGGGAGCCACGCCTCGATGTGGAGGTGGGCGCAGGGGCTCGGTCCCATCCTCGGGTCCATCGGCGCGGATCCGAGGGAAGTGCGTCGCATATTCGTCGATGAGACGATGGTGGACCTGGGAGGGACCCCCGCGTGGATATGGTCGCCTTCGAGCCCGACCTCCGCGCGATGCTGGACTTCCACGCAGCCCGCGCGGGAACTCCATAGATGCGTACCTGTTCATCAGGAGGCCCGTGCATAAGTACGGCGGGGTCCCGATCTACACGGACGGCGCGGGATGGTGCGCGGACGCCTGCAGGTGGGCGGGCGCCGAGCACATAGTCTACGATCGCCCCCTGAGGAACCTGATGGAGCGCATGATCCAATACGTGAAGGACAGGACCGAGGCGTTCGACGACCCCTTCCCCGTCGGCGGGCGCGGGCCGAGGTCGAGGAGAACGTTCGAGAGCCTGGGGAACAGGCTCTCCGCGTTCACGTCCATGCAGGACTTCGTGTTCGAGAACGGGGACCTGGGGAGGCCCCCGCTGGTGTGGAGGGAGGAGGGGATGCCGCGGTGGCTGGACGTGCTGCGCCCGATACTCCCGCTCGGGTAGGGGGTGGGCTTAAGGTAACTGGGCAAAAAAGTTGTGGGGCCTCCTCCCGGAAATTGACCTACCGTTCGGCTTTGGGCGGCGGAGCCGGCCGGGGAGCCTTCCTCAGGGCGCCTGCAAAGAATCCCGCCAGCGCGACGGAGATTCCCGATCCCACCAGGACCTCGGCGTACTGGAGCGCGGCCGCGGGCGGCGTCGGCTTGGCCATGAGGGGCCCGTAGCCCATCACATAGAAACCCACGCCTATCAGTACTAGGCCCCACACGGCCGCGAAGGCGGGCCCCCACCACCTCGAGGCCTTCATGGAGAAGGCGCGCGGCCTGGCTCTCCTGGCGGCAGCTGAGCTGAGGTAGACGTAGGCGTAGTACCCGGCCACTGAACCCGGGATTATGCCTATCGTGAAGAGGAGGCCAAAGAGGGACAGGCCCGCGAGCCCGCTCCAGAAGCCCCCGACGCTGCAGCCCTGGGCAATCCTGGCGCCAACTGCCAGTATGGCGCCGCCAGCGAAGGCGATGCCCAGCTCGGCGGCCCTGTTCGTGTTGGGCGGCGGCAGCTTTATGGAAAAGGTTCCCCTCGCTATGGAGGCCACAGCGGCTCCGGCCACGACCATCAGGACGAAGAACGTGAACGGGTTCACCGCGGGCACGGTCTGGAACCAGTTCTGGGGCATCGACCGCTCGCCGAAGGGGGCGATGGCGTACTCGGCCAGCAGGCCGATGGGCGTCGTCACGCCGAGGTAGTTGAACCCGCGGCCCGCGAGGAAGAGGAACGAGGCGACCATGATGACGGCGAAGAGGGTCCCGTAGAGCAGCGGCGAACCCCTGAGGCTCTCCCTCCCCTCGAACTCCAGCCTGTTCTCCCTGAGCCTCAGCACAGCCAGGAAGATAGCGGCAAAGAACGCGACTCCGGCCACTAGGGCCGCCAGCCTGATCGGAATCGCCGAGGAGAGCAGATACGGGACGTAGTTGAGGGGAGACCCGTCGGCCACGCTGGCGGCGTTGGTGGAGCGCCACCACCAGCCCAGGTGGAGCCCATTGTATATGGGGAACGCGAAGACGATCGTGCCCGCCATCATTCCGAGGATCTCGAGCCAGTTGACCACGTATCCCTGGCCGCTCTTCCAGAGCATGCCCACCATGCATCCCTGGCCAAGCATCATGCCGAAGCCGAATATGAAGCTGCCCAGGATTGTGTACCAGCCCGCGCCCGGCATGTAGGCGTAGGCGTCCACCGCGGGCACGAGGCCCGCGGCCACTAAGAGGCCGGTCAGGAGTGCCGAGGCGGCTATGCTCGTCAATATCATCTCGTATATCCGGCTGTATCTGATGCCCATGACCTGGTGGGTGGCTATCACCATGCAGAAGTTCGTCCTCTCGGCCAACGCGCCCAGGGCGAGCCCCAGCGCCGCGTAGAACACGCCCAACGTCCACGGCGGAGTTTGGAACAAGGGGACGGCCACGCGCGGCACCTCCCTACTTCTTGGCCGTAATCTTTATCACGGCCACGATCTTATCCGGGTCATTCCTCATCTCGAGCAGCTGGTTCCCGGTCCGCTTTATCCAAGCCTCGACGTCGGGCTTGAAGCCCTGATCCGTCGCCCAGACCTCTATAAGATCACCGTTGGCGGCGTTCCTGTAGGCCTTCACTATCTCGGTTATGGGACCTGGACAGGCAAGTCCTCTAGCATCCACGACGATTTTTCTACCTTCACTCATCACTGCCGGTTTCAGATCCCCTTTTTAAAACCTTACCATAGCCATATTTGTTAGCAAAAATCTTATAATGACCAT
>JAWDMD010000091.1:0-2582 GCA_046536775.1 Candidatus Nanopusillus sp. | reverse complement strand
AGGTCACGTTCTCGGAGCAGGGCCTGCCGTCCGATCTGACGGGCACCGTGGTGCAGGTGGTCTACGGCGGCCAGACCTACAGCCTCGGGGTGGGCCAGCTCCCGTGGACGATAGCGGTCCCATACGGCGCGCAGCTGTCCTACGCGTTCACGCAGTCGTTCGTGAACGACCCGACGCAGGGCGTCGAGTACAACCTCTCAGCCGTGCAGGGCCTGTCCACGGCGCCGAGCGCCACGATGACCATGACGCAACCCGGGAGCGTGACCGGCGTCTACACGGCCTACTACTTGGTGATCACGCAGCCGAGCCCGAGCGGCGGTGGCACCACGAGCCCGTCGCAGGAGTGGGTGCAGTCCGGCGCCACCGTGGCGCTGACCGCGAGCCCGGCCTCCGGCTGGGGGTTCTTGGACTGGAGCGGCACCATGGGGAGCTCGCCGATATCGTCGTCATCGAACCCGTGGTACCTCACGGTCACGGGCCCGGTCGACGTGACCGGCTACTTCGGGCCCGGCCTCACCGTGAGCGCCACACAGGGCGGCACAGTGATCGTGTCCGCGAATGGGGTCACGCTGGGCACCGTCCAAGCCGGGTCCTCGCAGACGTTCTACGTGTCGCCCGGCACGACCGTGACGCTGGACGCGGAGCCGAGCCAGGGCTACCAGTTCACCGGGTGGAGCGGCGCCCTGAGCGGGACGGCGAACCCCGACTCGATCACGGTGAACGCACCGGCCTCCGTGACCGCGAACTTCGCGCCGCAGATATCGTTCCCGTTCCTCACTGCGTATGACGCGGATAACGACGAGTTCACCGGGTACAACTACTGGGTGGCGGCCGTCGGGCAGGTCTCCGGCTACAGCGGGCCGTTGATGCTAGTGTTCAACATCACGTCAGCCGCGAACGGCCAGACGTACACCGTGAGCACGACGGTGGACCCGAACGCGCAGGGCTGGTTCTACACTGGCGTGCTGAAGATAGGCGGTGGCTACCCCGTGTGGGGGCAGGGGGTCGCCGCCAAATCGCTCACGATCTACGCCCAGTACAACGGGATATGGGTGCCGGTCAAGACTTACAACGGGTGGCCATGGGGCGTCTCGACGCCACTCGTCTCGGAGGTTCCCGTCGATTACCCCGGAAGTTCGAACGACCCCGGAACCATAACGGTCTCCGTGCCGGCGTGGGACAACATAGTGCTGGCGCAGACCTCGAACCAGCTGATCACGTTGCTGCCGCAGCAGACCTCAGTGCAACTCAGCGCGACGCCGGCCACCGGTTACTACTTCATAGATTTCCAAGTGGGTTCGGGTGGTTTTTTTGCGATCTATACGTCCAACCCGCTCACGGTCACCACGCCGGCCGTGGGGGCGTCGGCCGGCGGCGATGTGGACTATGATATCGGTGCCGACTTCGCCGAGACTCAGGTGAAGTTCACAGTCTACTCGCCTTGGTGGACCGACATCCCGTTCACTGTAGATATAGATGAGCCGAACGGCTCGATCATAACGTGGAGTGCCACCACCAGCTGGACCATCAACGGGTGGTTGGCCAGCAACACATGGACGGGGCTGCCATGGGGAACCTACTACTGGTCGATATCGCCCGCGAGCTACGACGGTTACCAAGCGGTGCCGCAGTATGGTTCGTTCACGTTGTCTGGTAGCAGTGGACAGGTCTCCGTGGTGGTCTCGTACGGCGGCCAGCTGTACACGGTCACGTTCACGGAGAGCGGCCTGCCGTCTGGAACCGCTTGGTGGGTGGACTTCAACGGCTTCAACCAGAGCGCGACCGCCCCGAACCCGATAGTGTTCACCGACGTGCCGCAGGGAACGTACAGCTACTCCAGCGGCCCGAACCCATACTACCCGCCCGGGACCAGCGGCGTGCGCTACTACGACAGCTCCTACAGCGGCTCGGTCTCCGTGAGCGGGAACACCACGGTCTCGCTCACATACGTCACGCAGTACGAGGCGACCGTGACCTACACGCCGGCGAACGCCTACTCCACGGGCACCTCGCCGGCGCCATCCTCGAACGGTGTGGCCACCACGTGGGTGGACGTGGGTAGCTCGTTCACTGTCACGGCGTACCCGGCGACGTACTGGGGAGTGTGGGAGATCAATGGTACACCGCCGCCCTCCGGCCCCACGCAGTACGTGGTGACCGGTGGTGTGTATGTGGCTAGGAACACTTGGAACGACGTGCAGTCCCCGATAAGTGCAACCGTGTGGTTCGTGCCCGTGCGGGTCAACGTGCAGGAGAGCGGCCTGCCGGCCGGCACCACTTGGTCGATCTCGTACGCCGGCAACACGCAGTACGCGCAGGCCGGTCAGACGATAACTGAGAAGTGGGACACCAACCCGAACGACAACGTGTTCTACCCACAGGTCGTGCCCTACGGCAACGGCGAGTACGTGCCCAGCCCGTCCAGCATCCAGTTCCCGACGAGTGAGAACCCGAACAGCCCACCCACGGACACCGTGAGCTACACGTACTACTACGCGATCACGATCAACGCCGGGCCCGACGGCTCGGTGTCGTGGAACTCCAGCGCGTCCCTACTGCCGTCCTCCTCGGGCACCGTCCCG
>JAWDMD010000090.1:0-2638 GCA_046536775.1 Candidatus Nanopusillus sp. | reverse complement strand
CGGGATTTTGGCAAACGCTATTTAAAGGCGATGTATTCGCGTCATACTTTCCATATAACTATTATTCATTAGAATGGTTTATCAGTATTTATCCTACGCTTAATTTAACTTCATATCAACCATTATTAAATGTCGCGAAATTGTTGGGAATAAACTATATTGTTATTACTAAAAATATATTCTCTAAATATTTCTATCCCAGTAATATAAACATTAATGAAATAACAAGGCTAATTGATTTGCTTCCTCACTCCTCCCTTATTTATAATAATTTGCAAATATTGATATATAATTTCTCATCCGAAACTATAGCCATTATCCCTAAATATATTATTTTTGTAAATATTTCTAAACCTTTATGGATTCCAGAAACTCCTAATTATAATGTTACGGAATTCCATATATTACTTTCTGCCTTAAACTTAAGTTTTGTTAATTACTCCTCAGCTGCTTTGATAAGCTCTAGCTATGAAAAAGAAATCACCGAGTCCTTACAGAATTATACTATATTATATAGTTCTAGCAATATTTCAGTTATAAAGCTAAATAACGTTCCCAGACTAAAAGTAGAGAATAAAAATCCCAGCGTGATCATTATAAAAATAGCTAAAGATGATTACAATTCACTTATACCTGTTTTAATACGGGAAAATTATCAATCTGGAGAAAATGAGTATATAAATAATTACGAAAAAATAGTACCTGGTTATTCGAATGAATCGTTTATTATAATGACAAATTCATCTTCTATCACAATTAATTATAATGTAAAAAATATTTTGCAATACATATATTTTATTTACTTTTACTTGTTAATAATCATAGCATTTATATTAATTCTAATAAAGAACAATGTTTTTAAGTATCGTTTTGTGACTAGATTTTTTGATGCAAATGGCTTGCAAAGAAGATCCAGATAAACTCTATTTTAGTGATAACATTAATGATATAATAAAATTCTATTATTGTTTTAACGACGCTAGCGAGTTAATTAAATGGTCTAGATCTAGACCTTCAGCTGAAATAAACATAGTTGAAAAAGAAGGAGACTCAGAAGTAATATTTATAGTTCCTACGCCAGATATTAAAGACAAACTAACAATAAACCTACTGGAGTCTATTAAAGATTCTCACACAATATTAGTTGAGAGTAAGGGCAAGTATTTTAATTATGCAAGAAGTGTTAATAAGGGTGTAACAATAGCATTAAAATATAATCCAAGATGGATAATTATCTCTAATAACGATAATAATTATTAGAGATGATATGAAAAAATTATATTTAAAGCTCCTAAATATTGACAATAAGAAGGTTAATTCAGTTATAGGCGCTGGAGGGCCACATGCATTTAAATTATGTAAATTTACTTTCTTATCAAATCTATTGTTTTTATCAAAATATAAACAAAAATTTACTATTCTAAAAAAATTTAATGTAAAATTTTATTTTTATCAATACAAAAAATTCTTTGACATAATATGTAAGTCATTATTATGTGCAAAAAATATTGCTTTCTTTGGCGAATTTCTAATTATAAGTCCCTATTACATATTAAGAAATAATGGGATATTGTTTGATGAGACCTATATTAATGAGGTAGAAGACCATGATGTATTTTTAAATATATTAAGCTTAAGTTCATATAAACCTATACATTTTAATATAGAACACTTGCATGGAAGAACGTTAGAAAATAACGATAAAAGGTATCTTAGAAATTACATTAATATTATATATTTAAACTATAAAATTGAAAATAATATTATAAAAATTAATAAGAATAAGATAATATTATGAATTTTATTTAATTTTTGCGGTTTTGACCATAAATTCCCAAATTTAATCATTAAATAAGCTAACGCCAATAGCTTTCCGTAATGCTTGTTTGCATTGCAGCAGATTAATTGTTGTAATGCTGCACCTTTTACTTGCCTTTTTATGAGCCATAGCATTAGCTAGCAGCCATCTTTGTCTTTCATTAATATCATATGGTATGCCAGGATATTGCATTCCAAACTGCTGCCTGCATATAGCTTCTAAAACCTGATTATCCTTGACCTTATATTAAAGATCAAGAACGTCCATAGTCATCTATATTGTATTAAGCAAAAGCATTCCATCTAGCCTTCTGAATTCATCGTACTTCTTCTAGTCCCTTGGCGTTGACCTCTTACCATGGCTTTTTCTCAACATAATCAACCTCAGCTTAAACAGGGTCAGCTACCATTGAGAAGAGAGAACTGATAGCATACCCTGTTTTAGCAGAGATTTATTTTATTGAAACAAATATAAGCGTTAAGAGAGAAGTCAAGGCCAATGTTGTTATGTTATAGCGCTTGTATGTGAAAATTTATGGTCAAAACCACTCAAAAAGAATGGCTTATAAATCACATTATCTAAATTAATACATCTTGAAAGGCGTAATTTTGCACGGCGGTTCCGGAACAAGGCTCAGACCATTGACTCATACAGGTCCAAAGCAGCTATTAAAGATAGTAAACAAACCAATGTCTCAGTATGCTTTAGAAGATTTAGTTGAGGCAGGAATAAAGGAGATAGCTATAATTTTGGGGGACATTTACCCAGAAAAGGTAAAAGAATACTATGGCGACGGCTCAAAGTTCAACTGCAAGATAA
>JAWDMD010000089.1:0-2656 GCA_046536775.1 Candidatus Nanopusillus sp. | reverse complement strand
TTGTAGGTGTAGTTATAGAAGCCGTGGAGCGGGCCCAAGCCACTAGTGTGCACGGTCGCCATTATGTAGGCGGTGGGCAGGTTGGCCACCCAGGGGGTGTCGCCCGGGAGTATGTCGGCCGTGGCGTTGGTCGACGTGTAGAGCGTCACCTGCCCGGACGATATCGTGATCCCGCTGAAGTTGACCTCGAAGTAGCCCTGCGTCCCCGGCGCTTTATCGACCGCAACCACGTTGCCCCCGGCGTAAGCCGAGACGTTGTAAGTGGCCTGCACGAACTGGTACGGATAGGTCGTATTCTCCGCTCCTATGTACAGGAGGTTGCTGGTGGTGGCCGCGTGCGCGGGCGCCGCCGCGAGCGGCAGCGGCGCGAACGCGGCAGACAGCACGAGGAGCACCGGTAGGATGAAAGCTAGGGATATCTCAGCGGTTCTCATCTTCGGTGCGACTCATTCCGCCGCATTTATAACGCTTTTGGACAACTGTTCTATGGTCAGTGGACAACGGCCCTGCGCAGCCCTCGAGCGGATCGGGCGCCCCGCTGCGGCGCCCGCCGCGCGGATGATATCCCGGGTTGATATTTTTCCCCGTATAAATGTTCCAGGCGCCGTGGCCGCTCCTCGGCGCGGCGCCTGCGGCGGCCCGGGCCGCCCCATCGCGCCCTCGGCCTCCTCCGCCCCACGGGGCTCCTCCGCCGCGAGCGCCGCCCTGAGGCGCTCCCCCACCAGGCGCCCGACCTTCTCGTCGAGCCCCCCTCCGGGGGCCTCCTTCTCCGGAGCGCCCCCGCGAGCGCCCTCCTCCCTCGCGCCGTGCCCGACCTCCTTCCTCCGCTGCATCAGCGGCACGAGGACCGCCATTGAGTGCCTCCAGCCTCTCGGCCTCTAGCCGCCCAGCGCCCTCATCAATATCACATAGGGGAACAGCTCCTTCGGGTTCACCTCGTCCCTGCGGCCCGCGGCCGACATCAGCATCAGGATCTCCGACAGCGTCGCGCCCCCGCCCCTCTCCTCCCTCAGGATCCCCATGCCCCCCAGGAGGTCCATCCGCACCTTCATCCTGATCGCGCGCTTCGCCTCCGCCAGGAGATCATCCTCTCCCTCCTAGGCATGGCCTCCCCTCCCTTCCCTTCCTCCTCGCACCCCGGGGAGCGCATCCCCAGCAGCCGCTTGACGTCGCACGGGGTCAGGCCCCGGGAGCGGGCCCAGCGGACGAATTCCCGGAACTCATCCTCATACGGCCCGGGCCCTCCGACCGCGGTCGGGGCCGTGAGGGATGTGAGGGCCGCGGGCTCGATCCCCTCCTCTCCTTCGCTCAGGACCTCCTCGGCTTCGAGCCTGGGAGAGGCCCGGGCCTCCTTCGGCTTCTGCCCGGCCTCCTCCTCGGGCCCCAGGTAGCAGCGCCTGCGCCGCCGCGCGCCGTTCTCCGTGCGCTCGTGGACCGCGTAGAGGTACACGCGGTCCTCGTGGCGCCTCCGCTCCAGCCAGGCGTACGGCTCGCCACACCTTGGACCTATCTTCGTCATCCTGAGGACCTAGGGGCATGCGTGATTATTAATATCTTTATTATCAGGGTTTGATAATAATATATATTTATTGATAGTTAGCGTTGCGGAGCGCCCATGCGCGTTTGTGGGGGACCTCCACAAATCGGCTTAAACACGGCCTAAACTTTGTGGGGGTACCCCCCACAAATTTAGCTTAAAACCCCCACATGTTTCACGCTTAACTTGGCCTAAACCGGGTCTAAATTGTGGGGTACCCCCACACACAGCCGCTTGAACATGGCTTAAACCGCTTAAAACCCCCACACATTGGACTCCAATCGTGCTCCAATCCGCTCCAAAGCCCCCACACATTGGCCTCCAATCCCCCTCCAAAGCCCCACACATAGCGCTCCAATCAGCTCCAATCGTGCTCCAATGCCCCGTCCAATCCCCTCCAATCCGGCTCCAATCTGCTCCATTCCGTTCCAATCCGCTCCAATCGTCCCAAAGTCATGGAGACCCCCACATATGGCTTCCGCCCCCCCATACGGGTGCGCGCCCCTTCCAGGCACTCCCCGGTTCAACCGGTAAAGCGCTAAAGTATTGAGGCGTCGCTTCAGGCTCTGGGCGGCCCGCTTGAGTGGGACATCCCCATGAATTCATGGGGATATGAGCGCGGGGGCTGTTCGGGGTCCCGCGAGGAGGCGCAGGCGCCCGAGGTCGGAGCCCAAGCGCATATGCCCGCGGTGCGGTCAGCCCTACGGCTACCTGGAGGCGAGGAGGAAGCACGGCCGCGAACATCTCTGCGCGATTCGCGAATCGCGGGTCGGCGGCGGACGCACCCGTCCGAGCGCTACCCCGGGCCTAAGGACGGCTATGAGCACGGCGCAGCGGCGCGCCCTGGCTGGCGCTCTCGGCGATGGGGTCGGACCCGCGCGAGGAGTTCACGGTCATAGGGCCGCTCAGGGCGTCGGCCGCCCTCTCGCTGCCCCAGCCTTATCTCGGGGGGCTTCGACTCGTGCCTCATCGAGATGAACGTCTCCGTGTGCTCCACGCCGTCCAGCATCCCTATCTTCTGCGATATCACGCTGTGGAGCTCCTCCAGCCCCCTGGCCTTGACCAGCACTATGAAGTCGAACCTCCCGGTGACCTCCGCCACCTCCCTGACCTCCGCGA
>JAWDMD010000088.1:0-2701 GCA_046536775.1 Candidatus Nanopusillus sp. | reverse complement strand
ACTCGCGCGGCTTAAGGCCAAACGTCGAGGTCCTCGTACTCGACGAAGACGGGAAGCCCGTCGCCGTCGGCAGACTTCTATACAGCATGAGAGAGCTCACGTTGAGGAGAGGATATGCCGTAAAGCCCAGATCCAGGCTGGTCGAGGCTCAGTCCGGGACTCGAGCCCAGACCCCGCGGAGATCTAACGCCTAGGAGTCCCGACAGGCCGGACGGTCGACCTGTCCACACGGCCGCAGACGGCCTCCACGCTCAAGGCCGCCGCGCACTGCCTCCGGTCGCTTTAGCGGCACGTCAGCCCCTCGACGCGCCGAGGACCTCCCGCCGACGTGTCCGATCAATTGTGCGGTCCCTCCATGGCGCCATCGGGCCGACTCGGAGGGCGGATCTATGCCGGAGGTAGCTCCGGATACAGGTCCCACGCTCTTCTTGATGCGACGGCCGGGGATCCCAGTGGGCCCCGGGCCTAAAACCCATACAGAGACCGCCCTCAACGAGGTGGGGGAAGCGCTAGCCGGAGCGTAGCTATGTACGTTATGCATATTACGGCTAGAGCCAAGACAAATACAGAGGGGGTCTGAGCGGAGGACGCGCGAGGGCTAGCCGGAGCGTGAAGTCGTCGAGACGCCGAATAGCCGCTAGCAAGGGGCCTAGCCGTCAACGTTGGTGGAAAACTTAAAAACAAGAAATATATGTAAAGAGCAAGGCCCCGGTGGCTTAGCGCGGTAGAGCGCCCTGGGGCTAAGCCCCGCGTAGGAGTGGGCGTCGCGCTACCGCCGACGTCCACGGCGGACCTTGTAAGCGGGAGGTCCCGGGTTCAGGGGAACCCGCCCAAGAATCCCGGCCGGGGCTTCCAGCGAGCTCTTTCCGGCTATCGTCGGCGCGGCCGGACGTCGGCCGATTCCGTATACCGTCGTCGGTTCTACATCACACATCGGCCAAGCTCGGCGTTTCGGTTCGATATCGGTCAACGCATAGCGATGTCGAGGAGGCAGAAAGGCATTGGGAGAATAAAAAGGGGTGCCTTTGCAGGATCTTTTCGGCGAGTTCCCTCTGCCTCTGCGTGCCGTTCTTGGCCTTCTCGGTGAGATACAGCGCTACGGCCCTTCTTATTTCGCCGTCCCTCTCCGCCAGCCTCAAGAGGTCAGCCGTGGCTATATACACCGTGTAGCCGGGGTTAGTGCGGACGACGTTAGGCTTAAGCCCGGCCGACTCAAGCCTCCCGGCGACGGCGAGCACCCTCCCGAGATCGCGGACGTAGCGTTCGGCCAAGAGCGAACCGCCCCTACCATTAACGAGACGTAAGGACATCACGACACCCGCCACAGCCACGGCGCCTCTCCTCTGTCCGTCTTCAGCATGTGAGAACTGCTCCGTAGGGGTCTCGCCGTCGTTCCGCCCGAACGCCTCCCTAAGGACGTCTATGCTCCTCTTCTCTGTATTCAGCTTGTAGGCCGCTCTGAAGGCGTCGTCGGTGGCCAGCTTCACGTCGATCCACTTGTGGGCCCTCAGCAGATCCAGCAGTTCGCCGTATGCGCCGGCCGCCTCCCTAAGCCTCCTAAACGCCTCCTTGCCCGTGGCGACGAGGGCCTTTTCTGCGCCTATGCTACTGCCCAGCCTCCAGGGCTCCTTAGCCGCAATAACAAGCTTATATTCGCTACTTAACACCTCGCTCCGTTCGGCTTTGCCGTCGCCAAGCCACATTGTTAGCAAGGGCGTCCATTCGCCGCGCTTGAGGTGGCTCGCGACGAGGTCTACGGCTTCGTCCTTGCTCCACCTCTGCCTCCAGCCCCTCGCTGTGATAACCACTTCCACGCTCACCCCCTCACGCGTCAAGTTGACCGAGGTGACATATGCGCGGAGCGCTCCGTATCTCGTCGCAACCCAGGCGAATATCTGCCAGGGTTGTGTAGTGCCCATGTAGGGTCGGCCGCGCATCTCGCCCTCATCGCTCGCCCTCCAGCCCAGCTGGAGCAACTCAAGCAGCTCGCGCGGAAGCTTGAGTATGTCGGGGAAGCGTGTCTTAGCTGTTACGCTGTGGATTATGATGCGCGGAGCGAACCCCTCTCTTACGTACATCCATGCCCCGTCCGGCGCGTACAGCTTGTTGCCCTCAATCCTGTAGGTACTCTCGACGACGGCCTTGTATATCGAGGTTAGCTTGGCCTTTGTTTGCCTCCACGCCTCCAGCAACAACTGCCTCACTGCGTCCCGGAAGTCGAAGAGCTGTCTTCTCTCCTCCTCTGTAAGTTGGAAGGTCTTCATGATCTCCTGCGTCGCGTATTCGACGTAGGCGATCCACGCCGGGAAGACCCAGTCCACAGGCCCCCGCAAGACGCCGTGCCTAGAAACCTGCTCAAGAACCTCCTCCACGGTCGGCGGCTCGGCCGGCCTCAAGGCCAGCTCAAGGCGGCGCCTAAGTTCGTCTACAGAGAACTTCCTCTCCATGTCTCTATCGGAGGTTGCCGTTAAATTGATTCGATGCCGTCGCTGGCCGAATCGAGCCGTAGCGCATGCGGGGCGTCCGGCTGATCGAATTCGCCGTCTGGGCCGGCCCCTTCACGGCGCGTCGGCCGCAGGAAGCATATGCGCCTCCGCGGCGCACCGCCAAGTTGAACCGCCTCGCCCACCTCTCGGCGGGTTCCTCGACGCTTACAGGGAGTATTCGTGAAAAGTCCGACAGGGGGCTAGCCCCCGTCAAG
>JAWDMD010000087.1:0-2708 GCA_046536775.1 Candidatus Nanopusillus sp. | reverse complement strand
ATTAGAAATAATATTATCAAATAATACACAAATTATCTCATTACTTTTTAGAGTTACGAGACTAAAACACATTTGATTTTAATAGTTATTAGAGCAAATTGAATTACTATATTGAGAATTTAATAATAAAACTATCTTAATCTATTTTGGATAATTTGTATATAAACAATGTTATATGTTGATTCAGCGGAAAAAATATAAAAAAAATAAAACCCAATGAAATTCACAATAAGAGGAAGGTGAGCAGTAGATGAATTCCTTTGATAAAGCCATATTAGGTGCAGGCTGGGCTGGTTTGTTAATTGCACAGAGAGAACAAAAAATAGGCATAAAAAATTTGACTTTAATAGAAGCAGATAAAAAGGAAAATTTTGGAGGTTTATTAAAAAGTATTGTGATAGACGGTTTTACCTTTGATATTGGAGGACCACATTTAATCTTTAGCAAAGATAAAACTATTCTATCAGAGATTGTTAAATTACTCGGAGAAAATTGCTCACTTAAGGTAAGAAACAATTTCGTTTATTATGATAACGAATTTGTTCCCTATCCATTTGAGAATGGAATTTATAAACTATCTCCAGAAAAACGGGTCAAATTCATAAAAGGGATAATAGAACGCATGATATATATTGCTAAAAACGATGTTTGGAAGCCTGAAACATTTCTTGATTGGATTATTGGTTTTTTTGGAGATTATATGGCTAATGAATATTTAATACCTTACAATAAGAAGATCTGGAAAAGACCTTTAGATAAAATAGCTTCAGATTGGGTATTCATACCTGGGAGACTTCCATTTCCCAATCTTGAAGCTATGATAAAGTCAGCAGCTGGAATCCCTAACATCGGATATGAAGAACAAGCAAATTTCTATTATCCTAAAAGAGGTGGTATTCAATCTCTATTCAATTCCTTGTTTGATAAAGTAATAAATAATGGTATACGGGTTATTGATAATGAAAGAATAACAAAAATTGATATGCTCCCAAATGATAAATTTTTAATAAATGAAAAATTCGAGGTGAAAAAGATTCTAAATACAATACCATTACCAGAAATTTTAACATCGTTAGGCAAAAATAATGAATATTATAATTTAGCAAACAAATTTGATTATAATAGTGTAGTAATTGTTGGAGTAGCGATTAATTCTAAAACTCCAGAACAAACAACTATCTATGTTCCCGATCCAAAAATTATATTTCATAGATATACTTGGATGAGCTCTTTAATTCCTTCATCAGATCCTAGTAAAAGCAATCTTATAGCTGAGATTACTGTTCCGAAAGGAGAAAGGATTGATACTAAAAAGATTAAATTAGAGACTATAAAAAATTTGGCAGATATTGGTGCTATAAAAGATGAAAATGATGTAATATTTTCAAAAGTTTGGATAAATAAATATGGCTACCCCATATATACGCTAGATCATAATTATGTAAGGAATGAAGCTACACATATATTAAAGGAAAATGGCATTATTTCAGTCGGGAGATGGGGCTCATGGCACTATTGGAACACAGATATGGTTTATAAAGCTGTTTATGATGTTGAGATATAAGACATAAATAATATAATAGAATATGTGAATTACTCGACCCTTATGGACGTAACATATTGATATCGTAATAAAGATTTCTTACTTTTCAGGATAATCTTGGTTCCCTTTCACAAATAGCAATAGTTCCATTAAACGGAACCATTTTGCAATATCAATGTTAAAAAATGTTTACATAAGATATAATCTCTATATACTTAATTTCCTTCACTCCTATAGATACGACTTATCTCTTACAGCCTACGTCTAAGTATAAATTGAAAATTATAAAAACTCTTTATAAAGGCCTATCCATCTTATCTATTACGAAAGTAAACCTTTTGCTACCTCATCCTCCAAAAAGCTAAATATAAATTATATAATATTTAGAACTAGAAAAAATCAGTAGTTATGTTTTTGTTTATTTCTCTAATCTTCAAAAACAAATTCAGTTCTAGAGGTTAGCCAGAGCTATAGGATAATTATTTTTGTTGATAGAAATAAATATGGGCTAATAGGTATTTTAACCCACCACAACTGAAACATGAGTTGAGTACTATTGAACATCCTGCCAAACTAGAATATAGATTAAGCATATAATATTATTTTAAAAATAATTTTAAAAGTCTTTCTTATTAGTTAAAAATCATTAAAGTATTTTGATTATTAATAAATTTTGCTTTAAAATCTAACCTTATAAATTAACTACAGCTTCCAAAAGGAATATCTAATTCTTTTGCTCTATTCAAAATTTCTTTAGGTAATTCTGTATAGTTAAAACATGGTTTATTCTTTGTTGATTCTTTAATAATTCTCAATCCTATTTCTCTTAAATCTGATGTCCCATAATTTTCAAGAGCGACCTTTTCTAAAGCTTTCTTTGCTTCTCTTTCACCTTTTTCTGATAATATTTTAAAATAAAATGACTTACGGAATAAATTATTTAATGCAACTCTTTCAGGTTTTTTCACCGAAGCCATATGATAGCCTAAAGGTTCATAACTTAGATCGATTCTTTTATAATACAATGGAGAATACAGATAATCAATTTTTCCATCAAATAAATATTTTAATTTTCTAGACCATGTAAAGAGCCAATGTTCTACATGATAATTATAATTACATCTATGGGAAAGATCACCACATAATGCTATCCAGGGCCAATAAA
>JAWDMD010000086.1:0-2710 GCA_046536775.1 Candidatus Nanopusillus sp. | reverse complement strand
ATTTATGGGATGATTTACTTAAATTAGACATTTCTGATAAATATGAAAGCATGTTTTATGATAAATTATCAACAGCTATAGAAGAATTAAAATTAGATCTAAAACAGTATAATTTTGAGTTGTCAAAAATATACTGGATTAGTTTCTTTAGATATTTAAGATTATTTAAAAAGTATGCAGGAGATAAAAATGGCTAATAATGCTAAACTTGCAAGCGTTATTGTTATAAAGGGTATTTTGAAAAATGTTTCACCTTTTGTAATTGGAACAGGCAAGGGTGATATTATTGATATAGAAATTATAAAGGATGAAAATGGAAATCCTTATATTCCAGCTACTTCTTTTGTGGGAGCACTAAGGCATTTTATTGAAAGAAATTATAAAGAATGGGACAAAAACGCATGGGAATATTTTTGGGGTTCTGAAACAAATAACAATAAAGGTACTCAAAGCCATTTTATTGTTAGCGACTTGAGATTGAGAAACGATGAAGACACAAACCTTATTGCCGTTAGGGACGGCGTAGCAATAGATGACAAAACGGGAATTGCAAAGAATCAAGCAAAATATGACTATGAAATAGTTAACAAAGATTTAGAATTTGAATTGAAAGCTGAGATTAAAATAAGAGAAGGTTTCAAAGATAAGAAAAGCGACATCTTAAAAATATTAAAAACTATAATCACCGAGTTAGAAGCTGGTAATGTTTATTTTGGTGCATTTACCACTAAAGGGTTTGGCAGATTTAATTTGAAAGATGTTAGCGTATTAAATTTTGACTTTCCAGGTGATGGAAAAAAATATTTAAAATACTTAAAAGATGGGCATTTCCAAGAAAATAATTTAAATTTAGGTGAATTAGATACACTTCCTTTAAAAGATAACAACGATTGTAATATAACTGCAGATTTTTCAATAAAGAGCTCTCTTATTATAAGCTCATATACAACAGATCCAGAATATCCAGATAAAGTACATATAAAATATAACGGCAAAAATGTTTTAACTGGGACATCTTTAAAAGGTGCAATAAGATCAAGGGCTTTTAGGATTGTAAATACGCTATGTAATAGTAACCAAGAGGAAAATGGAGATTTAAGAAAATTATTTGGTTGGGCTGATACAGAAAATGATAAAGAAAATAAGGAAAAGATTAAACACAAAAGTAGAGTAATCATTAATGAGAGCATAATTGAGAATGAGGAAGTGATCGAAAAAGAACAAACTAGAATAAAGATTGATAGATTTACGGGAGGAACGATATCTGGTGCTTTATTCCAATCCAAACCCCTTTGGCATAATAATGAAAATATAAGAATAAAGATAAAAATAAAGGAAGCTCAAGAATGGGAAGTTGGGCTTTTGCTTTTAGTATTAAAAGACTTATGGAATGAAGATTTACCTATTGGTGGAGAAAAAAACATAGGAAGAGGAATATTAAAAGGCAAGAAAATAGAAATTGCATATAAAGGGAAAACATACACCATTAGTAGGAATGAAGATGATAACAATATAGATAAAGTGATAGTCAATGGAGATAAGGATGAATTAGAAGGTTTTGTGAAAAATTTGTTAGAGAAATTAAGTATAGCGGGGTGTTAGTATGTTAGACAATATTTATAATATTGAAACAATTCGCTCAAAAGTTGAAACAAAAGAAATGGATAACGATGTTAATATTATTGAAGAAATAGAAAAAATACAAAACGGATATATCGTATGTTGGCTTGATTATGCTGTTTTGTTTGGAAAATTACAAAGTGGGGAGATCAGATTTCATGACAATGTGTCGCATAATTTAAATAAATATCTTCAAAAGTTGCGGGCTTTTAATGAGAAAGAGGAAATTTATATCTGGAAATCAAAAGATAAATTTAAATTTAGATATAGAAAAGATGATATAAGCGAGGAAGAGGGGGAAGAAATAGAATATATAGATGCTAAGCAAATAATGTATGGAAGCAGCTTTGAAGATAGAGGTGATTTTGTTGAAGTTTCTGAAAACAGAGGGATCAAGTATATAGTACCGAAGGAATTTATAGGAAACAGTACAGTTGATGATATGAACCGTCATAAAAAAAGATTAGTTTTGCATACGAGAAACTATATAGGGTATAATGAAATTGGTCAGGCTGGTTTTGTTGACAGTAGGTTTTTAAATATATCAATTCATAGAGGAGATTAGTACTATGGAAAAAGCTACAATAAAGGTAGAAAAAACTAAACAAGGTTATGATTATGTATTGACTTTTCAAAATGGAAAAACTATGAAAGTTCCAAACTTTAATCTACCCACTGATATCAACGGAAAAGAATGCGAAGTCGAAAGAATAAATGGAGTTATTCAGAAGATATTGATAGATGGAAAAGAATATAGTAAGTCCAACGCACAAAAAAGCTCAAATTATCAAAAAAATACAAATGCTCAAAAAAACCAACATTTTCAAAGAAATACAGGGGCAGAAAGTCATCAGAAATCTTATAAGGATAAACAAACACAGAATAGAAAACCTGCCAAAGCTCCGTATAATTTTGTTCCATTGCATAAAAAAGTAGTAGAAGCACAAAATATACCAGAATTTGATAAATATCACAAAGATAGATACTCAGGATATATAGAGCTTTCGATTACTACAAAAACACCTATCTATATAAGACGAGATAAAGAAGAACATGATTTCTTTTCTATAAAAAATGGATCACCGATAAT
>JAWDMD010000085.1:0-2731 GCA_046536775.1 Candidatus Nanopusillus sp. | reverse complement strand
TTATACTTCCTTAGGTACATTAATGGAAGCAAATCACTCTTCTACGCCAATGATGTTCTACCCAGGAGGATAATGCTTAAAATTTCCTCGGCCCTGAATAAGAGCCAAAGATTATGAGGACAATTATAGCAATCAATTTATTTAATGGTACAGGGGGTGGTGTTAGGGTAACTTTGCACATGGTTAATATTTTGTTGAGAAGAGGTTATAGGGTCAGGTTGTTTGCATTGGATGGACTTCCTGTTGAAGAACTAGATAGAATACATGGGACATCTCTTTCTACTTATTTAGGGAAATCTTTGACTATGAGGTATTATAATGCCAGTAAGGGAATATATTCATTTTTTTCAAGGCTCAGTTTCTTTTCTCTTTCACGTTATATTAATATGATAAGGGATGTAGTATCTAGATATGAGTCGGATTTAATAATATTGTTTGATGATATACCATCACTTGAATGGGATAAGGTAAGCAGCAATTTGGTGGTATATTCCCATTTCCCTTATGCGGCTCGTTTGTTATTCAATATTTATGATATGATTGATACAGAGAATGTAAATTATTTTGAAATCATTAAGGAAAGATTTCTTAGGAAGACACTTCTCTGGAGATATTTCTACGCAGGTAACACTAAGGATTGGAACATAAAAGTACTTGCGAATTCAACAATTACATCAATTTACGCCAAAAAGACTTGGGGTATTAATGCCCCTATTCTGTATCCCCCAGTGTTTACGCCACGGTCTATTAAAGTAGAGTCTAATGGTGAAAAGAAAAATTTAATTGTTTCATTAGGTGTAATATCTCCAGGTAAATATCATGGAACAGTGATCGACGCCTTCGCTATGGTTAAAAGAAGAACTAATAATTTAAAGCTGGTTATAATAGGTTCATTAATTGATAAGAATTATTATAATTATTTACTTAGGAAAATTAAAATATATGATTTGAAAAATGATGTATTTATTCTTACTAATGTAAGTGAAGAAAAGAAATGGATCGTATTATCTCAAGCAAAAATAATAGTTCATGCTAAGAGGTTTGAACCCTTTGGAATAGTCGCTGCTGAAGGCATGGCTGCTGGTGCAATACCTGTTGTATACAAGGGTTACACAAGTGGGCCATGGATTGACATAGTGAAGGAAGGTAAATATGGATTTGGCTTTAAAACCATCCATGAACTTTCAGAAATTATTTATAATATATTGACTTTTAATAGGAACAAGTTGAATGAGATACGAAAAAACATACTCAATTGTGTAAACGAGTTCACATTAGAAAATTTTGAGCATAAATTTATTAATGAAATAGAAAGGATACCTTCGTGATTCATATGAGAAAGCTATATCTTTCACATTTACTATTCATTTTTATTTTATTATTATTTATCATATCGAGTTCTATAGCATTTTTGTGGTATAACTATTTATCATATATTATGGGCAATATTATTTTAAGTATTTATATAATATATTTATCAATAGTATATGCACGAAAAAATAAAAAAGTTATGATATTAATATTGATCATTATTCCATTTATCTATGTACTGCTTAATAATCTAGCTACCCATTTCTCAACAACGTTAACATGGGATTTAAAGGCACAGGAGAATGTAGCATCATATATATCGTTGAATGGTCATTTTCCTGCGCCTATGGATGGCATTTATAGGCCTGAATACACAAGTTATCCTGCAGCATATATACTATTGGCATCCTTAAATGAGATTACGACATTGCCAATATATTTATTGATGAAATTACCTGTTCTTACTATTATACTTTATGTAATATTTTTATGGATAATCGTTGATATTTTTGAAAGAACAAATATATATCTTCACCCGCTGATAATTGCTATTTTATTCTCAACTTTTATATTTAATGGGCTTATATATGTATTTATATATCAAAATTTTGGTATAATTTTATACATACTTTTGGTATATTTATTCTATAGAATGTTGCTTTTGGAAAATAATAGTTCGGAGATTTTGATAATGATAACGATACTTATGTTTACTGTTACTTTTTCGGTTTCGGATTCGGCAATAGCTCTTTTCATTACCTCAATTGGTTTTTTCCTTTATTCCTTTACGGTGAAAAATAGAAGGATTATTTTTGCTTTTTCAGCTTTAGCCATGATGTCTATTCTCGCCTATTTGCTTTGGTATGTTACATATTTTGCGGTTACACTGACTTCGATGATTAAAGCTATTATTGGTTACCTATTGAGCACAAGCGGTTCAGTCATTAGTGCTGGTATTCATAAGTATACTCCTTTGAATTATACATTACCAGAATTCGCACTCTATGTAACATTTTTATTTCTATTACTAGTAGTTGCGCTTGTTTCTTCCCTTTTCGGGTTGCTCAAACTCTTAAAGGAAAAGAAGTTTATGATATATCTTGCTCCTCTAATTATTATTGGATTATCATTCATTTTCTTATTTTTATTTACGCCTTATAAGAGTGATATGTCACTTAAGCTATTGCCATTTTTAAGTGCAATTGCGACTTTTTCATCTATGGAAATAAGTAGAGAGGTAAAGTATATTAAAAATTATAAATTATTAAGTATAATTCTTGTGATATTATGTTCAATTATGATCTTGATAGGTTCTTCGATAAATGGAAATAAGGTATATTTTTCTGAAATAGACGTAAAGTATGATATTTTTGCTGAGATATTGAAATCTATTCACTTAGCACATATTTTGGGAAATAGT
>JAWDMD010000084.1:0-2742 GCA_046536775.1 Candidatus Nanopusillus sp. | reverse complement strand
TCCTGCTGCATCTCGGGTTCGATCGGCCTCCCCTCGCGGGCCCGCGCCTCGGCGACCGCCTCCAGGAAGTGGAGGCGCTTCATCGCCTCGTCGCGCCCGTTCTCGAGGGGCTCCAGCTCCATGCGGACCTCGTGCACGTAGGGGTAGAGGTCGGTGAGCCACCCCGGCGCGGCGCCGGCCGGGACCCTGAGGAGCGTGTAGCACCGCACGAACTTCCCGTCCGCGTCCACCGCGAAGCGGCCCCGGTTCGCGACTATCCTGAGCTCGGGGATCTCGGAGAGCGGGACCCTCACGCCGCCGAACCCGGCCGCGTTGAGCGCGTTCTCGATTGGCTCGGCGGTCAACAGGAAGTAGCGCATGTGCCTCAGCTCGTAGACGTCCTCCCCGATGGCCGCCTCGCGGAAGTGCTCCACGATCCGGAACTGGGCGGGCGAGGAGATCGCGTTCAGGAACCCCGCCCAAGAGTTGAGGACCGCCTCCGCGTCGCGCTCGGGGAGCAGCCCGAGGTTCACGGGGCGTAGCTCGTACGCGTAGCTGTAGCCGACCCGCTTGGGCTTGGGGACGGGGATCACGTGCGCGCGTGCGGCCGGGGCTTAAAAGGCTGGCGCGGTGGGGCGCGCGTAATATCAGTGCAAGTATTACCGCGCTATACCATCAGGAGAAGGCGGCCGCGAACATCAGGATCCCGAGGAGGGCGAAGAGCCCGTTCGCGGCCCCATTGTCGTAGCGCCAGTGGGCAAGCGCCCACCTGCGCCCCCTGTAGTAGATGCCCCCCTCGGTGAGCGCGTCCAGCAGGAGGTGCGAGAGCCCAGCGAGGGCGCCGAGCGCCGTCATCTCTAGGAGGAGCAGTTGCCCATAGTACACGCTCACGGCGCCTGGCGCCGCGAGCAATATCACGAGCGTCGGCGCGAAGCCGGCGGCGGCGCCCACGGCGGTCGCCCCGGTCAGGGAGTGCGTTCCCGCGGTGCGCCTCTTGTAACCGTTCCTCGTCTCGTGGCCCGCGGCGTCGATCACGTAGTTCACGATGACCGCGAGCCAGATGGCCGCCAGCAGCGCGTACGCTATCCCGAGGCCCAGCCACGCCGCGGCCAGCGCGATCAAGCCGAATGTGAACACCACATGGGTGACCCTCATCATTTCCGCACACCTGCGTAAGTATTACCAGCGCTGATATTTAAACACATCGCGGTCACGGCGGCCCACTCATCCCCGGGATCCCGGTCGGAAGGAGCGCGGTGAGCGCGGAGCCGTAGTATGACACCACGAACACTATCGCGGCGGCCAGCAGCACCGACACCGCCATCCTAGTCGTGTCCAGCGGTGTGAAGTCCGAGGCCGTCCCGGCGGCCAGCGCCATCATCGCGGCCGCGACTATGACCATGACGTATGAGGCCGAGAACAGCGAAGGTGGTATCGATGTCGCGAGGAGCGAGGGCGCGCCGGGGAGGCTCGGGAGGCTGAACTTGGTGAGGAAGGTCGCCATTATCCAGATCATGAACGCGAGGCCCGCGGGGGTGCCGAAGCTCAGCATCGTGTAGAGGCGCATCCTGCCCCTCGCCATCCTCTTCGACATCGTGTAGCGCTCGATGAAGTTGTGCAGGGTCTCCAGATCCTTGGGGGTCCCGCCGCCTGAGTCCTCCATCTGCGCTAGCAGGAACATCACTTGGTTGGCGAGCCACGACTGCGCGCGGACCCTCACCTCGTCCAGCCTGGACCCGAGGCGGAGGGCCGCCGCCACGCGGCGCAGGTAGTCTTGGAGCGGCGCCGAGTACTTGCCCTCCTGCGCCAAGGCCATTATGGCGCGGGTTATCGTGTAGCCCGCCTTCCTGAGCTCCGTCACGTCCCTCAGGAAGTCCGGGAGGGACCTCTCCTCCTCCGCTATCGCCCTCAGCTTCCCGTGCACCGGCATCCCGAAGGCGAACGCCCCGGCGACGAGCGCCGCCGCCAGCGGGGCCCAGAGCGGGACCGCGCCGCGCTCGAAGACTTCGCCCGCGATGAACGACAGCACGCCGGCGGCGATCCCGGCCCCCAGCCCCGCGTACGTGTTGCCCTGGAAGGTGTCGCCCGTCTTCGGCTGGTTCGAGCGTATTATCATCACCACCATTATGCCGACCATCGGTATCGCGAGGCCGGCCATCATCCACACCATGCCCATGGAGGCGCCGGGCGCTATGAACGCGGTCGTCAGCACTATCGCTGGCAGCACGAAGAACATGGCGGTCATCATCTCGCCCATATCCGAGACCGAGTCCGCGTAGCGGTCGAAGCGGAACTGGAGCCAGCGCAGCAGCTCGTCCGCGCGGCCCGAGAGGTACGATGCCGCGTCCCCGCCCGACCTCAGCTCGGAGGAGTACCCGTAGAGGAAGTCGCGCATTGCGCGGGACGGGTGGGAGCGCGCGAGGCGGTCGAGGGCGGACATCTGGTCCTCGCCCATGAACTCGACGGACCTCACCAGGTAGACGGCGTCGTTCTCCAGCCGTTTGTAGACCCCGCGCCCTATCAGGCGCCTCATCGCCTCATAGAGCGTCACCCCCGCGGACGCCATCACGGCCGAGTAGACCGCGAAGAACGGGAGCTCGTCCTCCACGCCGCGCCTCCTGTCGCCGGCCGCGTTCCTCACCGAGAACTCGGGCCCCGCGAAGAGTATCAGCACCGGCACCAGCACTACGGCTAGCGGCAGCGGGGACCTGAGCAGGAAGGAGAGCACGACCGCGGCCGGCGCGAGGCCGGCAAGCGCGTAGG
>JAWDMD010000083.1:0-2765 GCA_046536775.1 Candidatus Nanopusillus sp. | reverse complement strand
GAACCCGCGCTACAGGCTCGTGTTCACGCCGGGCGACTGGCCCATGGGGGAGCACGAACTGGTCGTGATGGTCGGGGACGAGGCCGTGCGCACGATGCGCGTGACCGTGAGGCCGAGGGCCGGCGCGGGGGTCACCCTCCTGGAGGCGGCCGGCCAACGGGAGAGGTGAGGGACGTGGAGCTCCCGTCCGTGGACTACGAGATGCGCAGGCGCCGCGGGGGCGGCCGCTCCGGGTTGATATGGGAGGCGCTGGTCGTCGTGATAACGATTCTACTCGGGGTGGCGGTTTACAAATTCACGCTGGGCTACATGGGCTCAGTGGGCTCCGCGCCCGGCGCGCAGCTGGGCAGCGTGCAGCTCACCGCGCCGCCGGGCGGGCCCACCGTGCTGACGGTGTCCGTGACGAACACGGGCTCCGTGCCAATTGAGTATGTGAATATAACGGGCCTCGGCAACTGGAGCGGCAGCGCCCGCGCGCTCGGGCCGATCGGGCCGGGCGGCTCCGCCTCGGCCGCGCTCACGCCGGAGGAGCTCCCGGCGCTGGCGTCCGTGTCCCCCGGCCGGCAGTACCGCGTGACGCTCCTAGTATACTTCGCGGATAACTCGACCGAGGCCCTCAGCGCTAACGTAGAGGCCGTGCCGTGAAGCCGTTCCGGCACCTTAAATACCCCCCGCGCACGAGGGGGTGATGAAGTCCATAGCCCTCGGCGCGTCCCTGCCGCACTCCGCGCGTAGGAAGGCGATTTCGCCAATCATCGCAACGATTATATTGATAGTGATAACGGTGGTCGCCGGCGCGTTCCTCTACGTCTATGCGACGGGCATGATGCACTCCGGCGCCGCCTCGCAGGTCGCCAACGTCCAGTCCGCCTCACTGGTCGTGCCGGGCGGGACCGGCGCGGGCACGCTCACGGTCACCATAAGTAACGGCGGGACAGTGACGATCACCTCGGTCAACGTCACCAACTTCGCCGGCCAGGCCGTGGACGTGCAGCTGATAACGACGCCGATAGCGCCCGGCCAGACCGCGAGCGGCACCCTCACCTCCAGCCAGATATCCGCCCTCGGCAACGTCGTCGCTGGACAGAGCTACGAGCTCCAGCTGACCGTCGGCTACGCCAACGGCCAGACCCAGGTCATAACGACCTCGGTCACCGCGAGTGAGTACGGCAGCTGAGCGCGCCTTCCCCGCGCGAGCATTTCCCCCTTTTTCTTTCAGTTCCCGAGGAAAGCGGAGCTGGGACTGCGCGCCCGCGCCCCTTATAAGGCACTCCAAATAATTCTGATATGATGGCGGCCGGCCGCAGGAGGGCAGTCGCCCCGATAATAGCGACCGTGATCCTGATAGCGGTCACGCTCGCGGCCGGCGTCACCCTCTACAGCTACGCGCGCCAGGTGATGGCGCAGAGCAGCGTCGCGCAGGCGGTGTACGTGCAGGACGTGAACCTGCTCGCCCAGGGCGGCGGCCCGGGCGTCCTCACCGTCACCGTGAAGGACCCCGGGACAATTTCGATCGACGAGGTCGACCTGATGATGTTCGACGGCCTCGCGCAACAGTCCCCCGTGAAGGTGATCGGGGCCGTGGCGCCCGGCCAGAGCGCCGGCGGCGCCGTCGACATCGGCCCGAACTACCCCGTGCAGGCCCCCGGCCCGCTGATGGCCGGGGTAACCTACCCCGTGGAGCTGCAGGTGGTGTACGCGAACGGCGTCGTGCAGACGATCCCGCTGGAGGTGGTGGCGACCGGCTCCGATTACGTGTGGGCCAGCGGCCCGGCCGCGGTGCAGGGCAGCGCCCCATCGATCGAGGCCAGCATCGGCCCCGCCAGCAACGGCTTCGCGGTGAACGTGAAGAACACAGGTGGGTCGAGCATCAAGAACATCACCGTTTACGTGTACAACGCCAGCGGGTCGCTCGTCCTGACGAGCGCCATGTACCCGGGCAACGGGGGCACGCCGCCCGGGCAGACGATCTCCAATGTCGTCACGGGGGCGCTCGGCCCCGGCCAATACACGGTGAAGCTGGTGGTCCAGAACCCGTCCAACCACACGGCGGTCGCGGCGCTCCACGCCGCGGTCGCCAGGGGCGGCGGGCACGGGCGCTGATACGCGTTGGTAATATTTGCACTGATATTACGCGCGCGGTCGGGATCCGGGACCGCCTCCCTCGGCCTCCACCACCGCCTCGAGCGACCCGTCCTCGCGGCGCCTTATCACCCCCGCCTCTATGAGGCCCTCCAGGTGCTCCCTCACGTCCTCCACGTCCGCCCCGGCGAGCTCCGCTGCCTTTTCCTCGCCGGGCCACCCGTTGATCACCAGGGTGACGAGGAACGAGTCCAGGTCCTCCTCCGCGGGCGTCTGCTCGACCATGCCTATGTTCACGACCTCGACTGGGTACTCTATGCCCGCCTCCCGCATTATCGCCCTGAGCTTCTCCTTATGCGCGTTCGAGTCCGTCACGAAGGCGGCGCGCGGGTAGCGCCTCACCTTCTCCAGGTTCCTCAGTATCTGCCGCCTGCGCCCGAGCATCGTCTCCACCTCTATTGCCACCGGCTCGGGGTCCCAGCGCGCCGGGTCGCGCTCCTCGCGCGTCTGGAACTTCGATTCGACGCGGCGCGTGACCGGCCTCCAGACCACTATGTCGGGCTTCTCGGGGCCGGGCGAGCCGTCGTCCACCTCGCAGTAGTAGCCGCGCTCCCAGTAGTCGTGCAGGAGCTTCCGGACGATCGCGTTGTGGACCGGTCCTCCGGCCCGGGGACCCGCGACCG
>JAWDMD010000082.1:0-2831 GCA_046536775.1 Candidatus Nanopusillus sp. | reverse complement strand
ACCCACTGAGGCTGAATTCCAGCAAGCCTGAACATGTTCGCACTTGAATTCCAGTTCTGCAAAAGATAAGTCGCGACCGAAAGCATCGTTGAAGACAAGATCGTAGCGAGCATTAAACCGAACAACGTGTCTTCAATGATCCTTCCGAGTTTTTGCGTGTAGTAAAAATCACGAAGCGCAACGGAAAGCGGGAACATCGCAATCATGCCCGCAAGAAGAAGCATCCTCACAGTCCCCAGCATGTAAGACATTATCCACACAATTATTGTAACCTCGAAGTATCCCACACCGAGAAGAGTCGTTTCAAAAAGCGTGACAGGTGTAATCGTGCTTGGAAAGATCATGTAAGCCTCTAAGAGCGCGAGATTTTCTTGAGCAATTATCCACGACGCTTGCTGATTCGCCACGGTCGGGTATGCGAGAATTTCAACATTCAAAGTGTTCATTAAATAAGCAATCTTATCGTAAACGAACGGGAAGATCAGCATAATAAAAATGCCTCCTGCGATTTTTTCAAACACGCCTAACAGTGATGTAGTTTTGCGCCTGTCAGGAGTGAGAAGGTCTAGAAAAGCAATCGGAATTAGCACAATTATTGCCACGATCATGAGAAGGTTGTAGTAAGAACCTAAAGGCAAAGCAGGATACTCCTGAGAAGGAGAAGTCGCATAAGCGTAAAGCATTGTGTCGTTAAACTGAGGCAAAGCGATTATTGTGTTGAATAAGTCGATAGGCGCCCAAGCGTTTCCTCCTACGCCCGTAATTTCAGGTCCGATCGGCGTTCCATTCGTGCTTTCAGGTATCACCTCGTAAGCGTAATACGTGAAACCATCCTTCACGCTCGGGGTCGTGAAGTTCGCAAGCTGTCCGACGTAATACACGCTCTTCGTGAATTCCATAGGAACCGTTTCATTCGACCCACCCGGATAATAGAAAATCACGGATCCAACAAGTTTCAAAGGTGCGGGAATTTCTGAAGACGTAGTAGCCGTGATTGTCGTGTTTGAAGTCGCAGACGCAGAAGCGGAAGCCGAAGCAAAAGCGCTCACGTTCGACGCGTGCGTGCCTACTCCTGTCGAAGATGTTTTCGAAGTAGTCGTTTTAGAAACCACCGCAGAATTATTCACGTAATACCATGAACCTCCTATCGAAACAGAACCAATCGCAAGATAAGTAGAACCCGCTTGATTACTGCGCCCAGAATATACGCCTATCTTATACATTGAAAGCAAAACTTCTCCGAAAGGACCCGAAAGAGAAGCGTGAGTAGGCAAAGGCACAATAAGACCGAAGAGCAAAAGGGACAAGACTGCTAAGTAAGAAAACTTCAAGAACCAACCCTTGAAAGAGTTTATTCTGTTCATCGATAAATAATGCAAAAGACCCCTTTTAAACCTTGAACCAGCTGTCAAACGTGAGCTTTGTGTTTTCCAGAACCGCACCGTTCTGCTTGAAATACTTCGACGCATCCCCGCTCACGAAAATATGAAGTTTTGTCCCGTCGAAATAAATATCCACGACACCACGCTTCGGAAACGCGAGTAATTTCTGCTCTTTCTGTTCTTTCGGAATGAATGTTACTTCAAGAACTTCCGTCGGTGCTTCGCTTTCAACCCCCCACGGTTTGATTTCTTCGATCTTTTCGCTTAAGAACATCAAAGTCCTCCCCGTCGAAGGAATAGATAAGAACGAAGGAAGCGTACGCGGAGTTGCGAAAAAGAAAGGAGGTTCAACACGCGTCCCGAAGTAGTTAGGAAAAGCGAACGCAGGTCTTTCATGTTTCACAAGCCAGTAGAAAAGCGCGGGATTGCTCGTTTCAAAAACTACTAAGTGATCTAACTCATCCGAAGCCGTCGCGTGAATTTCGTAAGGATCTCCTTCAACAATCCCGAATATTGAAATCGCAAACACGTTCGAAGACAAAAGCTCGTTCACTTTCTTAATGCGATCATCCAAAGTCGAAGACCACACGAGCGGGAGCGGTTTGTATTGAAGCATCGCCTTTTCATTAAGCAATTTCCACTTCAATACTTCAAGGTACTGCTGTGGATGAACCTCTTGAAAGAAGATTTGCACGAAAGCACGTTTCTTCGATGCTTCAATGAACGCGATAAGCTGGTCAATGAAAGGCGTTTTCGTTTCAGGCAAAGACATCACGTGCGCGTCTTTCAACCCGAAGTAGAACATGCGAAACGTCGGCTCCGCAGGTTTCAACGAAACGCTCGCTTGCGGAACGGACGCTTCAGAAACACTCGAAGGCGAAGGAATACACGCATGACCTTTTCGCGGATAAGGTAAAATTTCAACGTGAGAAGACGAAGCGGGAATTCCTAAAAACGACGGGAATACAAAAATCACAACGAGCGCTCCTATGAATTGCAATACGAAACTTTCGAGCGTTGAAAAGAATAGAGCGAGAACGCTTAACACGAGACCGAGAAAGAGAAGCGCGAAAGAAACCACGTTCTTCTTCTTTTCTCTCTTCACGAACGGTAATCCTAACGCTTTGAAAACGTCATTCCACGACGCTTGCTTGCATGTGTGAAACGGACGTGTAAGGTCGAAACGGTAGAGTAATACATATCCTGCTAAGATCACAGCAATAAAGATTGGAAGTTGCGTTTTTACCTCACCTCAGTAGTTAATAATCAAGCCCTTTAAAAACCAAAAACGAGCGAATGAACGTTTGAGCATTACTCACAACTCACACGAGGTTTATAAATACCCCCGCGTATTATTCTAACATGAACGAAAAAACATTAATCTTAAAGAATGGAGAAGAATGGAAAACAAGCATACCCCCTTCAATATTCACGGTTCTCACACAAAGA
>JAWDMD010000081.1:0-2841 GCA_046536775.1 Candidatus Nanopusillus sp. | reverse complement strand
GCTCGTGAAGCGGAGGGTGTTCCGCTTCGCGGACCTCTCGGAGGAGTTCACGCGCTGGTACAGGTGGCGCTACCTCAACGGGCCGCCCCCGGAGGGGGTGGAGGTCGAGGCCAAGGGCTGAATGACCCCTTCCCGCCCTCTCGGGCGGGCTACCCCGGGGATCCCCGGGGCGGGGTCTCGTCGGTTACGCCCCCTTGACGGGCGCTACTCCGCCATGGTCCACGAGGAAGGAGAGCGGCTTCTTGATCGTTGCCGGTATAGAGCCCGCGCCGCGCCTCAGAATGTTCAGGGCCCCGTTCAGGTCGCTGTGCAGCCTGTGCCCGAGCGGGCACCTCACCACTCCCCTCGGGCCCCTCGTCACCTCCGCGCCATGAACCGCGCAGTGATTAGAGGTGTCGTACTCCACGACCTCGTACACGCGGATGCCGTATTCCTGGGCCTTGAGCTCGATCGCGTCCATGAGTTCACGATATCTCCACATATTGGTGGTGAGCTTATTACCCTTATCCTGCGCTATATCGCGGGGATATCCGAGGTAGATCCTCGATACCCCGAGCTCCCAGAGGCCCCTCACAAGGTGGTTGGCCAGGTTCCAGTACAGGTGCGCCATGCGCCTCGCCAGCTTCCGGAACAGCCTCCGCCTCCTCCTGTTCTGCCTCAGGAACTCCTCAGTGTCGCCCGCGTTCCTGGCGCTGTCCGCCTTGGACTGCACCTCGGCTATTTCCTTGTTGAGGTAGAAGAAGTCCTCCTTAGCTCTAGATCCCCTGTAGAGGAGCCAGGCGCCAGTGCTCGTCACGGCGCTCGCGAGTATATTGATCCCGAGGTCCACCCCCGCGGCCTCATTACCCCTCGGCTCCGCGATCCGGATCGATTTCCTCTCCCCCCTCACGATCCTCCTGGCCGGTTTCTTGTTCCTCGTCGTCTCGGCGCCGACCTTAACCGATATATACGCGTGCCAGGCCCTCCTGGCCCCGTCGTAGTGGATCTCCATCCTCCCCTGCTTCCCGTACCACCTGAGGCGGCCGGCGAACGGTATCTCCAGCGGCCTCTTCTTCTTTCCAAGGTTGATCCTCACGATATGATTGACTTCGTCCACCGCGTAGCTGTCGCCCGCGACCACGAAGATGAGCCTCCGCCTCCCCTCCTCCCTGTCCTTCCAGTAGCCCGGCGGCGAGACCCTCCAGTGCTTCGGCAGCTTCCCCTCCTTCTTCGCCTTCAATAGTGAGAAGAACGAGCCCCACGCCTCGTTGTTCTTATTTATGACTGCGTCAGCGTTGTGTGGTCCCAGCGCGCCCTTGTACTTCTCGCGGTACTTCCTCCACGTGCCCTCCAGGTCCACGCGCTGGCCCCCGTTCCACTGTTGCCTCCTCTCGTAGTTCAGCTCGTTCCAGAGCTTCGCCGAGAGGTCGGCCAGCCTCATCAGCTTCCTCTCCTGCGCGCCGCTCGGCAGGAGCCGGACGGCGTTGACCCTCTCCTTGCTCGTCCTCACCGCGCGGACGAGGAATTCCTCCTCGCCGCCCTCCGACTCATGGACGCCCGCGTCGGGATTCGCGGGGGAGATCGGCCCCCGCTCCTCATCTGAAAGGAGTTGGGTCGACGCGGGCATCCGGATTACAGATCCATCGAGTGGTATTTAAGGACAACCAATATCTAACGATAGTGCACGACTCGGCCGCGGGACTTCCTGGCGCGCGACCACACGCTCGCGCTGATAGCGGACGCCGTGGTGATAGTGGAGGCGGGCCCGGCCGGCGGGTCGGTGTTCACCGGGCGGGCGGCGCTGCGGCTGGGGAGGCCGGTCTGGATCTGGAGGGGCGCGTTCGACGACCCGAACCTCGCGTGGCCCCGGGAGATGGCGGGGCGCGGCGCTAGGAGGCTGGACGAGAACTCGGTCGACTCGATAGTCAAAATTAAATAAAAAGATATCTGGTTGCCGCCCCCGAGCTCAGGACGCGGTGACAGTCGCCGTCGCCGTGGTCGTGCTGCCGCCGGCGGCCGTCGCCGTGACCACGACCGTGTACTGCTCGCCGGGCGAGAAGGATCCTGTGAACGTGCCGGAGGTGGTCTGCCCGGGCGCGATGCTCGGCGGTGAGAACTGGCCATTCACGGCCACCGCGGCGCCGCCGCTCTGGTAGACCTTAACTTGGAGGGATTGTATTGTACTTGTGCCCGTGTTCTGCACCGTGATGGTCATGACCCCGTTCTCGCCCGAGATCGTGAGGCTCTGGATCGACACCGCCGTCGCGCTGGACGCGACGTTGGCCTTCCCTGTAAATATTTGATAAACTAAAACCCCAGCAACTATCGTGAGCGAGAGCAGTATTATCACGGCGAGCATCTCGGAGATTGCCTTCCTCCTGCTCAGGGGGCCGTGCCCATGGATAACGGCGCTCATCGGGGGCTCGTATTCCAGTCCCTTTTAAGGCGCCGCGGCACGGGCGACCGATGGCCTGGTGGCCCAAGCGCTCGCGTTGGGAGGAGAAATCGGTGCCGATCTTCGGGTTCACCGCCAGCCCGCGCCAGATCGTAATATTCGCGTTCTCGGCCGCGGTGGGCGGGGGGCTGGCGGCCGCGCTGAGCGGCGCCGGGATGCTGGCGCAGTTCGCCGCCTTCGTGTTCATGATCCTGCTCGGGGTCGCCTACGCGAGCCTCCCCGTCCGCTCCGTCCCCATGGAGCTCATCCTGTGGTACGCGCTGACCCACAGGGGCCCGCGCCCGGCCCAGCCGCCCCCCACTGCGCCCGGGGCCGCGCCGGGGCCCGCGCGCGCCGAGCCGGAGCCCCCGACGGACCTCTACGCCGACTCGACGGTTCCGCTGGTCGTGGAGGGCGAGGTCCGGAGC
>JAWDMD010000080.1:0-2861 GCA_046536775.1 Candidatus Nanopusillus sp. | reverse complement strand
AAAATAACAGCTCCACCTGAACTACTGACTTTTCAATAGAATTATAATGAATATAATCAATTCAGTGAACATCGTAAAAATAATATGGAAATATCGGAATAAATTTTTATAATGGATATAATCCTGAAGCTGTAAATTAATCAAAATTTGCCATCATTACAATAATGATCTCAATCATAATATTGACAGACAGCATTTTTTCTATAGGATAATCCTCAACTAAATGACATTCAAAGAATAGAATTAGTTGGTAGCTGACAAATGTTGAGAATCTAACAGCCGTTAGGAATGTTACCACTTAACATTGACAGCATGTACAATTATAACATTAGGCAGGGATTGAAATTATAAGTACCAGCTTATTTGAGTAATATTAAGCTTAATGAGACATGGCCTCAGAATACCTAGATATCTTGGTGAAGAAAGAAGAAAAGATTTTTAGAATGAATAATCGACAAAATAAATTAGATATGAGGTAAACCAAGTGTAATGGGATACCCGATATATTGAATAAATGAATTCAATGGATATGAATGAAGATATTTGCGATTGAATTTAAAGTTAAAATAATCAATTAAATTTATATTTATAAGGAAATTATTAGTATATGACTCAGAATAACCAAAATAATGGAATTTTGAGGAAAGGCTATATTGATTCTATAGGTAAACTTGTGTTTTACATAGCACTTTTTATAGTGATATCAGCATTTCTTCAATACCTGATATTCTATCTGCTCCCCAAGTATGGAATTACACTGGGAAATTACTATACATACATAAACGTCACTTTAACCCTCCTCCTCGGTTTCTTAGTTGTCAGGGCTTTTTCTATGGTAATTTATCACTTTATAAGACTGAAGTACTCTGAGGACGTTGCTAGAGCTTTCAGAAATGTTTTCCTCATAATAGGTATAGGTGCCCTGATTACCGTTATCGCTGGTGAAGTTGGTGGCGGAATAGCAGGTGTATCAGTCGGTGGCTTCCTGGGAATCGTTATAGGTTTTTCAATGCAACAGACTCTAGGTCAAGCCGTGGCAGGCTTATTTTTACTTATAGCCAGGCCATTTAGAATAAACCAAAATGTTACATTGCTTGGAGATACCGGGATTGTAAATGACGTTGGAATACTTTTCACTGAATTAATTAAGGACGATGGTACAAAGGTGCTGATTCCAAGCAATCTCATAATTGGAAATAAGATCTATATATTGCCACCAAAAAATCAGCCTCAGGGAAATAGCACTAAGAGCTAGTACTTTATTTTATTTTTCCCATTTTTCCTTTGGACCAGGCACTTCTACAAATAAGGGATGCAATTCAATTTTACTAGTGTTAATTATTTTTTTAAGCCATTCTGGATTTCTTAGTTCCAACTTCGATCTCAAATGGTTCCACTCATAGATTACTTGTCCGCTGTTTATCTTTATTTTCTCTATATTCATATCTAGGTTCTTCGGTATTTTTGAAATATCGAAATTATAACCCCTGATTCTTGCCTCATCGAATACTGCCTTCAGATAGTGATTTATATAAAGAACTGGATTTTCAGTATTCTTGAATCTTAAAAGCTGGGGGTGATTGTAATATGAACCATCTCCTCTAATTAAAACACTTCTTCCAAGGAGTGCTTCTCTCCATAATGCCACCAATCCTATAGGATCAAGGTATTTTGGATGAATAGACCATAGCCTCATTCATTGCCAATAATAAAAGCAACTTAATTTAAATTACCTATGGGGATCTAAAGGTTTCCGTTAGGGAAAATCTGATTTATGAGTAGGTTTTCTACAATATAGATATGTAATGTAAAATAGAAACCCAAATAAAATATAAGAAACTAAATTGAGAAATTGCCGACACTATTTATTTTATCAGGGAACTTTCTTTTATAGTAAACGTATAATATTATTAACAAGATTGCATAAATTCCAGCAATCCAAGCAGAATAATTGAGCGGTGGTGGAGGAGCAGGATAAACCACATAGATTAAGGCAATTATCAGCATGAATGAAGTCAAATAGGGCACAACTATGTGCTTTATAATTTTCAAAGAACCTTTTCTCTTGCGATACACCCCCAATTCTATTCCTGCTAAGGGATGATTAAAAAAGCTAAATACTGTATTGCTGAGAATTAAAAATATACTAGCAGTGAAAGGGCCCATCATTATCCCTGCAACCAAGGCTATAACCAATGATAGTCCTCCATTGAATAATACAATTTATCAAAAGTGCTTTAAAAAGAACGAATAAAAACATTATACTTCCAAATAACCATATGATGCAATCTTTCATTAAATATTATTGAAGGTCGATAGCATTTAAGTTTTAATGAGTTACCGTTACTATCGAAACTATATTTTCCTATTCGACTATATGCCTCTTTAAAAAATCTCGGAAAAATAACTACCTCGGCATGAATAAGTTTACTTAAATATCTTGTATTTTCTTGGATAATATGAGACAAATCTTCGAAGGCAATTATCAAATGAATACACATCAAGAAATCCTAAAATCTATTTCGAAAATAATAATGGTTTAAAAAAGAATTTAATCATTAACCACGATTCTAATAAACAAACTAAAACAAACTAGGAATTTAGCTGATTTAGATTTAAATACCAGTATTTAAATCTAGAGTGTATTTTCTTAAACATTAACAATAATGTTATTAGAAATGTACCAATCTCTTTAACCGTGCCTAAATCATGCTCAGGATGCAATAAAAAATTTCAATATGGGCCAAAAAACGCGGGGGAAATTAAATGAATACACCTGGTGATATGGAAACTATAATTTTCCTTTCCATTATAATGGGGTTCTCAATATATTTATCATGGCCCATTGTAAAATTAAATGA
>JAWDMD010000079.1:0-2868 GCA_046536775.1 Candidatus Nanopusillus sp. | reverse complement strand
TTATTTCTTCTCCAGATAAATTTGATTTAAAAAATATTGGACATGTTTTCTTTTTATTTGGATATACTCTTAATATTGTATTTATTTTAAATGAATCTTCCAAATATCTTTTTATTTCTTCCGTTGTTCTTACAGCAATATGGGTTATAAAATCTTCTTTTGCCAGATAATCAGAGATTACTAATGCAATAATTGTTTTACCTGAACCTGTAGGAGAATCTAATAAAATGAATTTTCTATTTTCATTAATATAGTTTAATATTTTTTCTACAACATCAATTTGAAATGGTCTATTATTTAATATTGGATAGTATTTTTCTATCATTATAAATTAAAGAATATTTTATAATTTGAAAAATTTAAAAAATAAATAATAAAAAATATTGATAATTAAAGGGGCGGTAGCTCAGACCGGGAGAGCGTCCGGCTGAAGACCGGAAGGTCGTGGGTTCAAATCCCACCCGCCCCAGGTTTTGATATTATAGACAGCATTAATGAACTGAAAGCAATATTATATTAAAAAAGAAATTTAACTAATATAAATTGAAGGCATTACACCATTTGGAGGATATGCTCTAGTTAACACCCATTCTACATATTGGTACGAATAAGCTCCACCAGTTCCTGCACCAATTTCTAATGTATTATATTGATAAGGATTATAATTTAAACTAGAATATGTATAGTTATTAGAATTTACATTATATGTATTTAATAATGTTAAAGGAGCCCATACTTGATTAGAATTATAAATATAATATCCTGTTTGAGCATAAGATGAATTGACAATTAAATATGAATAAACAGTTCCTCCAGATGTTGGGAAAGATGTATAATTTAAATATTGATCTGTTACTGCAGATTTTAACATGGTTGCTTGAGAGTTTGGTGGAGAATTACCAGACCAATATTCAAATTGTACATATGTAGATAAAGTAGATGCAGGCGCATAACCACCAGCTGTACCTCCAATATTACCGGCAGGAAATTGTTGACTTGTATTTCCAAATAATGCTATTACATTTGCATCTGCACCTGAAGTATAATACCAAGCTTCTTCAACAATTAAAGGTATTTTGGGGATATTCCAATTGTTTGGGGGTAAAATATAAGTACCTTCACCACCATTATTATTTATCATTTCAATACCATTTGAAGTTGCTGTAGGAGACCAGGATGCAGAAGAAATATGTCCACTCCATCCATCAAATGTATTATTAAAATATCCATATGCTATAAATACATCTTGACCATTATCATATTGCATAGTTCCTATAACTTGTTCATTAGTTCCTATATATGGATAACATAATGGATAATAATTAGAATTATTGGATCCTACATACATATATATTGTAATATTTGAATTAGCGGGTATTTCATTTGGAATATTTATCCACCATACATCACAATATGTATTTCCATTAATTAATTGACCTTCATACCATGAATAAAATAATTGTCCGTTATTTGGACTAAAGAACATTACATTTTGCCCATTTGGATTAATTTCATTAAATAATGTTGAATTATTTATATAAGCAAAATTATTACCAATATTAATTGTTCCATTACATATTGCTATATCTTGTTGAAATGGAGATGGGTTGAAATAGATTGAGAATTATATATTACTATTGGATAATTAATAAGATTGTATATTATATTAAATTTATTATTATTTAATATCTCATAACTATAACTTATTCCATTATATACAAAATTAGTAGTTTTTATATAATCTATGTAATTATAATAACAAATATTATCTATTATATAACATAAACTATTACTTCCTATAGGTATTATATTTCCATTATTACATATAATATTACTTCCATTTATAGATATAGTATTACCATAATTATCAGTAAATAATATTTCAGAATTATTTATATTAATAGGTATATTTCCTTTATTATAAATATCAAAATATAATATATTATTTGAACAATATACATTATTTATTGTAAATGATATTATTTTTGATTGTTGATTAACCAAATTATTTGATGAAGATGTAATTGAATTAAACATACCTGAAGTAAATGCATAAAATAATCCAGCAATTGCAACAGTCATAACAATTATTAATATAGTTGCTATTATTGGAGAAATAGATTTCATATTATATCTATTATTCTTAGGTAATAAATATTTTATGGTAATTGATGGATTAAATAAATTAGTAAATTTAACAATACTTAGAATTATAAAAACATAATTTTTAGTGCGGCGGAGGGGATTTGAACCCCTGGCGGGACTAACCCATCGGGTTTCTTACCAATTGGGGGTCTTAAGCCCGACCCCTTTGACCTCTCGGGCACCGCCGCGTATTTTATTTTTTATTGCATTTTATTTTTTAAATCTTTTTTATTATAAAAATAAAATGGTAAATATATACAAAAAAGGAGGATTATCTGTTTACCAAGGTAGAGATTTAAGAAAGGAAAATGGTAAAATAAAATCTCCTAATAGTAAAAAAAGAAAAGCAAATTATGGAAGATATTCAATTCTAACAAAAATATCAAAGAGTAATGAGGAAATAAGATATATATTTAGAACAAAGGGTGGAAATTATAAAGTAAAATTAAAAAGTGCTTTATATGTAAATGTACTCAATCCAGAAACAAAAGAAATTAAAAGAGTAAAAATATTGGGTGTTATTAAAAATCCAAATGATAAAAACTTAGATAGAGAAAAAATAATAACTAAAAATGCTATATTAAATACTGAAATAGGAAAAATTTTAGTAACATCAAGACCAGGTCAAGATGGAATTATAAATGGAATATTAATAAAAGAATAATTTTTAAACTAATTTATAAAATAAATTTATAAAATCTTTCTTGTATATTTTGTTTATGG
>JAWDMD010000078.1:0-2901 GCA_046536775.1 Candidatus Nanopusillus sp. | reverse complement strand
TGCGAAACAGCGTGAGAAGCATGCGAACCCGAAACCGCTGAAACACCCGCAATCGTTCCATGAACCACACTTCCACTTAAACCACCTAGCACACCAGAAGCAAGTTTACTTCCAAGAGGATTAGCCACAACCCCCTGAACACCTCCTGAAAAAGCACCCAACCACACTGCCGAAGCCACACCACCAGCAACCATACCCGTTTCAGAAACAATCTGATAAGTCGCACTCGTGTAAGGCGCAAGAATAGTCACAGCAACCAACGACGTGAGAACTGCCGTAATTGCAACCCACTGAGGCTGAATTCCAGCAAGCCTGAACATGTTCGCGCTTGAATTCCAGTTATTCAAAAGATAAGTCGCGACCGAAAGCATCGTTGAAGACAAAATCGAAGCGAGCATTAAACCGAACAACGTGTCTTCAATAATCCTTCCGAGCTTTTGCGTGTAGTAAAAATCACGAAGCGCAACGGAAAGCGGGAACATCGCAATCATGCCCGCTAAGAGTAGCATCCTCACAGTCCCGAGCATATAAGACATTATCCACACGATTACCGTAACCACGAAGTATCCAACGGCGAGAAGAGTCGTTTCAAAAAGCGTGACAGGTGTGATTGTACTCGGAAAAATCATGTAAGCTTCTAACAATGCAAGGTTTCCTTGAGCAATAAGCCACGCGCCTTGCTGATTCGCCACGCTCGGGTAAGCGAGAATTTCAACATTCAAAGTGTTCATGAGGTAAGCAATTTTATCATACACGAACGGAAAGATCAGCATTATTAAAATGCCTCCTGCGATTTTTTCAAGAACACCTAACAGTGATGTAGTTTTGCGCTTGTCAGGAGTGAGAAGATCAAGAAACGCAATAGGAATTAATACAATTATAGCAACGATCATGAGAAGGTTGTAGTAAGAACCTAAAGGCAAAGCAGGATATTCCTGAGAAGGCGATGTCGCATAAGCGTAAAGCATCGTGTCGTTAAACTGAGGCAAAGCAATTATTGTGTTGAATAAGTCGATAGGCGCCCAAGCGTTCCCTCCGATGCCCGTAATTTCAGGTCCGATCGGCGTTCCATTCGTGCTTTCAGGTATCACGTTGTAAGCGTAATAAGTGAAACCATCCTTCACGCTCGGAGTTGTGAAGTTCGCGAGCTGTCCGACGTAATACACGCTCTTCGTGAATTCCATAGGAACAGTTTTGTTCGACCCACCCGGATAATAGAAAATCACGTATCCAACGAGTTTCAAAGGCGCGGGAATTTCAGAAGACGTAGTAGCCGTGATTGTCGTGCTTGAAGTCGCAGAAGCCGAAGCTGAAGCCGAAGCAGAAGCACTCGTGTTCGTCGCGTGCGTGCCTCCTCCTGTCGAAGAAGTTTTCGAAGTAGTCGTTTTAGAAACCACCGCAGAATTATTCACGTAATACCACGAGCCTCCTATCGAAACAGAACCGTAAGCATACGAAAGCGGGACTCTCGGATTCACAGCCTGCGTGTTGATCTTATACATCGAAAGTAAAACCTCTCCAAAAGGACCCGAAAGCGAAGCGTGAGTAGGCAAAGGCACAATAAGACCGAAGAGTAAAAAGGACAAGACTGCTAAGTAAGAAAACTTCACGAAGGTACCTTTGAAAGAGTTTATTCTGTTCATCGATAAATAATGCAAAGACCCATTTTTAAACCCTAAACCAGCTGTCAAACGCGAGCTTTGTGTTTTCTAGAACCGCACCGTTCTGCCTATAATACTTCGAAGCATCCCCGCTCGTGAAAATTCTCATGCGAGAACCGTCGAAATAAATATCCACGACACCGCGCTTCGGAAACGCAAGAAGCTTCTGCTCTTTCTGATCTTTCGGAATGAATGTTACTTCAAGAACTTCCGTCGGCGCTTCACTTTCAACCCCCCATGGTTTGATTTCTTCAATCTTTTCGCTTAAGAACATCAAAGTCCTCCCCGTCGAAGGAATAGACAAAAACGAAGGAAGCGTACGCGGAGTTGCAAAAAAGAACGGAGGTTCAACACGCGTCCCGAAATAGTTAGGAAAAGCGAACGAAGGTCTTTCATGTTTCACAAGCCAGTAGAAAAGCGCGGGATTGCTCGTTTCAAAAACTACTAAGTGATCTAACTCGTCAGAAGCGGTCGCGTGAATTTCATAAGGATCGCCTTCAACAATCCCGAATATAGAAATCGCGAACACGTTCGAAGACAAAAGCTCGTTCACTTTCTTTATACGATCATCCAAAGTCGAAGACCACATGAGAGGCAAAGGCTTGTATTGAAGCATGCCCTTTTCATTAAGCAATTTCCACTTTAACACTTCAAGGTATTGTTGAGGATGAATTTCTTGAAAGTAGATTTGCACGAAAGCACGCTTCTGTGATGCTTCAATGAACGCGATAAGCTGGTCAATGAAAGGCGTGTCAGTTTCAGGCAAAGACATCACATGCGCATCTTTCAACCCGAAGTAGAACATGCGAAACGTCGGCTCTGCAGGTTTCAACGAAACGCTCGCTTGCGGAACGGACGCTTCAGAAACACTCGGCGAAGGAATACACGCGCTGGCTTTTCTCGGGTAAGGTAAAATTTCAACGTGAGAAGACGAAGCGGGCATTCCTAAAAACGACGGGAACACAAAAATCACAACGAGCGCGCCTATGAATTGCAATACGAAACTTTCGAGCGTTGAAAAGAATAGAGCGAGAACGCTTAACACGAGACCAAGAAAGAGAAGCGTGAAAGAAACCACGTTCTTCTGCTTTTCTGTCTTCACGAACGGCAATCCTAACGCTTTGAAAACGTCATTCCACGACGCTTGCTTGCAAAGGTGGAAAGGACGTGTAAGGTCGAAACGGTAGAGTAATACATATCCTGCTAAGATCACAGCAATAAAGATTGGAAGTTGCGTTTT
>JAWDMD010000077.1:0-2912 GCA_046536775.1 Candidatus Nanopusillus sp. | reverse complement strand
CAGGGCCACAGGGCATGGCGTATGACCCATCCAACGGTTACATTTACGTCACCGATTATGGTTCAGGCACTGTTTCGGTGATTAATGGGACAACTGTTATCGCAAATATCACCGTTGGAACATGGCCAAAGGGGGTTGCCTATGACCCATCCAACGGTTACATTTACGTCACCGATTATGGTTCAGACACCGTTTCGGTGATTAATGGGACAACTGTTATCGCAAATATCACCGTTGGAACAAACCCAGAGGGGGTTGCGTATGACCCATCCAACGGTTACATTTACGTCACCGATTATGGTTCAGACACCGTTTCTGTGATTAATGGGACAACTGTTATCGCAAATATCACCACCATTGGAATATTCCCAATGGGGGTTGCGTATGACCCATCCAACGGGTACATTTACGTCACCAATTGGTTTGAGGGCACCGTTTCGGTGATTAATGGGACAACTGTTATCGCAAATATCACCGTTGGAATGTGGCCATGTTGCATGGCGTATGACCCATCCAACGGGTACATTTACGTTACCGTTTCTGGTGCAAACAGTGTTGCGGTGATTAATGGGACAACTGCTATCGCAGGTATTACCGTTGGAGTATGGCCAGCTGGAGTGGCGTATGACCCCTCCAACGGTTACATTTACGTTACCGATTATGGTTCAGGCACTGTTTCGGTGATTAATGGGACAACCAACACTGTTATCACGACCATCCCCGTTGGAAAAGGGCCAGCTGGAGTGGCGTATGACCCCTCCAACGGTTACATTTACGTCACCGTTTCTGGTTCGGACAGTGTTGCGGTGATTAATGGGACAACCAACACTGTTATCACGACCATCCCCGTTGGAAAAGTGCCATGGGAGGTTGCCTATGACCCCTCCAACGGTTACATTTACGTCACCAATTACCTTTCGGACACCGTTTCTGTGATTAATGGGACAACTGTTATAGCAAATATCACCGTTGGAACATGGCCAAAGGGGGTTGCCTATGACCCCTCCAACGGTTACATTTACGTCACCGATTCTGGTTCAGGCACTGTTTCGGTGATTAATGGGACAACCAACACCGTTATCGCAAATATCACCGTTGGAACAAACCCAGAGGGGGTTGCCTATGACCCCTCCAACGGTTACATTTACGTCACCGATTATGGTTCAGACACCGTTTCTGTGATTAATGGTAAAACCAACACCGTTATCGCAAATATTCCCGTTGGACAACAGCCAGAGGGGGTTGCGTATGACCCATCCAACGGTTACATTTACGTTACCAATTACCTTTCAGACACCGTTTCTGTGATTAATGGTAAAACCAACACCGTTATCGCAAATATTCCCGTTGGACAACAGCCAGAGGGGGTTGCGTATGACCCATCCAACGGTTACATTTACGTCACCAATTCTGGTTCAGACACCGTTTCTGTGATTAATGGGACAATCAACACCGTTATCGCAAATATTCCCGTTGGACCATGGCCAGTGGGGATTGCCTATGACCCCTCCAACGGTTACATTTACGTTGTCGTTGATGGTGCAAACAGTGTTGCGGTGATTAATGGGACAATCAACACTGTTATCGCAAATATTCCCGTTGGATTAGCGCCAGTGGGGATTGCCTATGACCCCTCCAACGGTTACATTTACGTTGCCGATTCTAGTTCAAACACCGTTTCTGTGATTAATGGGACAATCAACACTGTTATCGCAAATATTCCCGTTGGAACAGGGCCAGAGGGAATAGCCTATGACCCCTCCAACGGTTACATTTATGTCACCAATTGTATTTCGGACACCGTTTCTGTGATTAATGGTAAAACCAACACCGTTATCGCAAATATTCCCGTTGGAACAGGGCCACAGGGCATGGCGTATGACCCCTCCAACGGTTACATTTACGTCACCGTTTCTGGTTCGGACACCGTTTCTGTGATTAATGGTAAAACCAACACCGTTATCGCAAATATTCCCGTTGGAACAGGGCCACAGGGCATGGCGTATGACCCCTCCAACGGTTACATTTACGTCACCGTTTCTGGTGCAAACAGTGTTGCGGTGATTAATGGGACAATCAACACTGTTATCGCAACCATCCCCGTTGGACCATCACCAATGGGAGTGGCGTATGACCCCTCCAACGGTTACATTTACGTCACCGTTTCTGGTGCAAACAGTGTTGCGGTGATTAATGGGACAATCAACACTGTTATCGCAACCATCCCCGTTGGACCAAGTCCATGGGGGGTTGCCTATGACCCCTCCAACGGTTACATTTACGTCACCGATTCTGGTTCAGACAGTGTTGCGGTGATTAATGGGACAACTGTTATAGCAAATATCACCGTTGGACCATCACCAATGGGAGTGGCGTATGACCCCTCCAACGGTTACATTTACGTTGCCGATTCTGGTTCGGACACCGTTTCTGTGATTAATGGGACAACTGTTATAGCAAATATCACCGTTGGAATAGGGCCAGTGGGGATTGCCTATGACCCCTCCAACGGTTACATTTACGTCACCAATCATGGTTCAGGCACCGTCAGTATAATCTCCGCACCTGCTCAGGCCACTAAAACATGTGTAACGTTCACGGAGTCAGGCCTCCCAGCGGGGACGCAGTGGTCAGTTACGTTTGACGGTCTAACAAAATCTTCCACATCCAGCAGCATAACGTTCACGGGCGTCCCCGCAGGCAACTATACGTGGAACGCAACCTCAATTATAGCTGTGGGGAATGGCACGAGGTATGTAGCCCAGACCTCCTCGGGCACGATCAGCGTGCCAAACGCGTCATCAGTAAGCCTTCACTACGTTAAGCAGTACAGGGTGACAATTCAGCCCACCGCTGGGGGCAGCACGAGCCCCTCAGGAACCTTCTGGTACAACGCGGGCTCAACCGTCAGC
>JAWDMD010000076.1:0-3009 GCA_046536775.1 Candidatus Nanopusillus sp. | reverse complement strand
CTAATATCCTTAATCCTGCTCACATATTACTAATTCATAAACTAAGGACCTCATATTAGCTTATTTAAGTTATCAAATAGGAGGCCCAAGTCGCTTATTATTATTTCCATTTCGAAAACATAAAGTTTTATATTAACTATAATTCACGTAGTATCTAATTTTGATATTTTTAATATAGTATTTATTTCTTCGTTAATTCTATTATTTGAAGTGTATATCAAAGCTTCCTCTTTGGCTTTAGATGCAATAATGTTTCTAGTTTTATCATCATTTAGAAGATCTATTATAGCGTTTGCAGCTTTATTGATGTCTCCCTCTTTAATTTTAATTATGTTTTTAAAAGGGTATTCACGCAAATCCCAAACTACTGGAACAGCTCCGTTGCACATAGCTTCTAACGTTGCAATACTAAAACCTTCTTCATGGGAAGGAAGAAAGAAAACTTTGCATCCACTTAAAATTCTAAGTTTTTCTTCTTCATTTACAAAGCCGAAATAATTAAACCAAGATGGAAGATCAATGTTAAATTTTTTTCCCATGACAGCTACCTTAAGGTTGGGAATTTTATTTTTAATTATTTCAGCTGTATTTATAAATTCATCGAAACCTTTCATTTTTGATAACCTTCCTAAAAAGCATAAGTCAAATTCTTTATAATTTGTATTATCGTGATTACAGACTTTTTTATCTATGCTTATCCAAATATTGTTATAAATATTTTTTCCTTTAATATTTGAGCTGTATGTATAAAACAAATAGTTATTCCTGAAAAAATATCTAGAAAGGAAAGACGGCGAATAAAAGATGTAAGTTGCTAATCCCTTTATACCCATTTTCTTAATTCTTATAAAAAAGCGAGGGTGATGGTGCATTAATATGATTAAAGGGGATTTCGCAGAAATTGATATACCTTGAGAAAAGGTATAAGTATTAAAAAACAATGTAGTTGATATGACCGCTTTCGGTATCAGCTTTTTCCCATATTTGTAACCGTCAAAAAAGGCTTTAGGGTTAAAAACTGGCCCGGGTTCATATTTAATAAAAGATAGATTTGGATATTGGTTAACAAGAACATTTTTTATAAAATTACTCTTAGCTATTATACAGATTTTTGCGTTTTTGCTTAAAATGTTTGCTAATTCTATATAGTGCCTGACGCCTCCGCCACCCAAATTTTCAGATTCTAAGTCAACGAATATTAAATCATAAGTCATTTCTTGATTCTCTCCTTTAAAAATAAGTATATGTATCCGATTAAAATCGCCAAATCAAATGTTACACTGAAAGTTAACAGTATTAAATTTTGAGTTTGCGGCTTATAGTATAAAATGATTTTAGACGTTCCTGTAGAATTTATTAACCAACCGTTGAAGTAAAGACCGTTTATTTGGGTATTAACCCTAATATGGTCATATAAAGGAACAGGTTTGCCGTTAACACTTGCTGTCCACAAATCACTATACTGTTGATTTAATATTATAACAAAAGAACTGTCCGATTTAGCCAATACAACAAATTCTGTTGGGTCCATATACATTATTTTTACTGACGCGTTGTTGGAATGCACGATAGGTACGGCATAATTATTTTCAAACACAGCTAAGTCAGGAGTATCAATTACTTTTACAAAACCCCTTTGGTTTGAAAGGTTAGAGATTATTTCATCTGGCACAACATATTTTCCTGATGTAAATGGGGGCTCAGCTATCTTATAAACTACTACGTACTTTATGCTTAAATTTCCTAACTCGTAAGCTAATCCTGGCTTGTTTTCAGAGATCAAATTATAAATCTGCAACGTATAAGGTTCATATGGATCTACATGATTTAGATTATTCATTGCGTATAAATTAGAATTTAATCCAAAACGAAATGTTGATGAATTTGCTATTGCAGCATCAAAAATGATTGGGTCATATAGCACAAAATACTCATCGCTTGCGTTTACTTTGCTACTCCAGTTTTGAATGTCGCTTGGAACACTGTAAAGATTAAGCTTATCAGCATAACCTACCGAAGGGCCATAAGCCTGACCAGTCCACCAAGACAGCCCAGAAAAAACTATTATTATAAAAATGACAGCAGAAAATGCAAGCTTTTTAATTTTTTCTTTATCTCCTTTGATTTTATATGAAAATGAGTGCATAAAAAATCCAATAGAAATTGCCATCCCTAACGCAGCAGGGAAAAGAAGCATGTTAAACTCATCAAAAATATAACCCAATGGAATTTCTGTTATTATAAAATAAAGAAATTTATATGCGACAAACGTTATCCCTACAAAAATTAAATAAAGTAAAGAGAAAAAAGCAGAAATTTTGTTTTTTGATACCAAAGATGCTAATCCAATAAATAAAATAGGTATAAATGTAAGTAAAATAAACTTGGCCGGATAGTAGGTTTCAAACCAAAGATTCCAGTTACTCCCCCACAACCTTATAACGTTAAGAAATGAACCCAAATTTGAAAATTGTGCAATTTCAGCGCTAGCATAGGCTTTACTGCTAAAAAATGAAGCCAAATTGTGCATAAATAATGAATTTTGAATAACCGATAAATTTTCAATCGCATAAATTGCAAAAACTATTAATGTATTTTTTAAAAAAAGTATAAAGCTATTTTTCTTTAGGTTAAATGCTAAAAACACAATTGTTACAGCAATATATATTAAAACAAAAAGAGGCTGCGCTATAATAGCTAAAATCAACCCTGACAAAAAGGAGTATCTTATTTTTTTCTCGTTTAATGTTTTCATAAACAATAAAATGTAAATGGGCAAAAATGAATATTCTAAAAGATAATAAATCCAGCCGAACATAAGCAAATTGAAAGTTATTGGAGTACTCATATAAAATAAACCGGCAAAAAAACTTGATGTTTTATTAAGGCCTATTTTCCGTGATAAATAGTAAGTGTTGCTGCCAATTAAGGTTAAAAGAAATAATGACCAGAATTTTACAGCGTTTCCTCCATAAAAAATACAATATAAGGGATTTATAATAATAGATA
>JAWDMD010000075.1:0-3070 GCA_046536775.1 Candidatus Nanopusillus sp. | reverse complement strand
ATTTTTTTATTGATTAAATATTCACGAATTCCTTTCAACAAAGTGGTTTTTCCAGATCCCCTTAATCCAAGAATAGTAATAAATCTTTTATGCTTTTCTTCTTTTTTATTGAGAAAATTATCTATATGATTTTTTATTCTAGAAAAAATAAACCTTTTTATGATGGTATTATTCATTAAATATTATGTATGATATATTATGTAAAAATTTTTTATATGCTAAAATAATAAATTTTTTATATAAAATATATAAAAAAATTATAACAGAAAATTATTTAACTAAAATTTATCACTAATAATGCTGATTTTGTTTTAAAGGTTTTTATTAGGGTTGCATGATATATATTTATTCTAAAAATTATAATAAAAATAAGCAGAAAACTATATTATCTTATTTAATTCCTTTAGACTCCTTTTATCTAAATCTTTCAATATTATTTGATATAGGTTATCGTTTTCATCAATAAAAAGAATCTTATCTTCAAAAATAAAAAGATTTTCTGGAGAATCTATTTTTATTTCTAATTCTTTATTATTTATAAAAGTATTTAATATTATTGTTTCTCCTTCAACATCTATTTTTCTTATTTTTTCTATTTTATATATTATAGAATTATATTTTATTGCATTTTCTAATATTTTTCTAGAATTTTCATCCAAAATTGTATAATCTTCTAATAAAAATATTTCATTGAAATTATCATCATAAAACCCTACAAATTTTGGATTTGATATTGGGAATAATAATTTAGGCATAAGGTTTTCATATTTTTTGCCATTATATATAACATTCACTCTACTAGGTCTATTAGTTGATTCTATTTTTATATTTTTATCTTTTATTATATTTAAATTAATTATTTCTAATTCTTCATTAACTCTTTCTATTCTTTCCATATTTTCTATTTGATTTTTAAATAATTCATAGAACTTTCCTTTTTTCTTAATTAATTCATCAGGTTTCCCTTCTTCTACAATTTTTCCATCTTCTATAACGATAATTCTATCCATATTTAATATTTCTGACAAATTATGCGAAATATATATTAAAGTCTTATCTTTTGAAATATTTAATATAGAAGAAAATATTTGTTCTCTGCTTTTGGCGTCAATATTTGATGTTAATTCATCAAATATAAATATATCAGGATTTTTTATTATATTTCTTGCAATTGCTATTTTTTGTTTTTGTCCACCAGATAATCTTGTTCCTTCTTCTCCTGCTGGAGTATCATATGCAAATGGTAATTTAATTATATCATCATGTATATTTACAATCTTACATACTTTAATTATTTCTATTTCGTTTATATTTTGATTTCCATAAGATATATTATATCTAATAGTATTATCAAAAATCTCTGGTTCTTGAGATAAATATGAAATTTTTTCTCTAAGATATTTTAAATCTATATCTTTTATATTTGTATTTCCAATTAATATTTCTCCATCATTTACATCATAAAATCTTAATAATAATTTTGCAATTGTTGTCTTTCCAGCTCCATTTTTTCCAACAATTGCGACCTTTTCTTTAGGTTTTATTGTAAAAGAAATATTTTTTAATACAGGAAAACCTGGTTCATATCCGAAAGTAACATTAACAAATTTTATTTCATTAATCATGTTTGGTTTTAAAGCATTTTCTTTATTTAATATTTTTGGCTTATCTTCTAATAATTCTAAAATTCTTTCTGCTGAAACTAAGGTGTTTGGCATATCTCTGAAAAATCTTTCGTATGTTGTCTGGAGTGGAATATAAATATATGAAGTATAAGTTACAAAAGCAACCAATATACCTAGCTTAATTAGATTATTAATTACAAAAATTCCACCCATATACCATATAAAGACAGTAGTCAACTGCATTATAAGAAATATTAAGTCGGCTCTTATTGCAAAAAATTTTCCTACTTTGATATCTATTGAATACCATGAGTTTATTATTCCTTTTGCCTTTTCATATTCTTCTTTTTCCTTTGAAAATAACTTAATAGTGTAAAAATTTCTTAGAATATTATTTACTTGAGTTTCAACATCTACTGACTTTATTTTTGCTTTTTTGCTAGCTGTTCTTGTTTTTCTTTCATAAATTATAAAAAGGACAAGAGCAACTATTGTTGTAATCATAACAGGTATTGCCAAAAAGGGCAAAAATAGAAAGAGTATAATAAGGGCTCCAACGAGCATTAAAGTATCTATAATCATAAAAGGCGAATCATATGCAATAAAACTATTTATTTCTTCTATATCAGATGAATATCTAGCTATTAATCTGGAGGAAGAATGTTTTTCTATAAAAGAAACATCATTGAAAATTATATGTTCTAATAGTAGCTCTCTTAGTCCTCTTGTAATTTTTGTTTGTGTAATGTTTAATAAAAAATTTCCTATTAAATATAAAAATCTATAAGTAATATGGGATATCAACATTAAGAAAATTATTGTAAGAAATACTTCTAGTGATGGTGTTTTTGATATAAGAACTTTATTTATTAGTAAAGCTGTTAAATAAGGAGGAATTAATTCTATAATAGTACCTATAATAAAGAAAACAGCAATTAAAGCAAGTTCTTTCTTATATTTTTTAATAATTTGTATTAAAAATCCATATATTTCTTTTTTAGATCTTTTCTTTTCTTCTTTTTCAATTATTTCAGTTTTTACTTTTAAATTAAATTCATCTACAATTTTTTGTATATTATCTGCTTTTTTCTTTGTAAAATATGCAACTTCAAATATTTTTCCATCTTTGTCTATTGCAATTAACTTACATATACTTATTCCATATTCTATATCTAATTTTTCTACATTATCAATTTCTAATATTTTGTTTTTATTATTATCATATACAGAAATTTTGTTATCTAAAATTTCAATAGTTTCTTCACTAAAATTTAGATTTCTATCAATATCTGTTTTAAATACTGCTTTAAAATGATTAGTCATTAATATAAATAATTGTAAATTTACTTAAAAATAGTTTATATTAAATCCGCCGCGGGTGGGATTTGAACCCACGCCCCCTTTCGGGGATATGGTCTCCAGCCATACCCCTTGGTCCGCTCGGG
>JAWDMD010000074.1:0-3106 GCA_046536775.1 Candidatus Nanopusillus sp. | reverse complement strand
AAGATAGTGAGCTGTGCTTGAAAATTGAAGAAATGGAAATGAAATTACTAAAAATGCTATATAGACTAGTTGATCAATCTATAGATGAATTTAGTACCAGATATAAGAACTCTTTAAAATATCTCAATGAAATTTCTTTACAAATAATTATGGCAAGTTATCAAAAGAACAAAGGAAACAAAGAGAAAAATAAAGTTTATAATCCTTTTAGTGAGATTATAGAAAAATATATATGGTATATTCTTGTAAGAAAGCTTGAAAAGGAAGAATATAGACTCTTGCCTTTAGGATATTCTTCAGATCTCACTATGGAAACCAATGACCATGTTTTAAATTTAGATATCAAAACCGCAAACTGGGAAAATCGTTCTGACTTTAGAGGTTCAATTCCTTTAGGTTTAAATCAATTCACACACAAGGCATTAATAACCAAAAAAAGAAAAAAAGACTTTTTTAATACCCCCTTATATGTATATCCAGCTATCCCCCCTTGCTATTTAATACATGGTAACATCAAATTTGTATACACATTCGCTTTGTTGTTTATCTACCCTCCATATAAAGAGATAGTTGAAGAGATTAACACGGAATATGAGAAACTTTATAATTTGTTTTATGCGAAATTTTTAAATATTATTGAAAATGATAAAAATCTTTCTGAATTAAAAAATGAAGAAAGAAAAAGGATAGTAGTGGAAAATCTAATAAGAGCTGTATTTATTCACGATGAAGTAGAGGTCATAGATTACTTAAGCATTCCAAAGGAAGAAGTTATTAAATTCAAAGAACAATTAAACATGTTTGTAGAAAAAATACGCAAAAGAGACATTAGACCTATAGCAATAAATTTAATTTCGATTCCTAACGGATTATTAGAGGAGAAATACTTAAACCATTTTATAAGCGGTAAAAATTGGGGTAAATCTGTAAGATATTATTATTCCTCTTTTCAAAAACATAAAAAGAACACAGATAAAGACAAAAAAGACTCACTTATATCTAAGCTGCCTATATTCAAACTTATATACGATAAAACAAGAGAAGAATTTCCAAGAGTATTGTTTCCTTACTTAGATGAACGCTACAAAAAAGATATTAAAAAACTTTTTGAAGGGCAAGTTTATAAACTTGAGGATAGAATTATTGTATTATGAGTAAAAATACTATTATTTACGGAGATGTATATTCAGGTATTAATTCTTTAGAGGATGGTAGCATTTCTGTTGTTATAACATCACCACCTTATTGGAAGCAGAGAGATTATGGTTTTGAAGGTCAGATAGGTCAGGAAAAGACACCAGAAGAGTATATAAATAAACTTAGAACAATTTTTGGAGTATTAAAAGATAAATTAACAGATGACGGAGTTTTTTATTTAAATATTGGTGATAAATATCTAAACAAATACGGCAATTCGCATTTACTACAAATTCCATACAAATTAGCTTATCACATGATAGAAGATGGCTGGATATTAGAAGATATTATTATTTGGTATAAAACAAATCATATGCCATCATCAATAGATAACAGATTTGCAAATTCATATGAACCAGTTATCGTTTTTGCTAAAAACAAGAATAATAAATATAGAAAGTCAAGGAACATCTTAAAACTCCCACTTCAGCAAACTAAGTATAAACATACTGCTGTTTTTCCAGAAAAATTAGTGCAATCGTTATTAGAAATGACATATATTGATTATGGTGATACAATTTTAGACCCGTTTGCAGGAACAGGAACTGTTGGAGTAGTAGTCAACAGATATTCCAAAAACCTCAATACTATATTAATTGAAAAAAGCAGTGAGTATATAGAAATTATTAAAGAAAGGCTACACGTAAACAATACTATAGAAGTTGAAGATTTAAATTATCTTTTTAAACCTACAGCTTTTAAAAGACTAAATCAAAATCAAAATAAATTGAAATTATTAGAAACGCTAAAAAATGATTTACTGACAGAAAAATATGGTGAAGTATTTATAGCAAATAACAGTGAAGAGTTTTTAGCAAGCTTAACCTTTATGATAACAAATGAGTTTAAAAGCTTTCATAGAGAAGATGCAGTGTTTTTTATTGGTGTTAAGGATTGGAAAATAGATGATTTGTATTACCCTTACGACATGATTAACCATGGTTATATCTTAAGAAACATGTTGGTTATTGAAACAAAAGGAGGTTGGTATCCAGTATTTATGTTTGTGCCAGATAGTAAAAGAGTAAGTTATAGGTTCTATATAGATCATTTAAGAAAGCCTGCCAAAGAACAAGAAAATAGAGATTGGAATAAGGAAAACTTCATTGGCCTAGAAGTTAAAAATAGTTTTCAAAAACCCTTTATTACTGGACATATATCAGATGTTATAGAAAGATATAAAGATGGATTTCCAAAAATAATTTCTGTTTTATACAAAAATAACGAAGTATTCTTAGAATTTGTTTTACATCCTTCTGACGATGAGATTATCAGAGAGAGTCTTATATTCAAATGCTATAAGTGTGGTTCTATAATAGAAGAACCTTTCGACCCTATTGATAAAAACTTTTGTAGCTGTTGCGGTGCATTGCTTTGGCAAGATTTAGAAACTATTCCTATAGTAGAAGAGCCCAACGATATCACTGCATATTGGGACAAACTAAGTAATACTACATTTAAAAATACAACAACTGATAATACAATACTAATACAAGAAAAACGAAGTAGAAGTAAGTTTAAGAATATAGATAGGATAAACTGGGGAGCTTCGCCTGGGGCAAGAAAATTAGTATTAGGAGAGTACTTCACAAAAGTAAGACTTTATAAAATAGATCAATCTCTTGTTGGACATTATTTAACTATTTTAAGAAAATCAAAAAACTTAAGTATATCTGATATTGAAAAAAAGTTTCCTTCTTCTTATAAGCACACAATAGGCCATTGGTTTAGAAAGGATATGGGCGGTTCTACTCCACTTCCAGAAGATATAGAAAAATTAAAGGAAATTTTCGAGATTGAAAAGGATGCTTTTTTAGATGCTCTAAGCAAAACTGTTTTAAAACTTTCAACTGTTAAAAGTTCTATTAAGGGTAGAATACCAAGTGATTTTTGGGAATCTGATTCTGAT
>JAWDMD010000073.1:0-3111 GCA_046536775.1 Candidatus Nanopusillus sp. | reverse complement strand
CGCGCGCGGGCCGCCGCGACCGCCTGGAGGACCACCCCCAGCACCAGCGCCGCGTAGGCGCACTCGGACAGCTGGTCCGCGGGGCCGCCGAGCCCGTAGGAGAAGGCGACGGCGGCCGCCACCAGGAGGGCGACGAACGCGAGAACGAGCGGCGATCCCGGGTTCTCCCTGACGTATGCCCTGGCCCTCGGGTGGTCCGCCAGGAACACGCCCGCGTATAGTCCGATCGACATCGCGAGCCCCAGCGCCACCAGGACCTCGTCGACGAGCAACGCGACGGATGCGGCCTCCCCCTAGATATCCGTTCGGCCGCGTTCTTCCTAAATAGCGCCGCGCGGGCGGGGCGGCGTGAACACCGGAGGCCGCGCCCCGCTCGCGATCCTCTCGGCCATCTGCGCGGTCTACGCGGCCGCCTGGTCGTATATATCGATCATGAGGTTCCTCTCGCTGAACGCGTTCATATTCGACCTGGGCGTCAACATGCAGTTCGCCTGGGATGCGGTCCTCCGCCCCTCGATTCCCTCGTTCCTCCAGGACTTCGCGCACAAGGGCATAGTCTACCTGGTGGCGCCCGTCTTCCTCACGGGGAGCTACCCGGCCGTGCTGGTCTTCCAGTCCGCGTTCATAGGGCTTGGGGCATTCCCCATCTACGGGATAGCCAGGCGTGCCCTAGGGAGCGACGCCGCGTCGCTGGCGATGGCGGCCTCCTACCTGATATATTTCCCGCTCGCCGGGGTGAACTGGTACGACTTCCACTACCAGGCCCTGTTCCCCACCCTCTTCCTCCTCGGCTACTGCTTCTACCTGAGCGGCAGGAGGATCCCCTCCCTGATCTCCATGGCGCTCTCGGGGATCACGCACTACCCCTACACGATCTTCCCCCTCATGTTCTCGCTGATGCTCCTCCTGGGCAGGGAAAGGAGGAGGGACCTCGCGATATCGGTGCCGCTCCTCGCGTTCAGCGCGTCGATCTTCGCGCTGAACGTCGCGCTGGACGGGGTGGAGGGGGCCACGATGGGGACCGTCGGGGGCGCGAGCCCCTCCGCCTCCCTCGCCCCCGTGGACGCCTACACGATGTTCCTCTTCCTGCTGCCCCTCCTCTTCCTCCCCCTCCTGAGCAGGTGGGCGATCTTCCTCGCGCCCTACGCGGCGCTGCTGGCGCTCACGAGCTACCCGATCTTCAGGTACCCGGCAGTCTTCCTCTACCAGTACCCGGCGATGGTCGTCCCCTTCGTCTACCTGGGCGCCATCGAGGGGATATCCCTGCTCTCAGGGGGGCGCCGCCGGAGGGCCGCGCTCATCGCGGCGGCGGTGCTCATCTCGACGGCCGCGTTCGCGCTCGCGTACCAGCCGTACGGCCCGCTGAACGGGTCATCCTCCATCGGCTACGGCCGCGTGCTGGGGTACGACCTGGGCACGGTCCTCCACCCGGACCTCGGCGCGTACCGCGGCCTCGGGAAAATAGTATCCATGATCCCCGCGGGCTCGACCGTCCTCGTGCAGGAGAACATGCCGGAGTTCTTCCCCTCGCGCTGGAAGGTCTACGATTCCCTCTGGCTGCCCTCCCTCGGCGACGTGAACGGCGGCGTGCAGTACGCGGTGGCGGACCCCTACAGCTTCACGTTCTCGCGCGAGATCTTCGGGAGCATGCGGGGGTACTTCGAGGAGCTCTGGCACAGCGGGGACTACGGGATATTCGCGGAGGCGGATGGGATCATCGCGATAGCGCGCAACTACTCCGGGCCCCCGATGTACTTCGCCCCGGTCGTCCGGGAGTTCCGCGCGACCCAGATGTCGACGTCCGTCGGGTCCATCTCGGGAGGGGTCCTGAACGTCACGGACTACCGGGGCAGCGGCCCCTCCGCGATCTGGTACGGGCCGTACACGTCCCTGGTTCCCGGGACGTACGAGGTCACGTTCAGGCTCCGCACGGACGACCCGGACAACGCGCTCCTCCTCCAGGTGACCGCGGACCGCGGCGCGGTAACGCTGGCGCAGCTGGAGCTGCCGCCCGGGTCCCTCGCGCCGGGCAGGTGGAACCTGGTCAACGTCACGTTCTACTCGGACGACGTCTACACGGGCGTGGAGTTCAGGGGGCTGGCGTCCTCTTGGAACGGCACGCTGCTGCTCGGCGGGGTCGAGCTCAGGCAGCTGGGCCCGGGGCTCCCGAGCCCGCGCGACCTCCTGCTGTACCCCAGCCAGCTGCAGCCGGGGCCCGGCTCCAGGGTCCTCCCGAACGGCTCGCTCGTGGCGGCGAACCTGACGGACCAGATGGCGTGGTACGGGCCCTTCACCGAGCTCCAGCCGGGGTACTACGAGGTCGAGTACTCCCTGTCCACGACCAATCAATCCCCCGGGAACGTACTCCAGCTGCAGGTGACCGCGGACCGCGGGGCCGTCACGCTGGCGCAGCTGTGGGTCACCGGATCGGAGCTGGGGGACGCGGAGCTCCTCGTGCACGCCAACTCCACGCTCCGGAACGTCGAGTTCAGGGGCTACGTCGTGAGGTGGAACGGAACGGTGGAGTTGAACTGGGTGAAGGTCACCTGGCTCGGGGGCGGCCCGCCTTCCTTCAACGCCACATACCCGGCGTACGGGCTGATGGCGGCGAGCCCGTCCTACTACAGGGACGGGCTCATAGAGGCGGCGAACGCCTCGAACCGGATAATCTGGTACGGGCCGTACGCCACCCTCTACCCCGGGAGCTACAACGTGACATTCCTGGTGCGCGGGGAGGCGAGGGGAGGGGGCTGGAGCTCCAGGCGACGTCCGACTACGGGGAGCGTTGCCTCGCCGCGTCGACCGTGGATGCGGGCTCCCTGGCCCCCGGCTCCTGGACCCCCATCACCCTCTCATTCGACGTGAGCTCCACCCAGCAGTTCGCCGAGTTCAGGGGGATTGCGATAGGCTGGGACGGGACCCTGGAGCTCGCGAACGTCACCGTGGAGTGGAGGCCGCCGGGTTGAAATCGGGGGCCCTCGCACCATCGGGCGTGATAAGGAAGGCGGTGATAACGGCCGCGGGGCTCGGGACCAGGCTCTCCCCCGCGACGAAGGAGCTCCCGAAGGAGATGCTCCCCATATTCCACAGGGAGGGGGACAGGATAGTCGT
>JAWDMD010000072.1:0-3120 GCA_046536775.1 Candidatus Nanopusillus sp. | reverse complement strand
ATACATTTCGAATCTAAATTTTCCCCTGCATTAAAAGGTAGGGTTTGTTAATTCTTTTATTATATAATTATTTAAAGCTGTAAATACTCAAGTAGAATCACTTTTTTTCTTTTCTATCAATTGATTATTTGAGATTAGTATTCGAGGTAAATTTACACCTTATCTCTACTTATCTCTACAAATAAATTTATTTTACTCAAATTTAATCTTAGTGTCTTGGTTCTGAGTCAAATCAAATTAGTGCCAAATCATGGGGGCTAAATCTTTGGCAAAAATTTGCCAAAGCGTGTGGTAAATCGCCAAACTGCTGGTTTCTGTGCCATCATATAACGCTGTTTGTAAGGGCTTTCAAGGAGAAGAATAAAAATACAGAAAAAAGATAATAAGTTAAGATACAAAGAAGATACAAAAATTTGGCTTTCACTTTTTTAATAGTTAGGTAGAAAAGTTCGAGAATTTTTACCTAACTAAAAGCTAACTTATCAAAAAGTTAAACAAATTTGTTCAAGATGTTTAAAATTATTTTTGTTCACATGAATAAATATTTTGACCTGTCTTGGGAGAAAGAACAACTTTGAGATAACAGTTAAATCCTATATTTTTTAAAGAAGTTAAAATTTTATCATCGCTTACATTAGTAATAAAGGGATGAGTTTCAAATACTATATATTTAAAAATTTTTAATTCATTGGGGTTAGATTTTGTCAATATATCTGCTTCACAACCTTCGCAATCGAGCTTTAATAGATATGGATGATCAACCATTTCAATAACATCTTTTAATGTTATTGTTGGTACTTTACAATCACCATTAGATTTTACTAAACTAAAACCACTAGATTTTCCAATATCATAATCGCAAGGTACTGAAATAAATCCTTTATTAATGCTAAGCCCAGCATTAATAATTTTAATTTCCAAATTATTTAACTTTACATTATTAATAGCACAATTAGCTACATTTGGTAAAGGTTCTACACCAATAACTTTCTTAGCACCAAATACAGCAAAATAAATTGGGGAATCCCCTACGTTTGCCCCTATATCTACTACATCTTTTCCTTTTAGATCTGAAAGAATTCCAGGATTATATTCATTTTCTACATAAACTTCATTTATAGTCCATATAGAACAATTTAAACCAAATTTAAGATTTTGTCCATTAATATTAAATGATAATATACCATTATTAATCGTTGGATTTAAATCCTTATAGCAAAGACCTCCAAGCATTGCAAGAAAACGAGCTACTTTAAAAATATAGTCTGCATTTTTTGAATCTTCACTTTTAATTATATCAAAATAATCTATTTTACCCTTACATTTTTTAAGACCAGCTACTCCATATGCTAAAAGCCTGTATTCATACCAAGGCAAATTAATATAACCTACACCTTTTAATTTAACTCTTATAGTTTCTTTTCTTCTAGCATAATCAATTAATGAAGGAAACCATCTATCTTCTATTACATCTCTTAAAGTGAATGCAGCTTTGGCATATAAACTTAGTGAAGCCAAGTTTTCACTCTCATTTTTATGTTATACATAAAAATATATAAATTTAAATTGAATAAAAATTTTGTTATGAAATAGCGAATTATAATATATTTTTGAGAAAAAGAGTAAGACACGACTAATAAAATTTATTTTAAAAGATTAGACTAAAAATATTTAATTTTAAAGAGGGATAAGATTGTATATCTTTAATAGCAAATAAGAAAAGAATTTAGAAAATAAAATTTTTATTCTGATTTCACTATAAAAACGGTTTAAAAAAATTGAGTAAAAAAGAATATTTTATCCATAGAATAAAGAAATATTTTATTTTTTAATTTTTCTATTTATAATAATTTTTTCTTCCTTAGCTAAATCCTCAAGCATGTGTATAAACAATAACGGGATTTTAGTTTCTGTTAATAAAACGTTGATAACTTATAGTTATTTAACCTATTACATATATGGGAAATTTAATTTTTATAATGGAATTTTTATTCTGGTCAACCAAGTTACATAAATGGTTTTGGCTTGCAATTAAATAAAAATATCAATGCATCATTATCTACAACTCTATGGTTTCAAAATATTGCAAGAGTTAAAAAGCAAAACAATACTTATATGATAAATTTTTAGACAATATTTGGAACGTTACTACTCAAAATTCAACCCTAAATAATTTTAAGGGAAATATGAGATTTATTATGAAAATGGAAGAAGCTATTATACATATGAATACCCAATTTCTTATATAACTTAAACACCCTTTTCAATTATATCTCAAATAATCCAAAATTATATTAATTTTTTCTTATTTTAAAAATTCAACATATTCAAATAAGATTTTATTAGATCAAATATTTATAAATTCAAGAAATCTCACGTTTTTAATAGGCTTAATGGGAGGTTCTTCACCTGAAACATTTACTTATTTTACCCTTTTGGTAATTTGTAATAGCAGGCTATTCTTCAGGATACCAATTATTTATATATAGCTGAAATTCAACTATGGAATTATATTACTATAATAACACATATTATTTTGTTCCAGATGCATTTTCTTTGTCACCAAATGAATTTGCTGAAGGAATAACTTTGGAAATCGTAAATCCATTAGATGGCATAAACAAATATTATAAAAATGGGGTAATATATCAAGTAAAAGGCATGTTAAACCAAAGCGTTTTATGGATACCAAATGTTACTTTTAACAATAAAAAATTATTTTAATTCCAATGTATTCCCTTTGAAAAGTATAGCATATAATAAAACTTATTACAAGCCTTTATCTATAATTAATTTTAAAAAATGCTAGTATTTTTTGTATGTAACTAATGAAAAATTGGATGGCTTTAGTATAAAACAAATTTCTCTAAGTTATACTAATGAATTACCAAATAATGAAATACCTTATTTAATCGGAATATTAATATTTATTATAATTTTAATATTTATTGCAATGATTGTTAATAAAATTAAAAAGCATAAAATAAATATTCTTCAAGCGCTTTTAAGTAAAGCTCCATTTTTACTTGGGATAGACAAATCTTTATTACAATAAAATTAAACCTCATATTTAAATCTTTTGGCATAAACTGCTTTTGAAAACTAAAAAATGCTCCAATA
>JAWDMD010000071.1:0-3152 GCA_046536775.1 Candidatus Nanopusillus sp. | reverse complement strand
CCGAGGAGGTCTGAGCTACATACCTCGTGCCGCTCCCTACAGCTATAATTGAAGTTGCGTTCCACGTATAGTTGCCTGCGGGGACGCCCGTGAACGTTATGCTGTTGGCCGTAGAGGACTTTGTTAAACCGTTAAACGTAACTGACCATTGTGTCCCCGCTGGGAGGCCTGATTCCGTGAACGTCACTGTATATGTTTTAATGGCCTGAGCAGATGTAGAGATTATACTAACGGTGCCTGAACCATAATTGGCAACGTAAATGTAACCGTTGGATGGGTCGTACGCCACTCCAGCTGGCTCTGATCCAACGGGGATGGTTGCGATGACAGTTGTCCCATTAATCACGGAAACGGTGCTTGAATTCCAATCGGTAACGTAAATGTAACCGTTGGATGGGTCATATGCAACCCCCACTGGCTCTGATCCAACGGGGATGGTTGCGATGACAGTGTTGGTTGCACCATTAATCACAGAAACGGTGCTTGAATTCCAATCGGTAACGTAAATGTAACCGTTGGATGGGTCATATGCAACCCCCGTTGGCCATGATCCCTTTGATCCAACGGTGATATTTGCGATGACAGTTGTCCCATTAATCACGGAAACGGTGTCTGAACCATAATTGGTAACGTAAATGTAACCGTTGGATGGGTCATATGCAACCCCCGTTGGCCATAATCCAACGGGGATTGTTGCGATGACAGTGTTGGTTGTCCCATTAATCACGGAAACACTGTCTGAACCAGAATCGGTAACGTAAATGTAACCGTTGGATGGGTCATATGCAACCCCCGTTGGCCATGATCCAACGGGGATTGTTGCGATGACAGTTGTCCCATTAATCACGGAAACTGTGCCTGAATCATAATTGGTAACGTAAATGTAACCGTTGGATGGGTCGTACGCAACCCCCTCTGGCTCTGATCCAACGGGGATGGTTGCGATGACGGTGTTGGTTGTCCCATTAATCACGGAAACGGTGCCTGAATTCCAATCGGTAACGTAAATGTAACCGTTGGATGGGTCATACGCTATGCCCCATGGCCATAATCCAACGGGGATTGTTGCGATGACAGTTGTCCCATTAATCACGGAAACACTGTCTGAACCAGAATCGGCAACGTAAATGTAACCGTTGGATGGGTCATATGCAACCCCCGTTAGGTTTGATCCAACGGGGATGGTTGCGATGACAGTTGTCCCATTAATCACGGAAACGGTGCCTGAATACCAATTGGTAACATAAATGTAACCGTTGGATGGGTCATACGCAACCCACGCTGGCCATGTTCCAACGGTAATATTTGCGATGACAGTGTTGGTTGCACCATTAATCACAGAAACGGTGCCTGAATACCAATCGGCAACGTAAATGTAACCGTTGGATGGGTCATACGCCACTCCAGCTGGCTCTGTTCTTCCAACGGGGATTGTTGCAATAACAGTTGTCCCATCTATCACGGAAACACTGTCTGAACCAGAATCGGCAACATAAATGTAACCGTTGGATGGGTCATATGCAACCCGCATCGGGTTTGGTCCAACGGGGATGGTTGCGATGACAGTGTTGGTTGTCCCATTAATCACGGAAACGGTGTCTGAACCATAATTGGTAACGTAAATGTAACCGTTGGATGGGTCGTACGCAACCCCCATTGGCTCTGGTCCAACGGGGATGGTTGCGATGACAGTGTTGGTTGTCCCATTAATCACAGAAACGGTGTTTGAACCAGAATCGGCAACGTAAATGTAACCGTTGGATGGGTCATACGCTATGCCCCATGGCCATGTTCCAACGGGGATGGTTGCAATAACGGTTGTCCCATTAATCACAGAAACGGTGTTTGAACCAGAATCGGTAACGTAAATGTAACCGTTGGATGGGTCATATGCAACCCACGCTGGCTCCGATCCAACGGTAATATTTGCAATAACGGTTGCACCATTAATCACAGAAACGGTGTTTGAACCAGAATCGGTAACGTAAATGTAACCGTTGGATGGGTCATACGCTATGCCCCATGGCTCTGATCTCTCTGTTCCAACGGGGATGGTTGCGATGACGGTTGTCCCATTAATCACCGAAACACTGTCTGAACCCCAATCGGCAACGTAAATGTAACCGTTGGATGGGTCATATGCAACCCACGCTGGCCATAATCCAACGGTGATATTTGCGATGACAGTGTTGGTTGCACCATTAATCACAGAAACGGTGTTTGAATTCCAATCGGCAACGTAAATGTAACCGTTGGATGGGTCATATGCAACCCACGCTGGCCCTGTTCCAACGGGGATGGTTGCAATAACGGTTGTCCCATTAATCACAGAAACACTATCTGAACCCCAATCGGTAACGTAAATGTAACCGTTGGATGGGTCGTACGCTATGCCCCATGGCTCTGATCCCTCTGTTCCAACGGGGATGGTTGCAATAACGGTTGTCCCATTAATCACAGAAACGGTGTTTGAACCAGAATCGGCAACGTAAATGTAACCGTTGGATGGGTCATATGCAACCCCCTCTGGCTCTGGTCCAACGGTAATATTTGCAATAACAGTTGTCCCATTAATCACCGAAACGGTGTTTGAACCCCAATCGGCAACGTAAATGTAACCGTTGGATGGGTCATATGCAACCCACGCTGGCTCTGGTCCAACGGTAATATTTGCAATAACAGTTGTCCCATCTATCACCGAAACACTGTCTGAACCAGAATCGGCAACGTAAATGTAACCGTTGGATGGGTCGTACGCTATGCCCCATGGCTCCATAGCATTACCTGTATTCACAAAATTTCCATTTATGAGGGTATTGCTTATAAGGTCTAAAGTATATTTCACGTACCCACCCGGATTGCCCTGACCACTGTTCTGAGACCCGTTAGCCGTAACTGGAAGTCCAAAGGCCGAAAGCAGGATCGCTATTGAAACGGCTATCGTCAAAATTAATTGACCCCTCTTAGCCATCCTCCACACCATCGCGAACCCATTTATGCATCCCCTTTTATAAATATTTCGCAAAAGTTAGGTGGGCATGGCGTGAGAATAACCATAGGGCGAGCGTGTAATGCCTGGTTTGGTGAAGTTGTGCGTTCTTGGTGAAGCGCGTCAGCGGCCTCTTCATTGTCGTGTAGGCCTTGCCTTGGTG
>JAWDMD010000070.1:0-3171 GCA_046536775.1 Candidatus Nanopusillus sp. | reverse complement strand
CAATAATCTTCTGCAGTTATAGCAAATCCTGGAGGAACTGGAATACCTATTTTTGTCATTTCTCCTAAATTTGCAGCTTTTCCACCAACAATATTTACATCGTTTTTAGATAGTTCATTAAGCCACTTTATATATACCATAAAAATTAGAGAAATATTGATCTTTATAAGAATTAAATAACCACCAAAAAATAAAAACTACGCAACTGCTTCAATTTCTTCGCTTTGAGCTTCTAAATTATTATTATATTTTGATTCTGATTCATTATGTATTATCTTTTCATATTCCTTTGAAAGATATATTATTTCTGCATATTTCTTTGCAAGCTCTTCTGGATCAACTTCCTTTTCTAGCATTTCTATTGCTTCCTTATTTACATATTCATTATACTTTCCATTCTTAATTTCTTCAATAATTTTCTTGGTTAGATTAACAAGATCTTCATATGTTTTAAATGCTGTTTGATTATTTAGATATCCTTTTTCTTTTAATTCTTTTAATGCCTCAATGTCTCTATATATTACTAAAAGTTTTCCGAATATAAGAGACTCTAAAGTAGCATAACCAAATGATTCTGTATATGCAGGATTAATAACTGCTGTTGATTTTAATTCTCCTAATGCTTCTAAGAATGCTATATAATGTAAAGGATATACATATAAAGAATTTCCTAGGAGTTCACTATATATGTGAACTTCTCCCCTTCCATATTTGTTTACAATTTCTTCCAATCTTTTATATTCTTCACCATCTTCTTTGAAATCTGGAGAAACTATTATTAATCTTATATTTTCACCTTCTTTAACTAAATCTTCAAATAAACTTATTGCATCATGAATTCCTTTTTCTTCAGCCATCCTTCCTATATAAAGCAAATTTATCTTTTTATCTTTATATGTTTCTAAAAGGACATTTTTATAATATTCTATTTCTTCTCCATAAAGATTTTTTATTGTTATCATATACATAGGCTCAAATAAAATTTCTATTTTCCTTTTTCCTTCTCCAATATCTAATCCATGAATATTTTTTATAAACCTTCTATTAGCATCACCAACAATAGATGTAGGAAATAAATAAACTGAATTTTTTAATTCAGCAATCTTTTTAAATGTATATATATAATCATTTTCTCCATTTAAATTATTTAATTCTTCTACCCACCAGCTATATTTTCTTCTAAATTCTCTAGCTTCTTCAGTACCAGAATTTAGTAAATATTCTATTATACTCATTAATTCTTTTTGATCATTATCATCCATATAACCTTTTTCTATTTTTTTAAGAACCAAAGAATTTATTCTATTTTTAGTTATTTCACTTATATTTTTTAATTCACCAGAATTAATAAATTCCATAAGATTAGCTAAGAAATTATCAGAATAACTTATGTGGAACATAAACATATAGGTACTTTTTCCATCATTGGATAATATTTTATCTAAATTCTCTTTATTTAAACTCCTATTAAAAACCCCAAAACCAACATTATTAATAAATACAAAATCTGAATTGGAAAACCCTTCTAATATATCATCTAATGTAATTCTTTGAGATTTACTAGCATAATTTTCTTTAATGGCAAGATTTACAATTTCTTTTATATTCTTGTTTTTATATAATTCGTATAATTTACTAAAATCAACTTTAGAATATTCTACATTATAACCATTAAAAGTCATTACATAGAAATCTATTTCAGCATCCTCAAAAAATAATTTAAGTAATTCATATAATTTTAAAAAAAGTAAAGAAATACTAATAGAATAAGTTTTAACACCCGAATTCCACCTATGATCTAATAATGCTGATATTTTCATTTTTGGATTTTTTAATTATTCTACCATGATACCTGTCGATTTTGTTGTAGTAAATTTTGAGGTCCTATTACGTGTGGTCGAGGAACTTGTACCAACTGGTTTTGTAGTTGTGGATTATGTTGCTGTGGAGATTGAGGATTGGGTTGATTACCTGGCTGTCCTGGTTGTGCAGGTTGAGGTGGTTGGGCATTAGGTTGCTGACCAGCTGGTTGATTTTGCTGTGGAGATTGGGCTATTTGTGGTTGTAATTTATTTATATAATTTCCAATTTCATTGTATATTTCATTAAATACATTCTTAAAGAAGCCTTTACCACTAAGGTATCTTAGCACTGGTATTATATGCTCTGGAGCTGAACGTTTATTATATGCCGCCACTATTGATCCTTGTATAAATGATAAGTAGTTGTTCTCTAATTCCATTACTAAACTTTCAACTGCATTTTGTACTTCTATATTTTGTGTTAACCCTACTACTTCTTTATTTATTTTACCTTTTACTCCTTCCCAAGCTTTATAATATGTAGCTGCATAGGCTGCTAAATTAGCCATAACCTCTCCTTTTGTTAGGTTCTTACCCATTGATAACCAATGTTTATATAAAGCTTCTCCCAATAATTCTTCAACTATACCTTTAATCTTTGTTGCATTTTCTTTAGCTTCTCTACTTACATTATAGTACTTTTGTCCCGTCATTGGATCTGGATTACCTAAGGTTTTAAGAGCTTCCCAGTATATCTTAGATAGTAAGATTACAAGAGAATCTGGATCATTAAATATTTCTTGATGATATTTATCTGAAATAATTCTATATAATTGAGATGGATTATCTTTATCCTTTAATGCTTTACTTATAAAATTTTCAAGTACATACCCTAAATTTTTATTAACTTTAGGATCTAATTGCCCTTCAAATTGATGAGAAACTTCTTTCATACCACTTATAATTTCAGAATAAGTCTCTATATCTCCATCAAGTGATTCTTTTACAAGATCATTTGTAGTAAATTTTTTTAAATCATTAATTTCCTTTACATATTCAGTTAAAAGTCCATCTAATGATTGATTAACATAGTTAGCTAACGCCATAGTATATATATGTACATAAAATTTTATAAATCTTTCACTACTTATATTAACTTACATATAACATTAAAAAAATTATAAAAATTACTTATTTAACAAAGTATTAAGTGCCTTTACTATTTCATCCATAATCTGTTTCCCTTCACCAAGTTCTACTATAGAAGCAGCAGATGCTTGTGTATTTATACCACAAGCTTGTCCCAATTTTTGTTTTGAAGAAACATATACATAAATTACTCCTTTTTCTTCACATAATGTTGGTATAT
>JAWDMD010000069.1:0-3201 GCA_046536775.1 Candidatus Nanopusillus sp. | reverse complement strand
TTGTATAGTATGATTGCCCGTTGACTTGCACACCCCATTGCGTTCCGCTAGGTAATCCGCTTTCATACCACGTATACTGGAAGCTCGTTTGAGTAAACGTTATTGTTTGAGAACCAGGACCCGAGAAAGATCCTGAAGCAGGCGAACCTGAATAGTCGGTCGGATTAATCACGCTCCACGAATAAGTCTGTCCCGTGCTGAACGTTTTTGTCAAGCTCGAACTTGTTGTTGTATAATTATTACCGTTTACCGAAACTCCCCATTGTGTTCCGCTCGGAAGACCGCTTTCACTCCACGTGTAGTTAAACGTCGCGCTCGAAAGAACGTAATTAATGTTCACGGTCGCGTTCGTAGTCGCTGAACTTGAAGAAGGTACAGCGACGTAAACTTCTTTAACGTTGTGATTGTAAAACGTGACGCTCGTAGGTGAGATGCTCCATGAATAAGTCCCGTACGGTAAGTAGAACGTTACTGTCGATTTAGTAAGAGTGTTTCCTGATTTTGATTGCCCGTTGCTTAACGTAATATTAAAGCCGATAGCAGAAGACGCGGTTGTGCTTACAGTGAATTGCAGGTAATCAGAGTATGTATAGTTCGCTGTAACAGAACCTGTGCTTCCTGTATTATCTATGTCTATCGGGTTGCTTGTTGAAGAATATCCCTGTGCAGGCGCAACGTATCCTGAGAAGCTCCACGAAGTAAATGAATAGCCTGAATTAGGGTTGTCCGTAAGTTGAAGTTCTGCCCCGCTCGTTACATACACGGTCTGACTCTGCCCCTTGCTAACAGTCCCCGACGTTACAAAGCCTGAGGAAGGCGTCCATGCTGACCCTGAAACCAAAGACCACGAAACAGACCCTCCTGATCCAGCATTAATCGTTAAAGCATAAAATTCTGTATACGTTACGGTAATAATATTCGTATTATTCTCAGTATTGCCCGTGATTTCAAAGGTTACCGAATTGCTCGTCTTTGAAAGCACGTCCACTGCGCTCGTGGAAATCGATGTCGGAACGTAATATATTCCGTTTCCTGCATTAATTACAGAGAACGTGATTGTGTATTGATAGTAGTTATTTGTTGAATAATCGTAACCCGGTTCTTCAATTGAAACAGGAGAACCGTGAACCGTGTTCGTGCTTTGTTGTTGCCCGTTCTGATAAATTACAAAGCTCCACGATTGCCCGCTCGGTAACCCGCTCTCGCTAATGTAATCGATAAAGTTAAACCACGTGAGAGAAACCGTAATATTTCCAGGCGCGTTAACCGTAACGGGAACATTATAAACATAAGTGTTTCCCGATGTTGTCTTTGAAATTGAATTGTAGTTTATTGAAATGCCCGAAGGTGCTGTGATTGAAGAACTGTAAGGTTTAGCAATGTAATAATCTTCTTCAGGGGTTAATTGGAATGTTTGAGAACCTCCAGCTTGAACCCATGCTGTTTGCGGATTAGAAGTGCCGTAATCGGGTTTGAAGATCACGTTCACTTTGTAATATGTTGTGTATGAAATTTGTTGAGTCACGTTTGTAATGCCCGTAGAAATAGAACCGCTTGCCTGCGAAGTCTGATACTTAACCCAACCGTTATCCACAAGAATCGGACTGTCAGCTTTGTATGAAATTGTAGAACGAGCGGGGACGTTGTAAAATATTATAGGATTCGGAGCAATTGCAGATTCATTCACAGTGCCTAATTCAACCCACCACTTCAAGCCATTAGCAAGACCCGTTTCAGTGAACGTAACATTAACCACACCGCTTGAATACGTTATTCCCTGAGTGTATGTCCCGTTATTTGTTGAAGAAAGTGTGAATGAACCAGAAGACGGGTAAGCGTTGGCAGTAACACTTCCATAAGGCGTTGAATAAGTTATCGAAGGAGTAATCGACCAAGAGTAAGAACCCACGGGTATCGACGTCCACGTGAAGGTTGCCGAAGTGCCTGGGGTTGCTAAAGCAGAGCCTGTCGCAGAAACGAGCGTTTGAGTTTGAGTTTGCGAAGAACCGTTCGGAAAAGTAAGAGTGAGAGAAATACTGTCTCCATCAGCCCCCGCAGGCGCTGAAACGTCGAACGTGACCTTCGTTTGCACAACATTAGGAATAAGTTTGAAGTAAGGACCCGTGTAGGCTTGCGCGAAACTATTTGAGGGCAAAGAAAAAGTCCACGGATTCGAGCTTGAAGTATACTCAGTTCCCGCATGCCCACTAGCCGAAGTTTCAATCATATACCAGTTTAAAAACGCGTAACCCGAAAGAGGAGTATCATAAAAACTAGGCGAAGAACCCGCTGGGAAGTATACGTTTTCTGATGAAGATTTTACAAGACCTTGAAGTTGAAAGTTGAGATTTTGAAAAGGCAAAGACCATGTAACGCCTGATTCTCCTGGTTGAATAGTTACTTCGATCCCCCACGCCCAATCGTTCGCACTCCAAATTGTTCCTGATTCGTAGAGCCACGGTTTCGGGGACGTCCAATTGATTGTCGCGTATTTCATTTCTAAGCCGTTCGGGTCGTAAACTGTAAATAATTCTTTATTAGCATAATAAAGAACTGAACCCGAAGACTTTAAAGAAACAGAACCGCTCACAACACTTGAGCTTCCTACGGCTTGCACTTCCACATTAAGCATGAACGTGTTTTGTGAAACGAGCGAAGATGGAACGAGCGAATCATTGTTTGCAAAAGCTAAGCCTCCGACGAAACTAATGTAATATTCGTGTGAAGTTGTTATGTAGTCCCAAATACTCGCGTCTATAATACTGAGCTTAACAGGGAAAAAGGCAATCGCTGTAATAGAAGTAGTTACGTCGTTAAAGGTTAAAGTTTGTGAAGTTGAAAAAGTAAATTTTGTTGAAGGAGTTATCATTGAATAAGGCACGAAAGTATAATTGAATCCATAGAATCCGAAGCCGTTGTCAGGAATCGCGGTAAACGTGACGGACGCTCCTTCAGGTATCTTAATCGTTTCAACCGAAGTAGTATTATAAGGTCCGTACGTAACGCCCCCATAAGTGTAGGTAATTTCAACAATGCCTCCAGGATCGTTCTTTGCTGTAACCGAAACATATTTCGTAGCCAAAGGATGCGCAAATGAAACATTTAAACCCGCGATAATGCTAACTAAGATAAAAGCTATTATAACCAAAACTTTAGGTAAAGCAATTTTTTGCATTCAAACAAAAATAAAGTGTTTGATTT
>JAWDMD010000068.1:0-3204 GCA_046536775.1 Candidatus Nanopusillus sp. | reverse complement strand
GCAATGTATGCGCCCCCGGCCGCCCGGGGCGCCGAGGGACGGCGCGACCCGCACGAGACTTTTGCCCGGCCCAGCGGGATGGAGACGGCCCTGCAGAGGGCTCCGAAAGACCCTAGGCTTGCGTCAAGAAGATTTTTAAGTTAGAAAATTCCCATAATTACGCTGTCCCCATGCTGAGCTTAGCCCCCGCGTAAGCCTTGTAAGCGGGAGGTCCCGACTAACTCACCATGAGGGGGTTCGGGATAGGGTTCGAATCCCGGCCGGGGCTATCCACGGAGCTCTTCCAGCTATCGTCGGCGTAGCCGGACACTGCTCGATTCCGCATGTCGGCCGTCGTTGGCTCTTTAGCTCCATATGTCAGCTAAACTTGGCGTGTCGACCCAATATCGGCTAACGCATAGCGATGCCGTCTTTGAGGAGGCGGTATGAGATAGAAAAAAGGGGATGTCTCTGCAGGATCTTTTCGGCTATCTCCCTCTGCCTCGGCGTGCCGTCCTTCGCCTTTTCGGCGAGATAAAGCGCTATGGCCCTCCTGATTTCGCCGTCCCTCTCCGCCAGCTTTAGGAGATCCTCTGTGGTGATATACACCACGTAGTTGGGGCCGGATCTCACGACGTTCGGCCTAAGCCCCGCCGACTTAAGCCTTTCGGCGGCGGCGAGCGCCCTCCCTACATCGCGGACGTAGCGCCCAGCCAGGAGCGAGACGCCTTGACCACTAACGAGATACAGGGACATCACGACGCCCGCCACAGCCACGGCGCCTCTCCTCTGTCCGTCCTCAGCATGTGAGAACTGCTCCGTAGGGGTCTCGCCGTTTTGCCCGAACGCCTCCCTAAGGACATCTATGCTCCTCTTCCTCGCCTTCAGCTTGTAGGCCGCTCTGAAGGCGTCGTCTGTGGCCAGCTTTATGTAGATCCATTTGTGGCTTTTCGATAGATCCAGCAAAACGCCGTATACGCCCGCCGCCTCCCTAAGCCTCTCGAACGCCTCTCTGCCTCTGGCGACGAGGGCCTTTTCTGCGCCTATGCTACTGCCCAACCTCCAGGGCTCCTTAGCCGCAATAACAATCTTGTATTTACCGTGCAGAGCCTTCTTTCGCTCGGCCTTCCCATCCCCCAGCCACATTGTTAGCAGGGGCGCCCACTCCCCGCGCCTGAGGTGGCTAGCCACCAGATCTATGGCCTCCGCCTTACTCCACCTTTGCTTCCAGTCCTTCGCCCTGATTTGTATATGTACGCTCGCCCCCTCGCGCGTCAAGTTGGCCGAGGCGATGCGTATGTAGAGCTCTCCATATCTCGTCGCAGTCCAGGCGAACACCTGCCAGGGTTGTGCGGTGCCCATGAAGGGCTGGCCGTCATTATTGCCCTCATCGCTCGCCCTCCAGCCCAGCTGGAGCAGCTCAAGCCGCTCACGCGGAAGTTTCAGCAGGTCGGGAAAACGCGCCTTAGCTGTTACGCCGTGGATTATAATATGCGGAGCGAACCTCTCTCTTACATACATCCATACTCTGTCCGAGATGTATAGCTTGCCGTTCTCTATCTGTAGGTGCCGTCGACAACGGCTTTGTATATCGCGGTCAGCTTGGCCCTCGCCTGCCCTTCGGCTCGCTCCAGAAGCGTATCCAGCTTCCGGCCGAAGTCCCTCAGCTGTTCTTCCTCTTCGGCGGACGGCTTGAACCTACCGATAATTTCCTTGACGACATAGTCGACGTAAAGCCTCCACGCCGGGAAGACCCAGTCCGCCGGCCCCCGGAGCTTGCCGTTCCTCCCCACGGTCGCCAGAACCTCCTCCACGGTCGGCGGCTCGGCCGGCCTCAAGGCCAGCTCAAGGCGGCGCCTAAGTTCGTCTACAGAGAACTTCCTCTCCATGCCTCTACTGAAGATAGCTGTTAAATTGATTCGATGCGCCGTCGCTGGCCGAATCGAGCCGTAGCGCATGCGGGACATCCGGCAGGTTTCGAATCCGCCGTCCGGCCCCTTCACGGCGCGTCGGCCGCTAGGCCCCCTGTCTGCCCTCGGCCGCTTTCAGGGAGTATCAAAGAGAGCCCCAACAGGGGGCTAGCCCCCTGTCAAGGCTTTCTTATGCACGCCCTGTAAGCGCCGGCGGATCCGCCGAGAGGCGGTTCAACTCATCTGTGCCGCGGAGCGGCATGGAGGATGACGCGTTCGGGCGGTGCTACGTCGCATGCATGAACCGCTGCGCGGACGGCTACCGCAGGGACCCCGCGATATGCCCTGGCGCCCGGGGGCCACGGAGCGCGACGAGCTCTGCTTCGCGGAGCGCAGGCCAGCCGATATGAGCCGGACCCGGCTCGACGGGGCGGACAACCCTCTTTTTTTATCGGGCCGTCCTGTCCTTTTCGTCTCGGATCCTATGAGGCGCCGTCCCGCCGGCCCTTCGCAGTTGGAATCGAGGCGGCGGAGGAAGGAGGCCGCGAAGGCCGCAAGTGGAGCTGGCACGCCGAGGGGTATCAAATATGGAATTGACGCGCCGAGCACTCGGACGGCGGAAAAGGTAAGTGGAATCGATACGCCGTCAAAACCGACGGCGCTCAAGGGGGATTTCAGGCATAACAGATATGCCGGCCTTCGTCTCGACCGCGGAACACAGTAGGAGGCCGGCGTCTTCAGCCGACGGCCGTGGAACGGAGATGTGAACGGGGATAGCCGAGTCTGACATCGAGTCGAAGGCGCCGAACTCAACCGGCGTACGGAATCGACACGCCACATGGCCGACATTGAATCAACTCCTGTCCAGTTATGAGAACCCAGTGGCGCCGCCGCCGGGATTCGAATTCCCGGGGATCCCCCTCCCGGGACCTACGGGTGTCTGTGGCGCTCGCCTTAACAGCATCAGCCCCCGTGGGGACCGCCGCTATACCGGGCTTAGCTACGGCGGCGACGAGGCACATTATGGAGGACTTTATGTATTTTTCGCCGACGTTCAGCCGGTCCCCGAATCGCGCGCATAACGGCATAGATCGGCCTAGGTGGGCCGAGGCGGCGCCGGGCGGACAAAACTTTATAGGGGCGGGCGCGGCATCTTCTGGTGTCTGCAGACAAGGAGATGTCGATATGGAAGCTCCTCATGGAGCTCGCCGCGAGGCTTCGGAGGGTGCTCGTGGTCTCTGTCCTCGTCTTCCTCTTCACCCTCATGCCGACGCCCAGCCACCTCTCCAACCCCCTGGAGTTCCTGACGGGCTTC
>JAWDMD010000067.1:0-3319 GCA_046536775.1 Candidatus Nanopusillus sp. | reverse complement strand
ATACCGATTTATCAAAACCAGGTAAAGGCCAATAAATAAGAACCTTTGAATTATATTCAAGAGTTTCCAAATATTTCGATATAAAGCTGTTTCTTCAAGATTTATCTGATCCATCTATGTTGTCGTGGGCCTCTGAATTAAATGTCATTAAATCTTTACCGGGAAAATTAAGCTCATGGATAGGTAGTTTTGATTCAATACAAAAAATGATTTCTAAAATAAACGAGGCCGATATAATAATAGCTGAACATATATATGGTATAAATAGATGGGCCCCTTTAGCGGCGAAATTAAGAAATGTCCCATTTATCTATGATAGTCATGGTAATGAGATTGAAGTTTGCGGATATGATATAAAATGTTTATTATCTATAATACCTTTTGAAAGATATATGTATAAATCAGCAGATTTGATATTTGCTATAAGCGAAGAAGTTTCCTATAATATATCGAAGATTTATGGAATCAATAAGAAGAAAATAGAGGTATTATATCCAGGTCTTAGAAAAATTAATTGTAAAGAGAAAGGTAAAAAAATATATGATATAATGAAATTTTGGGGAGTTAATAATAAAAGCATAGTAGCTATAATGCATGGGTCATTTGATTATAAACCTAATATGGAGTCTTTAAATCTCTTGTTAAAATTAAGCAAAGGGGCAAGAAAAGATTATAATGTTGTATTCGTTTTAGCCGGAAAATCTAGTATGATGAAACCAGGTTGGATATCAGATAACGTGCTATATATAGGATTTGTAGATGATATAGACGAGCTTTTATGTGCAGCAAACGTCGCTTTATCTTTAAATGTAAGTGGAACAGGGGTTCATATGAAAGTCCTTGATTACCTCTCAGCCGGTTTGCCTATAATAGCTACTCCTAAATCGCTCAGCGGTATACCTAAAGCTAGTTTAAAAGATTATCCATTGGTCACCATAGAACCAAATAATTTTATTAATTTGGGAAAAATAGTTTCAGATCTTAATTCAGAATTTTCTGGGCCATTATCTGGTAAAGCAAGTTTACCAACATGGGAAGAATCAGCGGAACAATTTGTAAGAAAAATTAATGATTTCTTACGTTAAGAGATTTTAATGCATTCTCCAAATATTTTTTCATAGTTATTTCCTCATTTTCATTTTTAGTCCTTGAAATACTAGGGTGAAAAAGATGAAAAACGGGATTATTAGGAATATAAGCATAAAGGTATCCCTTAGAAACTAACATAATTCCCAATAATTGTTCATAGGATTTAGATGCCCCTAGATTTATATCTTCTGGAAGCCTTATACCTTCTAAGGCATCTCTTTTAAATGCCATATTTACTCCTCTAAACGGTAATGATATACAAGATCTGTTAGGTATGCAAGGCCCATGCTTTACTCTTATTTTATTATCAATGAAAACTCCACTTTTAAATAGTTCCAAACCAGGATAGGGTTTTGAAAATGAACTTACTATTAATTTCCTATAAGCTTTAACTATTAAAGTATCGTCAGGACCTTTGACAAATCCATTACCTTTAACATAAAGTATATCCCTGCTACAAACTCCGGCAAATTTATTGGGTAAGCTGTTGATAATTTCCTCATATTTTTTAAGTAATGACGCAGGCGCTATAGCATCATCATCTAGGAAAACTATAATATCTCCTTCTACTTTTTCAATCCCTTGATTTATAGCTCCTGTCAATCCAATTCTATTTTGTTTATACATATAAATTGGTAAATCAGAGCTGTCAACCAGATTTGATGTATCATCACAGTTGTAAATTATTATTATTTCATCAGGTTTTCTTTTTTGATTTTTAAGAGAATTTAATAAAAATTTTAGCTCGGGTCTGCAAAGAGTTGTGATTAAAATTGATATCCTCAATTTACTCCCCTATAAATTTACAGTTAGACAGATTATATTTTTTCAAAAAATTTTCTTCTTTAACTCCTGCTATAACCCAAGAATAATTTTGTAAGCATTTGTAAGCATAAAGATTTATTTCATTAAGCCTTTGTATAACCCATTTTAAGTTTAAGTTAATAGCAGTCTTTTCCAATATAGTAAATATTACATCAGAATTTTCTGCTTTTATTTCTTTTACAGGATCAACTAGGCCTGAAACCATAAATTTAAACATAATATCATAGTTATTTAATGTTTTATCATATCTGTAAATACCCTTAATTTTTGCTATAGTATAAAGCAATAATCCTGATGGAACCAAATATTTTTTTGATTTAAAATAAGGAAGAGAAATATATTCTGAAAACTTGTACCCATTACCTCTTGGTAAATCTATTGCTAATCTAACTGACCTTTTTATATTAGAAAGGGATCCGCTTGAATACCTTATAGTTTCAAAATTGCGTAAATTGCTAAAGTTTATACTGTTTATGGGTTTTCTAAAAATTACAGGTATAAAAAATTTAAATCCCATTCTAGCCATAAATTCAACATCTTCAGCATAATTTAAATCTTTCCAACCGCCTTTTTTAATAGCGTATTCTCTTGAAACCAAATGGTATAAAGGATTAGGAAGACCTAAAGATAAACCCCAATCAATTGATTTATGATAATATTGATTATATTCATCATCTAAATCAAAATAAGATGCATAGGAATTTTCAGGACACTTTTTAATAGCATAATTTCTACCTAAACCCCTTGAAGAATTGGGTAACTTATAGACCTTCATATTGAATTCCTTTGAAAGTTCTATTAACCTTTCATAGGTTCCATCATTTGATCCTCCATCAACTACCACTATTTCAGCATCAGATCTGTAAACACTTTTTAAACTCTTTTCTATGGTATTTAATGAATTAAGAACTGTGCCGTATAAGCAAATGGATTGCGTTTTTATATCACCTCTATTTAATTTTTTTAGCAAAAATATAAGCTTTTTAGATGATTTAATCGATTGAAATATAATTAAATTTATTGTGTTTATAATAAACAAAGAATTTTAAATATGTAAAGTAGTAATATAAATTAAATGCGATATAAAAATTATACATTAAGATAGCCTGTTAAAGTTAATGTTTAAACTCATTAAAAGAATAATTTTTTCTAAATTGATTGTATTTCAAGGTTAAATTACTTAACATCTAGGCTTATAACTTAAAATGAATTTTAATTTTCCATATATATCATAAATTACTTTTGCTATCGCTTTTTTTAATCTCTGGATCAGGCATAGGAAATCTTGCTATTGACCAAAATCTGGAAAATAAATTTCTTAGTCTTAATGGAATTGCCTCCATTAAAGCTGTATAATCATCAACTCTTAACAGCTTTAATGCATTTGCAGAAATAATAAATAAAA
>JAWDMD010000066.1:0-3350 GCA_046536775.1 Candidatus Nanopusillus sp. | reverse complement strand
TTGGGGCATTGTTATCTCACTTAGCATATAGGGAGGAATTTATAATAGCTTTAATCTTATCATTAGCTTCACTAATTATAATATTGCCAGTTAGTGATAGATATGGTGAAAGTCTTAGTAGAACTGAGGATTATTCTTCTTTTAATTCATCTAACCAGCATGAGTTAGATAAGAAAGTTATCAGGAAGTTCGTAGCTACTGGAGCTTTGAATGGTCTTGGACAGGGACTAATAACTCCATTCTTACCCTTGATTTTTGAAGTATTACTTAATGTGCCTAAAGGTGAGATAGGTAATATATTTTTCTTTGGTGGCATAGCAGCTGCATTCGCATCGTTTTTAACTCCTATGACAACTGATAAGCTTGGTTTTGTTAGGACTGTTGTATTAACAAGATCTATATCTACTGTAGCCTTAGTATTATTACCTTTCGTGAACAGGTTCTCGCAAATCTTGGGTTATGATCTAATAATAGCATTAGTACTTTATCTAATCTACATTATGTTTAGGGTTATTTCATTGCCAACACAATCATCATTAATGATGAGTTTAGTTAGTCAAGATTCGAGATCTACAGCAACCGGCATGAATCAAGCTGCTAGATTATTTCCATCTGCTATTGCAACAGTATCTAGTGGATTTATAATAGATTATTTAGCTTTACCAGTACCTTTCTTATTGGCATTTATAGTTAATATTGCAAATATATATCTCTATAAAAAGTTCTTTAAAGATATTGAAACAAAAGATGGTATAAAAAGCGTCTTGATTGAGTGATTTTTAATACTTAAATTATTTTGGTTAGGTCTTTTAACAATATTGTATTGAAGATCAAAATATTAATTGTATCTTCAGATGCTATTCTTAATCGGGTTGGTGGGCTATTTTTAAATTTTATTATATAACATCATTATATGACACTGAGATGTGAGCTATTTGTAAAAGAAATGCTTCCATCAGTTAGAAGGGATTTGTCAAAAATATTGTATGATAATTATAAAATGTCTCAAGAAGAAGTTGCAGATAAATTATCAATAACTCAATCTGCAGTTTCTCAATATTTGAAAGGTATAAGAGGTAAATCTTATTTTGAATTTGATCAAGAAGATAAAATTATATTAATTAAAATGGCAGAATTATTAAAAAATGATAAAAATATTAAATTGTCAGATTTACAATCTATGTTATGTCAATTATGTGAAAAAAGATATAAATATGTAAAATGCTATATTAAAGTATGAGTATATTTGATATAAAATCTGTTGCAATTGTAGGAGCAAGTAATAAAGAAGGAAAGGTTGGAAATATAATACTAAAGAATTTTATTAAAAGATTTCCTGGAAAAATATATCCAATAAATCCAAATTACGATAATTTATATAATGTAAAATGTTACAAAAATATTCTTGAAATAAATGAAAATATAGATACGATTGTAATAGCAATACCTGCAGAAGGTGTTCCCGAAGTTATAAAACAAGCTGGAGAAAAGGGAGTAAAATTAGCAATAATAGTTTCTGCCGGCTTTTCTGAAGTTGGAAAAAGAGATCTTGAAGAAAAACTATCAGAATATTCAAAAAAATATGGAATAAGAATATTGGGACCAAATGGAATGGGAATATATGATCCATATAATGGTATAGATACATTTTTTGTTGATGATAAAAGATTAATAAGACCAAAGAAGGGAAAAATTGTTCTATTATCGCAATCTGGTGCAATTGCTTTGGCAGTTATGGAATGGTTATCAAGTAAAAATATTGGTGTATCAAAGATAATTTCTTATGGAAATAAAATTGATTTAGATGAAGTTGAAATATTAAGAGAATTAAAGGATGATCAAAATTCTAAGGCAATATTTATATATATGGAAGGATTAAGGGAAGGAAGGGGTAAAGAATTTTTAGAGGTTGCAAATCAATTAAATAGACCAGTAATAGTATTAAAATCTGGAAAGACAAAAAGGGGTTCTGTTGCAGTTTCTTCTCATACAGCATCTATGGCAGGAGATTATGAAGTATATAGAAATTTATTTAAACAACATAATATAATTGAAGCAAAAAGTATGGGAGATTTTATGATTTATTTAAAAACTCTAGCATTTTATTTATAATAATGGTTATTTATATATATACAAATGGAGGAGGTGAGGGCGTTTTAACAACAGATGCTCTAGAAGAAAATAATATTAAAATAGAAGAAACACCAGAAGATGTTAAAGAAAAATTAAAAAATATTCTACCTTCTTTTGCATCATTCCATAATCCAGTAGATACTACAGCCCAGGCAAGTGAAGATCAATATATAGAAGGATTAAAAATTTTATTAAATGATTCAAGAACTGAGGGAATAATTGCAATATTATTACCTCAATTACCTTTTTTTACAGAGAAATTTCCTGAAAAATTATCAAAAATAATCAATAAAAAAATACCTTTAATATTTTTAATATATGGAGGAGGATTCACAGAACAAATAAGATTATCCGTTGAAGAATATTTACCTGTATTTGAATCTCCAGAAGAGGCTGCTAAAGCATTGTCCTTTTTATTAAGATTAAAGAGAAATAATTGGATATAAAATTTTTATAAATATTTTCTTTAAGGATAATATATGAAAAAGAATATATTGTTAGTTTTATTATCTTTCTTTATATTTTTATCAACTAGAAATATTTTCTCTTATCAAATTAATTATTATAATCAAAGTTATATTCCAAATATTTCAATTACTCCATATTTATATAATACAGAATTTTTAGCTGGACAAAATATTACTGGATATGTTTTGATACAAAACAATGATCCATATTATTATCCGGAATTATTTTTAGGAATAATGTTAGTTAATGAAAATTCATCATTTGGTAACCAAGTATTATATGCAGAGTTAAAGATGATATCAAATTTATTACCATATGAAAATTATACAGTAAATTTTTCATATCAAATTCCAGAAAATATGTCTTCAGGAAATTATGAATTATTATTCTATTTATATACTGCTACAAAGCATATAATTGGTAATCCAAACAATTTTTCTACACCAATATTTGAAAATATTTATATAAGTAATCCTAATAATGGTAATTATCCTTGGATTGGTATTGTGAGAAATCAAACAGAATTAATAAATAATAATGGGATATTAGGTTTAAACTTGAGTTTATATTCATTATATAATACTAATGCAACAATAAACATTAAACTTGCTGGGTGGGATGCTATATTATATGGAGCAATATACAATAATTCTTTTAATGTAGAATTAAATAAAGGATATAATTATATCTACATAGATAATATTAATGTATCAAATCTATACTCTGGTATATATTATATTTTAATTGAA
>JAWDMD010000065.1:0-3383 GCA_046536775.1 Candidatus Nanopusillus sp. | reverse complement strand
CGCCGTTTGTAGTTCTAAAAACTACAAGTAGTTCTGAAAACTACAAATTTTGTAGTTTGTAAATTTAGAAAAATATATATTCATAAATGTTATTATCTTATTGGTGATAAAAATGGTTGAAAATGGAATAGATGAAATAGAAAGAAATGTCGAAGAATATCTGGGCGTAAGTACGGATGTGTTGAAGGAGATAATTCTGGATAAGGTGTTATGGATAGAAAAAGATAATTCGAAGGTGTGTTTATTTAGGGTTTTCGGGAAAAGAAATATTTTCCTATCGATAATTCAAAAAGGCGCTTTATATGAAAGAGATGGCGAAGAGTTTGTTTTCGAGTTCTCTATAATTGATCCTTGGGATGTCAGCGGGTTCGAAGATGTAATTTACGACTCGGATGAAGGACTTTATGTTGACCAAAGTACTGATGAGAAATTTACAGATGATGACCTTTTGGTAGAAGCCCTTCAGAGTGCGATTAATGGGAATTGTGGAAAATTTGAGAATGAATTTAAAAGGTTTTTAATTGAATTTAATAATTTTTTAAATTCATTGAAAGGTGGTGAATAAAATGGAAATAACCGACGATATAACCTTGATAATAGCGAAAAAAGGCGCTGACATAATGCTAAAAGAAGTTTACGACCTTGCGGAAAAGTACGGAATACACCCCGATGTAGCGCTTGACATTTACACTCATGGTTTCGAAACATACGAAAAAATACTTAATGAGTACCTTAAAGCAAGAAAACAAAAAGAATAAATTTATTATTTCTTTTTTGATTTTTCTTGTTTTTTTGGTAGTTCTGAAATGTATTCTATTCCTTGATATAAATCGCTAAACTCTGGTATCTGCATTTCTCTTAATCGTTCTATGTCTTGCTGGTTTAATTTCCTATAAGCAATATATAGGATATCGGGATTATAATAAATATTGTGTTGGTCAAGGTAATATAATACATCATTAATACTAAAAGGTTCATTTACCATAATGCTAATTCCATTAATCCCCGCTGGAATATACCATTTTCCTTTTTCTCTGGCTTTGGAGCGTAAAATTCCCGATATAAAGAGTTCGTACATGATTAACACCTTAAAAAATAATAAAAATATAAATAAATTATAATGGTTCAATTATTATGGTATTTTTTTGCTGTGCGTTGAAAATTATTGTTGCGGTTTTCAAGCGTACTTTTTTGTTTACCCAGTTATCCGTATCATTTCCGTATGCATTAATAAGCGTCTTCAAGTTTGTTATGTTCAGTGGTAAACCTATCGTGTCTTCTTGGAAATATAGGACATATTTGTCTTTATCCCGCAATTTTTCGAGTTGTACTTCTGCTATTGTGTAGATTTTCTCACCGCTAAAAGTTGATGCATTCATATACTTTGTCGGTATCTGTATTTTCATTTCTTTTTTCACCTCCCCGCATTATTGCGCTTGATAAGATAATCGATAACTTCACTTACATTTTTAAAATTCTTTTCGTATTTTATCCGTATTAAAATCTTATATACTTCATCATTCACCGCTACGGTTTTCATAATTTCACCTCTTGCCAATCTTGTGCGTATCCTTCTTTACCATCTTGATATTTGAAATCCCACAGGCGATCGAATGGCGAATTCGTTGTTATTCTAATAATATCGAGTAAAATTCTGTGTACATCATCATTTAGGTAGTATCTGAAAATCAATGCATAAAAGACTGGTATTTCTTGACTTAATTGTACCTTTATGTGTATGTTGCCATTGCTTGATTTTCTTACGAATATTTTGCTTACTAAATCATCAAGTGTATCCTTGATTTTTTCTGCGATTACGCTTATTATCTCTTCGTTATATTCTGTATCAATGTCAAGGTTAAACTCGTTTACACCTTGCAGTAAATTCCCTATACAAAAATCATGTGTTTTATGTTTTTGTTTTACCATAATCCTATAATAATTTCATAAATTTAAAGTTTTCTATTTTTGAAAAATTGAAATAAAAAAATAAAGGTACGGGGTACTACACCATTAATTTAAACCCGTACCTAATATAATAATAAAATATAGTATTTAAAGTTTTATTCTAATATCTTTTTGTTTAAATATTTCTCTCTAAATTCACTCTCTGATAGTACTGAAATTTCTTTTATAGCATGTAGATTTAATAGTATAACTATATGACGATCCATTTCTTGAAACATTGAAATCCCAAATTGAAAGCGGTCAATAGATATTAATGCTCCTTGTACGTCAATAAACAAAGGTGCGTACATGTAGTAATCCAAAACTATTGATATGTGTAGTTCTTCTTTTGTCGTACCTTCATAAGTACCGTCTTCTTTTTCTTTAAATTGTACATACGGACTAAATGCTTCTAATAAGTAACGTACATAGTCATTCATATTATCACTTCTCCTTTTTGTTTTTAACTTTCTCTATATACCTAAATGGTTCATCACAAGGTTTATCCCATATGCGCACTATTTCCTTATCACTGTTGTTTTTGCGTGTTGCCATTGCTAAACATCTCTTCCAATCCCATATATGTTAATGTCGTCAATATAAATGCCGTAATGCTATCTATCCAGATCGCTTTACCACCTATGCCGAGTTGTTGAGTACCGATTAAATACGTAAAAGCACCTGCCAATATACCTGCACCAGTATGCTTACTTTTTATTTCCATTATATCACCATTGTATATATATTAAACTGGTATAAAAGATTTTATAAACATCAAGGTAGTTAGAGTTATTAGTATCAAGACTTCACCTTCAAGGCGTGAAACCCTTTCTTCGATTGTTAAATTTTCCCACCTTCTGAAATACTTATCTACCATTTCTCACCACCTTGTGTAATTTTCTTTTTTGTAATTCGTATTGTACTCTTTGTTGTAATTCATCTGGTATATCACTTTTTAATTTATTCATGTGTACCCTTATCATGTGTCTATTCGTAACCCATTTATGGCAATACTTATCCCAAATCATATACTTATTGCTGTCATCGTAGGCGCACTTGAATAGGTTACCTGTAAAGTATGGTTAGGTAATAATAGGAATGCACCTGATGTAGCACCAGTTGTTACTCCATCTAATGCAATCGCTGACACCGTACCTCCATGTACCGTAATGATGACTGGGAAATCATAACTATTAGTATATGTAAATGGCGATGCACCTACACTTATTGATGTATTATTACTACCTATTGACCTACCCAATAAAGTACCACTAAATCCTTGTGGCTGACTACCGATAAATCTAATATATCCAAAGTGTGTAGTTGTACTTTGATAACTTATAATTGCATTAATCCACTGGCAATTAATGAAATCTATGTTAGTTATGTATGCGCTATTTGATGTATGGTTATTATCATCAAGATATGCACCACCA
>JAWDMD010000064.1:0-3406 GCA_046536775.1 Candidatus Nanopusillus sp. | reverse complement strand
ATCGTAAACTCTCTAGATAAATATAGGGAGGCCGCCTCCGAGCAGGAAGGCGAGGAGGAGCTGCCGTTCTACAGCGAGGACGAGTGAGATATCTTCAGCCTAAAGGTGGGCTCGCGGGCGTTCACCGGCGGCTCGTCTTCTCGAGCCACCTCTCTACGGCGTCCGCGAGCTCGGCGTAGCGGGCGAAGCCGTCGAGATGCTCCCTGGTGCACTTTATCACTATCGTGCCGTCCTTCATGCGGCGCACCCTCGGCTTCTTTCCCGTGAGGGCCTTCACGAGGGCGGCGAGCCTCTCGGCGTCTGCCTCCCTGCCCCCCGGCGCGTCGGCCCTCGCTAAGGCGAATCCAAAGGCCCTGTTGCTTCTCTCATACCTGCCGTAGGTAATCGTGTAGTCGCGCCGTACGCCGTCCACCTCCGCCGTTATTTTGATCCTCAAGAGGGTCTTGCCGCTTCTGCTCCTTTCAAGCTCGGCACCTCCGCCCATGACCCTTACGAGGCGGCCGTCGACCTCCTTCTCCAAGCCCTCCAGCCTCAGGGAGCCCCTCGCCCTCCCCTCCTCCACGACCTCCTCGGCCTTCCTGCGCACATCGTCGCCCTCCTCCCTGGCCCTATCCAATATATAGCCTACGAACTCCGCCGCGAGCTTCTGCCGTTCACCGGAGCCGTGTACCGATAGCCACGCGGCATACGCCAAACCCTCTTTTAAGATCAAAACGTAGCCCTTCCTGCCGCCCCCCGGCATCCTCACCGAGAAGTGCCTGCCCTCCTCAAGGCCCATGCCCCTAAGCCGCTGAACCTCCCGCTCTATGCTGCCGGGGTTTGTGGACTGATATCTGACCTCAAGCGCGCCCTCCTTCAGCCCCACGTTGTACTTGGGCCATCCCTCCCTCAGCACACGTCCTTTCTCCAGCTTGTCGAACCAATGTTTAGCCGTCTCTTCGCTGATCCAGCCGCTCTCCACAGCCCTTCTGACGATCTCGGCGAGGGCGTCCCTGAGCTCCTTGCGCCCGGCCGCAAGCATGTCGGTGTAGGCTATGACGTACCACTCGTCTCTGCTACCCTTCTCCTTCACCTCCGCGCCGACGCCCGCCAGCTTGAGGAGGCGAGCCGCGAGCTCGGCGCGGCCGCGGTCAGTCGAGCTGAATTGGAGCGCGATCTCGTTCCGCAGATAGACGTTGTACTTGACGGCGACGTCGCCCTCCGAGATGGTCAGATCGGCGGCAAGGCCGCGCTCGGTCCGCCTCGGCCCCTCCCAGCGGATGTTGAGGGCCCCCTCGGCCCCAAGCTTCACGGCCTCAGCCAGCTTGTGGTTGATAACCCTTTCGTCCCCTCCCTCAAGCAAGGGAGGGCCGAAGAGGAAGTAGAGGCGGGCCAGCCTGACCGCGCCATCGCCGGACGCGACGACGTTGTACGCACCTCCGACTTTCGCCGCCTCCGCCTCAATGCCGTGGGCCTTAAAGGCGGCTTGCCAGAGCAAGGCGATTGCGCGTTCGCCGCTGGCCAGGCCGACCTTCCCCCTCCCCGACGCGGACACGTGCCCGTCGCCGCCTACGGCCCCCGAGACCACCGCGGCGAAGTACCTCAGCGCCTCCTCGTTGTTGCCCAGCTTCTCCGCCTGTATAAGCAGGAGGGCCGGCGCGACGGCCTCCCTAGCCACCTTGTCGTCGTCTAGCCTCTTCCCCAACCCCTCCAGCTCCCTCAACGCCTCGGTCAAGTCGAAGCTGGGGCTTATCTTGACGTCTCTAAGCCGCTCCCTCACCGCGTTCACCACTTCGTTCCAGCCGCCGGCAATCCACCGCTTGAGGTCGTCCCAGCTCCTCGCCTCGATGCCCAGCTTGCTGAGCCACCCGCCCTCCGCGCTCCACTTGATCGCCTCGTCGAGCCCCTTGAGAGAGGTGTATGCGTGGAACTGCGGCTTAGGCCCCTCAAGGGTCAAGCCCACGCCGGACACTGCGACGCGGGACCAGCCGAACAGAGCGTGGGTCTCGGCCAGCTGCCACAGGTGGGAGGTGCCCATCTGCAACACCACCCTCTTGTTTCCCTTTCTGGTTATCGCCACGTCTGAGGCAGGCCAGCCGGCCATGTAGGGGAAGGGGTCCTCGACGGGCAGGCGCCCCCTAAGCTCCTCAGCCGCCTCCTCCGCCGCCTTGAGCTCCCGCTCGAAGAGCCCCCGCCGCTCCGCGCCGAGCATCAGGGTGTAGACTATGCCCGCCCCCTCGCCCACCTTCTCGATCTTCAGCTTTATGCCCTCGAGCTCGACGGGCTTGCCGCCCTCAAGCCTGAAGAGCTTAAACAGGTACGTCTCGGTCCCCTTCTTCGTGTCGGTCCCCTTCTCGGTCTTCTCGAGCTCCAGCGCCAGCTCGCCGCCCTTTGTGAGCTCCTCGACGAAGCCGCGGTAGCGGTCGGCGCCGGGCCTCAGGAATAGGCGGCGGAGGGCCTCGGCGATCATACCCTCCACCGCCGCGGGCCTCTCTGCCTTTGTCTTTTCGGCGTTTTTGTACGCCGTGATGGGCGAGTAGTAGAGGAGCCGGGCCGACCCGCCCTCCTCGAGCCAGTACCTAGCCGCTGTGCCGTATGCGCCCCTCCTGCCCAGCGCATGCTCCCTATAGGCCAGAAGCGCCGCGAGGGCCTTAACGCCGAAGCTCACGCCGCTGAACTCGGGGAGCTCCCGATAGTCCGCCTCAGCCAGCTCCCTTGCTGTATTCTCCTTTACGTCTAGGAGGTCCCCCAGATCGTGCTTGACCGCGTACTCGTTGAGCCTCTCCCTGAGGACCCTCAAGGCCTTCTCGAAGGCCCTCTCCTCCCCCTCGGCCAGCCGCTCCAGCCTCCCGAGGTCCGCCGCGTATACAGCCCGCCTGAACGGCCCCTCGCCGGCCTCCTCCTTCCGAACGGCCTCCTCAAGCCCCGCCGCGACCTCTCCTAATGCGGAGCTGTAGATGCCGAAGGCCTCCTCTAGGGTCAGCGTTGCGTAGAATAGGGCCCTCCTCATCCTCTCGTCCGCGGCGTATCTGCCGTAGAGCTCGGCGCCTCTTCCCGCCCTAAGCTCCCTCTCCTCGGACGGCCTCGGCGCGATGATCTTCCTCAGCGACTCCCAGGGCTCCGCCAGCCCTATCCTCCCGGCGTTAGCCGCCTTCGCCATCTCCAGGAACTTCCCGTAGGGATCCGGCGCCCCTTTAAGCAACCTAAACGCCTCCTCCCTAGAGTACTCGACCCCGCCGAAGGCGGCGAAGGGCATCAGGGAGGCCGCGTAGGCGAGCCTGTGCAGCTCGATCAAGCCCCACAGGCTCATCGCCGTAGAGGCCGCTATCAAGCCGGCCGCAACCGCGGCAGTCAGGAACAGATACGCCTTGTGTTCATCTACCCAAGCCAGAACCCGCGTAACAGCCTCGACGAAGAGCTCGGCAAG
>JAWDMD010000063.1:0-3413 GCA_046536775.1 Candidatus Nanopusillus sp. | reverse complement strand
TCTTTATTAATCTATTAAATATTCCTTCATTATATAATAGTAATTTTGGTTGTAATATTATATCAATATTTGTTGGATTTAGTAATGAAAGTCTATTACAATATTTAAATGGAACAATTGGAGGAGCTCCAGAAGCATTAGATCCAAATAATGCTTCTAATGCAACTATTTATGACAATGGATTAAATGTATTTCCAATATATGTTAACTTTTATCCATATAATGAAAGTTTAGAAGAACAAAATATATCCTGTAATAATGGATTTGAAGCATGTTTTAATAATACTCAATTTAATAATGTATTACCTCCATATAATAATGTAAATATTTCTTTAAATGGGACAGGAGTTAATATAGAAGTTGTAACAAATGGGCTTTTACAAGGATTAATGATGGATGATGGAACTTATCAAGGATCTTATGCATTAATTACATCAAATGTTTTACAAAATACTTTTAATCAATTAGTTTCTTCCCAGTCACAAGAATATCAAAATGGATTGGGATTACAAACATTTGCATATTTTTCTGGAATACCATGGGAAGATCCTACAAATGGTAATTTGTTAGGTACAAACCCTTTAGTTTCAGCTGCTGTAGTATTATCATATGTTAGTTATAATAATCAATTCTATGCTGATACAGTAAATGATTATAATAGTAATGATTCAACAACGAACAAGGAACCTGGTCCTAGAGGATATGTCCATGTAGGAAATCAAAATATAGGAATAAATGTTGGACTCTATACATATTTATCACCTAATTTCCCAGTATTTATGTATGAATATGCATGGGCAGCTGGTGGTCCAGGTCCTGGTGATTCTTCAGGTTATTATGTTGGAATATTGCAATACAATGATACATTAGGATTGGGATATTTTTTAACTACTCAATATAATACTAATTCATGTTCATCAAATCCATGTACTTCAGGATATTATGATTATTATTATTCAGGATCTGCTGATGAAGGGTCTAAATATTATTTCTTAGAAGATAGTCCTGGAAATATACAAGGATATAATGGAGGGTCAAATTATTTTGCCTTTATGCCACCAGATCAACAAAAGAATAAAAAGCATTATTCTCAATATGGTGTATTTTGGTTGTATAACTGGTTCCAGCCAGAAAATAATGATGAAAATAGTAATATGAATATATTCTTCTTAATGAATGGAAACATATTCAATTATTCTCTTGCTTCAGAACAATATAGTTGGAGTTGTGGATGTTGTTGTAGTCATAAGGCATATGCAATACCACCAGCACCTCCTGGAAATATAAGCACAATGGGAGAACCAATATTTGCACAATCATACATAAACGCATATAATACGGCGTTTAATCAAGAAACATCGAATTTTACTACAAATTATCAAAAGGCTTTAAATAATTATTTACCCTTTACTTCTGGTGATATAAACAATAATTTTATACCTGGAACATTTGGATATGCAGAAGAATATAATAATAATGGAGAAAGGTTTTTTATAAACTATCTAACAGGCAATCTTGATAATTATATAGGAACTTCCTATTTATTTATTTCGGCAGGTTCGGGAGGCGGATCGGGATTTATGTATCTAAATTGGATAATAGTTACTTATGGAATACCATATGTAATAAACGTATCTTAAAAATTATCAAAAACTAACTAGGTGGATTATAACTTTGTTGTGGGAGATCAAAGGAAATAGCTGTACCAGAAGGACTAGAAGTTATACCATATGGAATTATTGTTTTATTAGGTAGCACTAATACAGCTCCTCCAAAAACATGTGCGTAATGTTGATATAGCATTGTTTGGTATGCTACTGTTCCTGTTGTGTTTGTCCATTGGAATACTGGTGAATTTCCTGGTAGTCCTGCTGCGTATGTTCCTGGCATATTCATTGCCGCTACGAAGTTGGATACCCATTTATCATATGTGTAGAACCCCGCAATGTCTGCTGGGTTTATTTTATTTGCCTCTATTACATAATATGTCTGTCCATTTATTGTTGCCTGTTCAATTGGTACTTGACCCTTAATCACATAGAGGTCCTGTAAGGGTACATATGGTTGATGATTCACTGGATCAGTCTGTCCAACAAATTGATTATTCAATTGAACTATTTGGTTATGATTATTAATTATTGTACTTGTATATTGTCCATTCCATATTACGTCATGTAATGTTGTTCCATTGTTTAATATTAAATTACCTACAGGATCTGTCTGTCCATTATAATTTATTGTTTGACCGTTTGGTACAAATGCTTCATAACCATTTTGAGATCCTAAATATTGTATATGTTCATTATGTGAAGGTAATGCATGTATTCCAAATAATGCAAATCCTATAGCAGCAGCAGTAACAGCAACACCAACTGCTATTGATGCATATTTTGCAGCTATACCTCTACGACCACCAATTTTTCCTTCTAAATATGATCCTATTGAAAGTGAAGCTCTTGTATAAGGAGATAATAATAATGTATAACTTGCTATTACTGGTCCATATTCTTTCAATTTTTCCAATTTATCATCTAGATATTCTTTAATTTTTCTAATATTTTTTATATTTCCTATTCCACTTAAAATAGTATCTAAATCTAAATCCTTAGGTCCTTGCATATAATATATTTTTAGTAAAGCTTTAAAAAGGTAATTATTTTTATAATTATCAAATAAATAGACTTCTTCATATAAGTTTTATAAATATTCCCAACCTTAGTTTAAAAATAAATTAAATATTAAAATAGTCTAATTATCAAAATAAATTCAGATCAGTAATTAACTAATATCAAATGAATATATAAAGATTAATAAAATCCAAAATTTTTATAAATAGTATGAAATCAGTAAGCGATAGTGTAATAGAACTTATTATTGCAATTATTATTATAATATTTGTAATATTAGTTTTCTTTAATGTATTAAAAGGTCTTAGTTATGCAGGTAGACCAGAAGCAAAGTTTGGATATGCATTATCAGGAAGTATAAGTTTTATGGTAAATCCAGTAGCACAGGGGGTATCTGATGTTGCAACAATTGCAAATGATGTATTATTAGGAATTTTTGCTGCTACAACTGCTGCTGGTATACTTTCTGGAAGTATTGAAGATTATGGTGAGGATGTAGAGATTGTAGAAACAGAAGGGATTTCAGGTATTAGTTCAGAAAATATCGAAGAAGGTGCTCAGAGTATGAATACTGAGAGTGCGAATACTGTTCCGGGATTTACATATCTTGAGGATGAAGAAGATTCAGAAGGTATTGCGGATAGTATTACAAATGCATATAGAAAAGTATTTTTAAATCCTTATGGTGGTGGTTTATTATTTGGAACTATTGGTTTAGATTTATCATCTGATGCTTTAAATAATTTAGCTCATGCATTGCAAGGGCCAATTTTATATTATTTAGTT
>JAWDMD010000062.1:0-3439 GCA_046536775.1 Candidatus Nanopusillus sp. | reverse complement strand
ACGGAGCCCCTGTAGAAGGACTCCGGGCTGAGGTTTATGACGCCCATTATCCTCACGGGCTCGCCGTCGCCCACCCAGACCCTGCCGAGCCTTGACCTCAAGGCAGCCCCCGCTGACCAGGACTAAGGGCGCTTTTGAGGATGCGTTAACTCCCCGGTTAACACTCACTCCAGCTCCTCCGTCCTGAGCCTGCTCGTCACCCTGACCCCGGAGATCCTCACAACGCCATGGATCGCCAGCATAACTGCAAGGTTAACGGCGAGCCCGAGGAAGCCGGCGTAGACGTCGTACATCCAGGGCAGCAGGGACGACGAGAAGCGCACCGTGAACAGGCCGTAGGTGGTCACGGCCGTGCCGGCAGCCCAGCCGACGGCCACGCTGTACTTGTCAAGGCTGTACCAATACATGGAGATTATGATGGCTGGCAGCGTCTGCAGCAGCCAGGCGTAGGCGAAGGTCAGCAGGTAGAATATCAGGCCACTGGCCGCCGGCGTCAGGGCGAAGGCGAGGGAGGCAGCTATAAGGATGAACACTGAGACCCTGCCCCAGAGGACCTGCTGCGGCTCGCTGGCCCCCCTGTTTATGAACTGGAGGTAGATGTTCCTGGTGACCAGGTTGGCCGCGCCCAGGCTCTGCAGGGCCGCTGGGACCATGCTGCCTATTACTATCCCCGCGAACGCCAGGGCTGTGAATGTGCTGTTAAAGTAGGCGTAGAGGACCGACGGGAAGGCCAGGCTTGAGACCTTGCTGGGCACGAGGCCCTTGGCGAGAGCCACGAGGCCCATTATTGCTAGGAAAACTAGCCAGACCTGATAGAGGGGCAGGAAGACGGAGTTCTTCCTTATGACGTCCTCGCTCCTGGAGCTCAGCAGCCCGGTGAGCAGGTTGGGGAAGAGGAGCCACGATATGCCGCTGGCAAGGGCCAGGGTCATGTAGCCCACCATCAGGTTGCCCGATATGAGGTAGTGGGAGGGGCCAACCTCGGCGAAGATGGGGCCGAAGCCGCTGAACTTAACGCCCAGGTACACCACGACCGTGATTATGACTGCCCAGAGTATGGCGTCCTTGACCAGCGAGGCCAGGGCCGGCCCCCTGAGGCCGCTGACGGCCACGAAGGCCGCCACCAGCAGGTAGGCTATTATGAAGCTCGGCAGCACCGGGAACCCCATGGCTTCAAGAACGTACCTTATGCCCACCACCTGGAGCGCTATGTAGGGGAGCATGGCAATTATGCCCGTCAGGGATATGAGCAGGGAGAGGACCTCGCTGTCGAACCTGTCCCTGACGTAGTCCCCAGCAGTTATGTAGCCGCGGCGCCTGGAGATCCTGTAGAGCTTCGTGGCGACTATGTAGAGGAACGGGTAGGAGATGGAGCCGTAGGCCACAGCGTAGAGTATGAAGCCGCCGGTGGAGAAGGCGGCCCCAGGTACTGATATCAGCGAGTAGGCCGTGTATATGTCGGCCCCCATCAGGAACCAGACTATGAAGGCGCCGAACCTCCTGCCGCCTATGCCCCACTCCGATATCCTGCTGAGGTCTGCTGCCCTCCACCTGCTGCCCAGGAACGCCACTACTACGGTGAGGCCCACGACGACAAAGAAGAGGGCGTAGTCGACGGGCCTGAACATCAGCTCCCACCCCTCCTGTCTATGAGCCTGTAGACCACGTACGTCAGGGCGGGCTGGATGAAGACCCAGGCCGTGAGGTACCACCAGGCGAAGGGCCAGCCGCCGAGCTCAGGCTGCGGCCTGTTGTAGAGCGGGGCTGCGAGGACTATGAAGGCCCAGGGAACCACTATCAGGAGGAGCACCTTCGCGAGGTCCCTTCCCCTGAGTCCCATGATTAAGCCCCTCTTCAGGGGACCCTACACAGTTGTTCTAACTAATAAATTTAACTGCTCTTAGAAAACTGAGGGAACTTTTAAATATTTGTTGGGTGTGCGAGTCAGGCCGGCGGATGACGTGAGGGCTGAGGAGCTGGCCCAGCTGACCTCGGAGCTCGTGAGGGCAAAGGGCGTCAACCCGCCCGGCGACGTGACCGAGGTGGCGGGCGTGATAAGGGAGTGGCTCAGCGAGCGCGGCTTCAGCCCGGAGGTCAAGGAGTACGAGAGGGGGAAGCCGAACGTGATAGCCAGGGCGGGGAGCGGGAGGCCAACTTTGATACTCAACGGGCACACGGACGTCGTGCCCCCTGGCGACGAGTCCAGGTGGAGGTACCCGCCGTTCTCAGGCAAGGTGGTCGACGGCAGGGTGTTCGGCAGGGGGGCGGCGGACATGAAGGGTGGCCTGGCCGTGCTCATGGCCGTCTTCGCCGAGCTCGGGCCAGCGGTCGAGAGGGAGGGCTCGGGCTCCCTCGTGCTCGCGGCCACGGCTGACGAGGAGGTTGGAGGGGGAGCCGGCGTCAAGGCACTCGTAGAGGACGGCGCCCTGGCTGGGGACGCGGCCATAGTCGCTGAGCCCACGGGCTTCGACACTATATGCATAGGCGAGAAGGGCCTCTGCCAGGTCAGGCTCGTCGCCAGGGGGGTGCCGGCCCACGGGAGCCTGCCGCTGCTCGGCGACAACGCAATACTTAAGCTTATCAGGGCCGTGGGGAGGGCCCAGGAGGTCGTTGAGGAGCTCAACAGGGACCTGAGGCCGCCCGATGAGCTCAGGGACGCGCTGAGGGACTCCGCCAGGGCCTACATGGAGGGGGCCAGGGCGCCGGGGCTCGGCGAGGAGGACTTCACCAGGGCCGTGGGCTCCATATCGTTCAACCCGGGCGTGATAAGGGGAGGGTCCAAGATAAACGTGGTGCCAGACCTTGCGGAGCTGGAGCTTGACATGAGGCTGCCCCCAGGCTCCTCGCCAGGCCAAGTCATAGGGAGGCTGAGGGAGGCCCTCAGCGGGCTGGCAGAGGTTGAGGCGATAGGCACCAGCGAGCCAAACTACACGCCGCCCGGCGAGGCAATAGTTAGGCTCGTGGGCGAGGGGGTGGAGGCCCTGGGCGCCAGGCCGAGGCACATAATAATGACTGGGGCCACGGACGGGAGGCACCTCAGGGCCAGGGGGGTACCCACGGTGATCTACGGGCCGGGGAGGCTGACTGTGGCCCACTCCTACAACGAGTACGTTGAGGTTAGCGACCTGGCCAACACCTATGCCGTGATAAGGGGCGCCGCAGCCAGGTACCTCGGGCTCAGGCTGGCCCCCTAGGCGAGGAGGGACGAGAGCGGCACCGGCATCGCTACCCTCTTGGCTATGGTTATGTGCCTCGTCGACCTCGGCGGCAGCAGCTCCCCGCTTTCGGCGGCGCTGAGCACGAGCTCCCTTGTGGGCCTAGGCGGCACGACTATGAGGCCCCTGAGGGCCCCTGGGCTCGCCGAGACCCTCCTGAGCTCAAAGCCGTCGGCCTCGAACTCCCTCACGTCATAGTACGACTTAAGGCCCTCAAGCCTTAC
>JAWDMD010000061.1:0-3570 GCA_046536775.1 Candidatus Nanopusillus sp. | reverse complement strand
TAGAATTCGTAACTCCATTTGATGCAACACCAGTTACTGTTACACTATAAGTACCTGGTTGTATATTACTATTTGCACTTATTGTTAAAGTTACTGATGCATTTGGAGTAACAGTTGTATTAGATAGTGAACAAGATAAATAACTACTATTTGTAGAACAGGATAAACTAATGGATGCAGGGGCTCCACCACTTAGCTGAGTAATATTTATTATTGTAGAATTCGAAGAACCAGCATTTACATATATACTACTTGGTCCTTGTATTGAAAATGAATATTGTTGTACATTAACTGTTATAGTAGTAGAATTTGTAGCTCCATTCTGTGCTGTACCTGAAATTGTTATAGAATATGTACCTGGAGTAATTGAAGATGAAGCAGTAACAGTTAATGTTACTGATGCATTTGGAGTAACAGTTGTATTAGATAGTGAACAAGATAAATAACTACTATTTGTAGAACAAGATAAGCTAACCGGTAATGGAGATCCGTTATTTAATTGAGTAATACTAATTGTTGCCGAATTAGAAGAGCCCACATATGTATTAATACTATTTGGTCCTTGTATAGAGAATGAATATTGCTGTACATTAACTGTTATAGTAGTAGAATTTGTAGCTCCATTCTGTGCTGTACCTGAAATTGTTATAGAATATGTACCTGGAGTAATTGAAGATGAAGCAGTAACAGTTAATGTTACTGATGCATTTGGAGTAACAGTTGTATTAGATAGTGAACATGTTAGATTTGAATTACTTGTTGAACAAGATAAAGTTACTGGCAAAGCAGTATTTCCTGTTAATTGATTTACATATATTGTTGTTGAATTACTATAATTTGTATAAACATCTATACTACTTGGTCCTGTAATATCAAAAGTAAATACTGGAAATCCCAATACTAATGCTGAAACATATTCCGTCGATCCTGCACCAGGAGTAACAGTAAATGAAACACTATAAGTACCTGGAGCTGAATCATTACATACTGCAGCATATACACTAGCCGCAGTTCTAGAAGATGTTAAAAATAATTGAGAACATCCATTAGGTAATGTTATCCCACCAATATTACCTCCATTCTTTGTTCCTCCCGAGGATATTAATATTAATACTGTATCATTCTGTCCAGAAACAGTATATGAAACTGTTACTGTAGTTTTCTTAGTATATGTATTTGTAAAAGTAGTTAAAATAACTGGAACAGAATAATTGTTTATGGAAACCCCACCTATTGCATAATGATTAGCTGTAGTAGTAAATGAACAGGTATTTGTACTAGAATTTCCAATTACTGCATAATTTCCATTATTTACCATTACATTAAAGCTTGGAGTAAGGGTTGAACCTGCAGAAGAAGCAACACAATAATATAAATTTGCTGTAGATAATGTTATACTCTTAGCTTGAGCACTATTACTTCCAACAACATCCGCTCCAACTTGTGAATATATATTAAATGTAGAAATTAACAATAGAAAACTTATTATAGCAAAATATAATATTCTTTTTATTCCCATGAGATACTAAGAAACATTGTCCAATATAAAATTATGATTGTTAATAACCTTAATCATTTATGATAATCGAACCCGGGCCCGGGGGGATTCGAACCCCCGATCTTCGGGTTAAAAGCCCGACGCTTTACCAGACTAAGCTACGGGCCCAACAATATTTAATTTATATTCATGATTCTTATATAAATTTTTCATTAACCATATAAAGATATATAGTTTATAGATCCATTAAAATATTGAAAATAATTCAAATATACCGTTGGATAAATATTCATTAATATATTTGGAAGACCAACAATTTTATTCCCATTATACAAGTATAATACTGTATTATAATTATTTATAATTAAGAATTTCTCATTTGTATTTATATAAATACTAGAATTTCCAACTAAATTAAAATCACAATATAAGAAAGTTCTTGTATATACACTAAAAAATGAAGAACTTAAATAATTATCACAATTATAATATGCAGAATTGTTTGTTATACTAATATTTTGAGTTGTTCCATATATATAAACTTGTAAAATAGATGATACATTTATATAAGAGTTTTGTATTATTTCTATATTGTTTGAACTCATATTATAAAAAAATTCTATACAATTATTACAAATAAATGGATTTGTAGATAAAAATATAACATCGGGAGTATAATAATATGAAAAAGAAAATTTTGTATAATTATATACTTTTTGCGGATCATAAAATTGAGAAAAATAAAAAGAACTGGTATATAATTTTTGATATTCAGATATTTTATATAATCCAGTAGAATATTGAGATAATCCATTGACTATATCTTGATACATATAAACTATAATGTATAAAAATACAGCAAGGGTAATCAATACTTCAATCCAGCTTTGAGACCTCATATTGTTACATTAATACTTTGTTTTTGTATATATTTTTTTCTATTATAGTTTAATATTGCTTCTACAATATATGTACCAGTGCTATTTAATTCAATAGACTGAGAATAATATCCATTCTGTAATATTTGAAAATTCTGATAAACATAATTTCCAGCCGAATTTATTACATATATTGTTAATGGAGCATTTGTTATTGGTTGCGCATCAATATATCCATATACTTGTATGTTTATTGGGGTATATACATAAGCAGTTGTTGGAAAAACTTGTAAATTAAATGATACAAAAGAGGGTAGAACAAAAATTACTATAGATAATAATCCTATTAAATTATTTATTGCTAAATGTTTTACTGAAGATCTTATTTTTCCACTTTCAGCAATACCCATTATAATTGATGCTGAAATCCCTACCATAATTATTGATAGGGATGTAATAAACTTTAACCATGAATAATTTATTGAAGAAGAAAAGAAATTAAATGTTGTATGAATAGTGGAAACCGAAATCTGACTTATTATCAATGGTTTAATTGTACTTAATATGGAAATTGATAATCCAACAAATATAACAAATATAGCATATAAAACCAATATTTGTTGTGATACATATGCTCTCTTTAATCCATCCAATTCTTTTACGGATTCTAGATCATTATATAACCTTTTTAAAACTTTTGAAATATCACCTCCCCCTTTATATGTTTCTAATATTACATAATTAATCATTTTTATGTTTGGAAGTTCTTCAAAATACATATTAAATAGTGTAAATGCCTTTTCAAAAGACATACCCCAAGCAATCCAATTATATAATTTTTTAACTAAAATAGATAGATATCCTAAATCTACCGAAGATAGATATGCCAGAGCATCCAATAAGGTCATTCCGGATGCTAAACTTTCAGATAAGTAAGATAGAAAATATGTATAGTTATTAGAAATATTTTCATATATTTTACTTTCAATATATTTGTAAAATAAATATGGAACTCCTCCTACAAGATATATAACTATTATTAATATTGAAAGCGCTACATAATTTTCATATAATTTAAATATTATTCCAAATATTCCAATAATTGATGCAAACAAAATAGATATATATAATATAAATCTATCTTCCTTAATATATGAACCAAAAACATTTATTTCTTTATAATGTAATGGATCT
>JAWDMD010000060.1:0-3592 GCA_046536775.1 Candidatus Nanopusillus sp. | reverse complement strand
CCGCTCATAAGGCTTCACAGCCTCAACTACACGGCCACAGAGACGCTGTTACCCATAACGCCGGGCTCCCACCAGTACTCGCTGGCCCTTCTGCCTGAGGGGCCAGTTAAGGTCAGCGTGGGCGTCAATTACACGCCGCTGCAGACCATAGAGTACGTCACCAGTGACCTGCCTCAGGTGCTCCAGCAGCCCCAGGGCGCTGCGTGCGGTACCCTGCCAGGCTACTTCGCCCTCCTGGACAGCTCGGAGTACCTGGTGCAGCCGGTCACAGTTAATGAGACTGCCACTATAGAGAGCCTTGTTGTCTTCGGCTCAGGTCCTAGCAACCTGGTGAGCGGTCAGGTAGTGATATCAAGGTCGCCTGTTCCAACGAACAGGAGTGGCTACCTGTGGAGCGCAAGCTTCGGGGAGCCCTGGTGGTGCGGGCCCCACTCATGGGCGACGCCAATAGTCACCAGCCCTAAGGCGAAGCTGGAGCCGGGCACGTATTACGTAATCCTTCACATGCCGACCACGCCGTGGCAGGCCCTCTGCACCTACATACCTGGGGCGCCTAAGGCCCTGGTTTACAACGGCTCAGCCCTCGTAAAGCAGCTGAACTGCACCGTGAACCTGATGATGGTCACCAACAGGCCGGCTAGCTCGACTAACGTGAGCTCAAACATAACTGTGTCGCTGCTTGGCAGGACCATAACCATAAGCCCCCAGAGGCCTGCACAGCAGGCTCTGACCTTTGAGGCCAACGTGACGCAGAGGGCAGCCTGGGAGACCCTTGTGGTTAACGCAAGTGAGGCAATTCCTGGCAACCTGACGATAAGGGTGAACACCTACGTGCCGGGCGAGTACCCGCCCATAAGGGTGCCATGGTACCTGGTCCCCGCCTACGGCAACATACCCGCCTACGCCCTGTTCGCCCTAGCCATAGCCTTCCTGGCGGCCCGCGAGAGAAGGCCAGCAGGCTAGGTCGAGCCGCAAGGGGCAGGCCCTGACGTTAGTCAAGGGCTTACCGTAAGGCCTACTCCAAAGGCCTACGCCTCACCTCCTTTAGGCCCCGCCTACCGCTAACGCCATGTCGCAGGGTTCAACCCGCTGGCGTCACGCATAAAGTTGGCCAGCCCTGTCAGCGACCTGGCCGAGGGCCCTGATGAGGGTCGCGCTAGTTCACAACCACAGCCTCACATACATGGGCGGAGGAGAGGCCTTCATAGTGAGGCTCGCCAGCGCCCTCTCGAGGCAGGGCCTCAGGGCCTCCGTCTACTCCCTGCCCATAGGGCGGCGGGGCGGCGTTGAAGTTAAGGGCCTCCTCGGCCCCGTCGAGTACAGGGAGGGCCTGCTCCCAGACGTCGACGCTGACGTCGCCTACGTCACTTACTTCCCCATGGCCTCGCTTGCCCTCCTGAGGGTCAGGGCCCCTAAGGTGGCCGCGATTCACTCGCCCCTCCTCCTGCCCGAGGCCCAGGACCCAGGGCTCTTCAGGGGAGGCCCGGCAGCCCTCCTTAACAGGCTGGGCGCCTGGGGCGCTTACAGCTACTACCTTCACAGGGTTGCCCGCCTTGAGCTGAGGCGCTTCAAGGCAGTCCACGCCTACCCTCACCTTGTCAACTTAGTAAGGCACAGGAGGGTCTATGCCCTGCCCCCCTTCATTGACGTTAACCGCTGGAGGCCGACGAGGGAGAAGGACGAGGAGTTCAAGGTGCTCTTCGTGGGCAGGAGGGCATATGAGAAGGGCTTTGACGTCTTCACCGCAGTTGCCAAGGAGGCCAGGAGGCTAGGCCTCAAGGCAAGGTTCCTGGCCACCGGCGGCAGGGAGGGCGATGTAACTGACGGCGTCGAGAGCCTCGGCTTCGTCCCCGAGGACGAGCTTGTGAACCTCTACTCATCAGCCCACGTAGTCATGTACCCCACAAGGGCTGACACGTTCGGCCTTGTCATCCTTGAGGCCCTGGCCAGCGGCACGCCTGTCATAGCCTCAGACATACCGTCACACAGGCTCCCAGGCCTCCCCCTCCTCCTGACTAGGGGCGTTGAGGGAGTGCTGAGGCAGCTCGTCGACCTCTATAACATGTTCTACGATGACCGGGACAGGTACCTTGAGCTCTGCAGGAGGGGCAGGGATGCCGTTGTCAGGGACTACAGCGAGGACGTCGTGGTCCCCCAGTACGTCAGGATGCTTAAGGAGGTCGCTGGCCTCAGCCCTTAACCCCCCTCAGGACATCAAGCCATTTGTCAGCTATCACCTTGGTGTCGAACTGCTCAGCCCTCTCCCTGCTCCTCGCCCTCATACTGCTTGGGTACCCTTCCTTCCATATCCTGACCGCCATGTCGACCAGGGACCCCTCGTCCTTAGCCAGCCAGCCCGTGACCCCGTGGATCACCGTCTCCCCGGGTCCCTGGGCGGCGTAGGTGAGCACCGGGGTGCCGCAGGCCATCGACTCAACTGGCACGTAGCCGAAGGGCTCGTGCGTGAACGGGAACAGGGTGAAGAGGGCGTTCGAGTAGAGCTCCACCAGCTCCTCGTCGCTCACGCGTCCAAGCAGCTCTATGTTGGGGTGCCCCCTTATGTAGTCAGGCACGTGGGAGATCTTTGAGCCGAAGGCCCTTATCTTGACCCCTTCGTCGGCCACCCTCCTTATCGCCGAGAACTCCGTCTCCTTCCCCACGTAGGTCAGCACGTAGTCGCCCGACGGCCTTGAGGTTATTGGCCTGAAGAAGCCCGTGTCGAGGGGAGGGTGTATCACGCCGTCAACCCTTATCCCCCAGGCCTCGTACATCGACCTTGTGAAGGAGCTGTTCGCTATGAACAGCCTTGAGGCCCTCCTCAGCCCCCTGTTGAACCTCCTGTCGTGAAGTATGAAGAGCCTCCTGAGGGCCCTGTATATGGCCCTGTAGAGGGGCCTCATCTCCGGGTACATGTCGTCAAGGGCCCTCGTTATGGGCCCCTGGGCGTAGTAGACGTCAGCGTTGACCAGGAAGGCCTGGGAGAAGTTCATCACGACGGCGTCGTTGTCGACGTTGAACCTCATGCTCCTGAGCCAGGCCTCAAGGGTCCTCAGCGACCCCCTGAGGAAGTACCTCCTGTCGAAGCTGAAGGCCTCAAAGCCGGCTGACCTTATCTCCTCAGCCGTCTCAGAGGAGGGGGTCACGAAGGTCACGTTATAGGACCCCCTGAGCTCCCTTGCGAGGAGGTAGGCAGGCCTGAGGGGGCCGTGAAGGCCCTCAAGGGGGTCGACGAACATCACCAGGTCCATGGTCTCACCTTGGCGGGCGCCATGGCAGGCCTTCGGGGCCTCGTGGTTGAATTCAAGGTTGGACGTGAGTTCAGGGCGGAGCTGAAATTTAACCTTAAGCCTTTTGTCCCTCCTCTAAGTAATTGCGCGTCGGCCAGCGAGCAGCGGCCTCGTGACTTAGGTAGCGACCAACCGGGGCCGTGAGCCCTCAAGGCCCGCACGAGGAGTGACGAGCTAGGGCAACGCAGCGACGGCTAATGGGCAAGCCCGCTGGCCACTTCTCTGACCACCTTGGTTAGCTCCTGTGCGTCCCCGCTCACCTCCTCAACGTCATCGCTGTCGACGTTATACGTCGCTGAGCCGCG
>JAWDMD010000059.1:0-3619 GCA_046536775.1 Candidatus Nanopusillus sp. | reverse complement strand
AAAAATTATACTTTTAATGCCTCGAATCTTTTTTCTACTACTGACCAATCTACATTATCAAAGAATATATCTACATATCCTTTTCTATTACTTCCATAATCCAAATAGTATGCATGTTCAAATACATCTAAAGCTAATATTAATTTTGAGTTTTGTACCATATATGTATTTTGTTCATCAGATATACTAACTAATAATTTATTTAGATCGTCTGACCATAATAACCAAGCCCATCCTCTTGCGCCCATAGCAGTTGCTTTCATTTCTTTAACAAATTTTTCGAATGATCCAAAATCTTTATCTATTTGTGATCCTAATGATGATCCAGGTTTTCCACCTTCTCCACCCAGATGACCAAAGTATATTTCATGATTAATCATTCCTCCAAAAGCCCTAGTCCATTCAACTTTTAATTCCCTTATTAATGAATATGTTACATTTGCTGTATTATAATCCTCGTCTGTTAAATTATTTAGCTTTTGTGTTATTTCATTAAACTTCTTTACATATCCTTCATATATTTTCAAATGTTCTTCTACTGTTTTTGCTGAAATACCCTTCATTTTAAACAATTGTGGCCTCTCTTTCTTAAAATCTATTGGTTTTCTTTCTGAATATTCCATTTATATATATTATAACAATGTTTTATAAAAATTAATAGAACCAAAAAATATATATCTTTATAGGCCTCTGAGTTCCCTGATTGCTAGCCTTATATCATCCTCATGTACAGTCTTTCTTCCTGCATGTTTTGCTAGTTCTATTGCTCTAGATGATATTGCCTCTGCTACTTGCAAGACTGATTCTACCATTGCCAATTTTGCATCTTGTCCTACCCTTGATGCACCGGCCTTTCTTAATATTCTATATAGTGGTGCCACTGGAATTGGTGTTGTTCTCTTTGCCATAATAATATTATTGACTAACTAATATAAAAATCTTTTGTTTTAACATTTGTTTAAATCAATTTAACACGACCAAAATATAATATCCCCTAAAAATTAATCCATCATGTCATAAACTCCATCATAAATATAAAAAGTTGTTTCAAATTGAGTTACTATTCCTTTAGATTGCTCTACTAATATGGGGTACTCATAAATATTTCCATTCTTTTTTAGATATTCTATAAACAATTTTAAGTTTATTTTATTATTATAATCTTTATATAACCATCTATATGCAAAAGGAAGAGTTTTATATTTATTATATATTTCTTGGAAAAATTTCTTAATATTTGGATCTCTAATTGGTTTATCAGATATTATAGAATATATTCCAGAAGGCTTATCTTCCTTTACAAGTCCTAAACCATTTGTAGCGAATGGTTCAACTGCATATATCCCTTCAGATAATTTTATTTTTGATTTATTATCATAATTTGGTATTGTAATTCCAGCATGTAAGATATATTGTTCTATTTTATGACCAGATAGATTATATATTGGATTATAATTATAAGATTTAATTGTATTTTCTATTACTCTTCCAATTTCAGATATTTCAATATACTTTTTTATAATTTTCTTAACATTTTCTAATGCATTTCTAGAAGCCTCAATTAGATCTTTATATTTATTATCATTTATTTCTACCGTGAATGCTGTATCCATACAATACCCATTGACCTGCGCACCAAAATCAAACTTTACAACATCTCCATCCTTTAGTATTGTACTATCATCTATTGTTGGTGTATAATGTGCTGCTATATTATTTATAGATATATTAATAGGAAATGATGGGAATCCACCTAAATCTATTATTTTTTGTTCAATCGTTTCTACAATATTATATATACTCTCTCCAGGTTTCAATAATTTTTCAGCTTCTCTTTTTACATCTTTTGTAATTTTAGAAGCTTTTTTTAAATCTTCAAGCATTTTTTATTTTCTTTATAGATGTTTCTTTTTCTAATAGGTCCAGGAAATCTTTATTTGCATCTTCAACATTTATTGAATATATTTCAATTATATTATTTTTATATATTTCTTTTATTAATTCTTCTATTTTATCAAATAATTCCTTTCTTGTCTTTATTATTAATATCTCTCTATCCTCCTCTTTAATATTATCTTTTTCTAAATATAGTGTTTCAACTTTCTTTATATCTATAGATATTGCATATTTCCTTTCCAATATTCTTCTAGAAATATTTATTCCATCTCCGTATTTTACAGACAAGAATACTACAATCATAACAATATTATTATAGAAATATTGAAAACATTATATTTCAATAATATCTTCAATATATTTATATAATTCTTTCCAATCTAAGTAAACCTTTTTTAATGTAAGATATTTTGGATCTGAGGGAAATGGTTTTGGTTCTAAATTATATACAAAAACTTTTTCAATTAGATCTAATGGAAACAAATTATAACCAACAGAAATTAAAAATGTGATAATTCTCCTTATCATTTCATATAAAAATTTATTTCCCTCAATATAATTTATATAAAAATCGTTATCTTCAATTATTTCAAATTTTATTATATTACATATTGGATCTTTTATTTTACCTTTTGCAAAATTATGAAAACTCTTTATTCCTATAAAATGTTTCGATGCTTCTATATATTTATTTATATCAAATTCTTTTTCTTCAGATTTTATTAAAATTTTTTCATTATTTATTAAATATTTTGGCATATATTTTTTCTCAAATAAATTTTTTGGTAATTTATACTCATATAATTTACCTCTAGAAAATTTCCTAATATTGATAAATTCTTTTAATCTATATATATTTAATATTTTTATATCATTATTTTGAAAATCTGAAAAATCAATATTTTTATCTGAAGATATAACAATATAATTTTCTTCCGCATTTACCCCCTTATCTGTTCTTGAAACAATTGATAATTTAAATTCTTTTATATTAAAATAATTTAAAATTTCTCCTGAAATTGTTTTTACATTTCTTTGATATGCAATTCCATGATAATTTTCTCCATTATACTTTATTCTTAATAAATAATTATACATTTTTTATTAATTCTAAAAACTCTTTTGCATTTTCATACATCATTGAATTATTAAACATTACATAACTATCCTTTTTATCATATTTTAATACTTTTTCCTTTATTATATTTAATTCTTCCTTTGAATAATAATAATTATATATTAATCTATTACCATCATGTAATCCATGTAATCTATAATATTTTATATCGGAATCATATGCTGGTTCCTCAACATTTATATCTACAATATCTATTAAATCAAATTCTTTGCATATTCTTTCCCTATTTTCTTTACTCCAACCCCTTAATTCTATTGCTATCTTACACCTTTTATTAATTGAATTAAAGAAATTATATGCATTTTCAATATTTTCTTTTGTATCTCTAAATGAATTTGGTAATTGAATAACAACTATATTCGCCTTTAATATGTTTGCAATTTCTTCTTGTTTTTCCCAAAATTCAAATACTTCTTTTGTATTTCTTAAATATCCAACCTTTCCCTTTAATTCTTTATAATTTTCTATTTTTGATTTTTTCCATGTAAAAGAATTTACATCATGTGTAATACCCTGAAATGCTTTAAATGTGAATTCAAAATTTTCAGGTGCTTCATTTCTTATTTTTCTAACCCATTCAATATC
>JAWDMD010000058.1:0-3625 GCA_046536775.1 Candidatus Nanopusillus sp. | reverse complement strand
ATTAATTGAAGGAAAAATAAAAGATGAAATCAAAACTAGAACTGTTGAATGGTATAAGCAACTTATATATATGAATGATCTAATAAATAAGATTAAAATAAGAGATATGATATTATAAAAATCTCTTTTATTCATATTTAAATATTTTAAATTAATCTTATTTGATTTAGATATAGTTATTGGACTTTCAATGAGATATTATGATTATATTTTCTTTGCAGTTTTATTTTTATGCTTAAGAGCATATATTCCTATGAGAAATTCACTAAGCTTTAAGATTTAACAAGGGAAATTTTATTTTTATATATTGAAAGAGATACTATATTTAAAACATAATTAAAAGTTATTTTAAATTATTTAAATATTAATTTTTACTTTGTTATCAACAATCACATTAAATATTTTATAGAACTATTTTCATCTTTTCATATTGTTTAGTCATATCCCAAATTTTTAATAATGCAGTCATTACCTTAGTAGATTTCACATTTGTTTGTGAAACTGATTTGGAGGCATTTTAACAATATTATGGTAAATTTAAGGAAAAAAGCAAAAATATTAGCAATAAGTACTGGTTCAGTATATTCCCATAAAGTATGAATTGAAGCTTCACCAATGATAAGCAAGGTTAAGTTTCCTTTAGTTGATGATATGAAAAAAGAAATATCATCAGCTTATGGATCTTTAAACACAAGCAGCGGCATGACTAAAGGGGTACAGCAATAATAAATCTTGAAGGAGTTATTGAATACGTTTGCCATTTAATGATAGATTAGGAAAATATGTACCTTATGTATTTAATGCATTTATAAATTATAGTGTTTGTATGATCACCAAGCAAAGTCTAAAGGATTTAATATAATAGGTGCAAATAAAGGAGATGGATTTTTAACAATAAGAATTAAAATACCAGACAGCATAGGAAAACTATAAACTTTTTTTATTTTTTAATTAAGTTTATAATAGGGAGAGAGAATTGCCTTTTGAATTTAAAAAGCTGGAAATACCTGAAGTTATTTTAATTCAACCAAAAGTGTTTGAAGATAATAGAGGATATTTTATGGAAACTTTCTCTATAACTCAATTCTTAGATAATAATATAAAGTTTGATGTAATTCAAGAAAATCAATCCTATTCTAAAAAAAGTGTTATAAGAGGTCTTCATTATCAAAGAAATCCTTTTTCTCAAGCAAAATTAGTTAGAGTTATAAAAGGTGAAATCTTTGATGTAGCTGTAGATCTTAGATATAGTTCTCCAACATTTGGGAAATTTATATCGGTTAAATTATCTGAGTATAATAAAAGTGTACTTTATATTCCGAGAGGATTTGCTCATGGATTTCAAGTATTAAGTGATGACGCAATAGTGGTTTATTTGGTTGATAATTATTATTCACCCAAAGATGAATCAGGAATAATTTGGAATGACCCAGATATTAAAATAGAGTGGCCGATCAAAAATCCTATATTATCTGAAAAGGATTCTCATTGGCCTACATTAAAAGATGCTATTTCAAAAGATTTAATTTTTAGGTGATATTTAATGAAGGTTAAATATTTAATACTAGGTTCTGGCCAACTAGGTCAGGAACTAATTAATTTATTAAATAATGAAAATATGGCATATACATACCATAAATCAGATCCTTTCAATAAAGGAATTGCCTTAGATGTAACTAATTTTGATTTATTAGAAGATATTATAATTAAAACAATGCCAGACGTTATAATAAATACGGTTGCTATTACTGATGTGGATGGTTGCGAAATAAATAAAAAATCTGCATTAAAAGTTAATGCGGAGGCAGTCAAGCATATAGTTAGAGCATCAAGAGTTATAGGATCTTATTTGATTCATATAAGTACTGATTACGTTTTTGATGGAACAAAAGGCTTTTATAAAGAAATTGATGAGCCAAATCCAATAAACTATTATGGATTGACGAAACTCTTAGGAGAGAGTTATGCATTGTCTTATGATGATTCTTTAGTTGTTAGAACATCTGGTGTTTTCAGCTATAAGGGTTTTATTCCTTTTGCTATTTCTAGACTAAAAGAAGGTAAAGAAATAAATGCATTTAAAGGTTTTTACAGCCCTATATCAGCGAAAAAGTTAGCACAAGCAATATTAGAATTATCAGAAAAAAGGAAATCAGGAATAATAAACGTAGCGGGAGAAAGGATTTCAAGGGTTGAGCTTGTAAAAAGGATTGCCGATATTTTAAATATAAAAAATACTATTATTAAAGAAGTGGATAATGTTGATTCATGGGTTGCCAAGAGACCTTACGATTCTTCTCTTAATTTAGAAAAAGCCAAAAATTTATTGAGTTTTGATTTTTACAGTATAAATGAAAACATAAAAACGGTAGTTAGGTGATCCTAATGCAGGCAGTTGTTTTACATGGGGGGCAAGGTACTCGATTAAGACCTTTAACTCATACAGGTCCAAAGCAGTTAATAAAAGTTGCTGGAAAACCTGTTTCCCAATGGGTATTAGAGCAAATAAGGGATTCTGGTATTAATGATGTTATTATAATCTTAGGAGATAATAATCCTCAAAGGGTTATAGAGTATTATGGGGATGGTAAATCGTTTAATCTTAATATAAAATATGTTTATCAAGGAAAGGCTAGGGGGATTGCCGATGCAATTTACAAAGTAAAAAACATTGTAGATGAAAGGTTTATTGTTTATTTAGGCGATAATATTGTTCCGTATGATTTAAGGGAAATAATAAATTTTAAAAAGGATGCATCAATTCTTTTGGCAAAAGTTCCAGAACCCCAAAGATTTGGGGTTGCTGTAGTTAAGGATAACAAGGTTGTTAAAGTTGTAGAAAAACCCAAAGAAAAAATAAGCGAATTGGCTTTAATTGGTGTTTACGGTTTTACAAATGAGATTTTTGATATTATAGAAAATTTAAGGCCGAGCTGGAGAGGTGAGTTGGAAATAACAGATGCCATACAAGAATTAATAAATAATGGAAAAGAAATTGAATATAGAATAGTAGATGGGTGGTGGAAAGATACAGGGATGCCTGAAGATATATTGGAGGCAAATATGATATTGTTGGATAGACATACAAATAGAGAATTAAAAGGACAACTTGTCAATTCTAAGATAGAAGGGAGGGTATTTATTGATATTAATTCAAAGGTTGAAAACAGCAGAATAGTTGGTCCTGCATATATAGGTAAAGGCTCTATTTTATCAAGCTCTTATATAGGGCCATATACTATGGTAGGGGATAATTGTAAGGTATTTGATTCTGAAATTGAAAATAGCGTTATTCTTGATGGTGCTTCAGTAAAAGGAGTATTTATTAGAGATTCACTTATAGGTCAAAACGCCATAGTAGAGAAAGTTAATGATAAGTCCAGAACATTAAAATTAGTTATAGGGGAAAATTCTAGAATAGAACTTTAAAAATTATTTTTGTGAGTTTATGGCTTAATAATTACAAAATAGTTTAGAAATAATAAAGCAATTCTAATAAAAAATTATTGGAGCATTTTTTAGTTTTCAAAAGCAGTTTATGCCAAAAGATTTAAATATGAGGTTTAATTTTATTGTAATAAAGATTTGTCTATCCCAAGTAAAAATGGAGCTTTACTTAAAAGCG
>JAWDMD010000057.1:0-3651 GCA_046536775.1 Candidatus Nanopusillus sp. | reverse complement strand
TATCTGGGACCGTAGTCCAGCTTGGAAGGATGTCGGTTTGGGGTACCGGTGGCCCCGGGTTCAAATCCCGGCGGTCCCATTAGTATAAAATATATAATATTACCACTATTATTCCTCCAATTAATAATCCAATATTTAAATAATTATATTCTATTTCTTTATTAAATTGTATAACAATATTTAGTGGTTGATCTACAATATAATTATATCCATTTTCATAATAAATTGTATTATAAAAGAATCCTGGATAAATATATTTTGATGATAAAACATTTATCATAGTTCCATCATTCAAAAAAATAGAAATATTCCCATAATTATTTACAGAATTATTTATAGAAATATTTACTAAAAATGGTGTATTAATATTTACTAAATATTGGTATATGCAATAATTGGATAGAGCAATATTTGTCGGAGAAGTTATATTTATTGTTATATTATTTTGATTGCAATATAATCTTTCCTGATTATTTATATAATTAATTGGATTTATTAATATGGTTACATTATTATTTGCGTTTATATAAAAGCTATTATTTCCAGAATATGTATTATTATTTATTGTATAATTAAATGGGAAAGATATATTTAATTGATATTGTAAATAGCAATAATCAGATATATCAACAATTTCTGGAGTATTTATATTTAATGTTATATTATTTGGACAATAATATTGATAATTTCCGAAATTATATGTTTGATTTAAGTAAATATTCAATAAATTATTTACATAAAGAGAATATGTATTATTATAATAAGTTTCATTTAGATAATTTCCAGAAATTGTAAAATTTATTCCAATGCTATCATTTATAGTAACTAGATAATATTCTGTATAATTTGCAGATATATTATAATTGTTATTTACTGGTAAACTTATATTCAAATATTGTTGAGAATAATTAATGTTATAATTTTCTCCATTTATTGTTAAATTATTTAGTAAATATAATGTATCGTTTTGATAAATATACAATGGAATATTCATATTAAAAATTGTTCCAAATAGATATTGATAATTTATATATGAATTATTGTAAGAATAATAAACTGATATATTATAATTTAAAGGAGTTGTACTTCCCAAATATTCTGGATAAAAAGTACCTGTAGATAAATTTACAAATCCTTGAGATATTATATTTTCATTAATATTTGAAGAATCCTCTGCTGTGTTAATACCATAATTAAATATTGATGGGTCGGGGGTAAGATATTGATTATTGTATAAATAATATAAACCTAAATAACCACCAATATTGTTTATATCTATACAATTTCCATATCCAGGCCCACCAATAACTAACTCTAAATCTTCCATACTATTAGAACTTGTAAAAGATGGAGAAATAACTATATTACTATATGATGGAATTAATAATGTAACGTTATCATACCAATATATATTTTGTCCATCAAAACTATATCCAAATTGTATTTCTGGATAAGAATTATTTTGAGTAACATTAATTATTAAATATACATTTACTGGATATTGTAGAACAAAGTTATTTGTTTCATATGCATAAAACGAGTTAAGACCATAATTATTTACTATTCCATTACCATTAATTAAATCACCTGATAAATTAGAATTTTCTGAGGTAAAATTCCATATATTATCAGTAAAATCAAAATATCCACCAGTGTTATTTATTAATAAAACATTTTGTAGCCAATAATATTGACCATCAGTCAATTCTAAAATGGCATTTAATTGTATAGAACCAGAATCTTCGCCTAAAAAATTATTAGAACATGAAGGATCAACATATGAACTGAAATCATTTAAATAAACTTCTCCAACAACCTCGTTTGTTGTAATATTATATCCATAAATATTTCCATTACTAATATATATACCATAATCAGAAATTCCTATTGGAGAATAAATAACATTTTCGGTTTGATTTGTCAAACTATATATAAAATAATAATATGCATTTTGTGTATTATTATTAGAAATTACTATATAATAATTTCCTGAAGATAAATATATACTTTGGTTTATATAATTTGTATAGTTCTGATAAATTGGAGTAAAATTACCACTGTTTTGAAAACTTTGATAATCTTGTTGGTCCATTATATAAAAAGTTAAAGGAATTGATGAATTAAAATATATGTTTAAATACTGATTTGATGAATATATTGGGTAAGGAAAATAATATGAAGGATATAAAATATAAAAATCACCATAAGATCCCTGCCCCAGATTATATAGATTTAATTGATTTATATTAACAGAATTTATTGGAATATTAAACAATGTTGATGAATAATTTTGTGAGTATATATTAAAGAAACTAAATATTAGAATTAATAATGCAAATAGTTTTAATTTATTCATAAGATTTTATTATTATCTCATTTTTTATAAGATTTTATTTGAATATTTGATTATGAGAATATTTATTTTTTATTCAAATACCATAAGAACTGATGGAAATTTTAAAAACATATATTATTCCGGAAGATTGGATATAGCAATTAATTCAATTATACATGCTTTTTTTGTATCAAATGGATTAAGAAAAAATATTAGATTTGATTTATATTTAAATGGAAAACCTGTTCCTCCTAGATTGATAAGAATAGAATCTGATATAAATACCCCATGGTCAAAAAAAGATATATCTACATTATTATCAATATCATTGAAAAAATATAATAAAAAGAATATTAAAGACCCATTCCCAGGTATATATGTTGATAAAGTTGATTTTTTCGATTTATTGGATGGATATAAGAATAATGGAAAAAATATATATTTATTAGATAAAGATGGGGAATTTATTGAAAATATAAAAATTGAAAATCCAGTATTTATTATTGGAGATTTTTTAGGATTACCAAAAGGTATAAAGAAAAAAATAGATAATGATGTAATAAAGATTTCCTTAGGGGATATTAATTATTTTTCATCACAGGTTATTGTAATATTAAATTATTATTTGGATAAAATGAATTTTGAAAAAGATATATATGATACTTCGTATAGATTTATTTATAGGGAATGATTCTTGGTTTAGATCTATCTGCAAAGGAAAATAATAGAACTGGATATTTTTACTTTAATAAAAAACCAATCTTTGGGATATTATATAAAAATGAAGAAATATTAAATTTAATAGAAAATGAAAAATTCAAATATATATTTATTGATGCACCTTTAAGTTATGAATATCCATATAGAATAGAAGAAAGATTATTATATAAAAATGGATTTAAACCATTACCATTATCTTTAAAATCTATGAAATTGTTATATGAAAGAGCTGATTTATTAAAAAATAAAATAATGGAAATTAATAAGAATATAGAAATATATGAAACATTTCCAAGAGCGGTAGAAAAAATATTAAAATTAAAATATCAATATTTTTCAGAAGTATTTAAATATAAAGATATTTATGACGGATATTTATCCTATTTAGCTGGCTTATTCTTTAAATCGAATAAATATGAGAAGTTCGGAAATTTAATACTACCAAAGATATAATATATATAGGACCCGTAGTTCAGCATGGACAGAATTCTCGGTTGCGGTCCGAGAGGTCCGGGGTTCGAATCCCCGCGGGTCCATATATATAAATATATGATGTTACTAAAGAATAGTAATAAAAACTTTTTCATAATATTATG
>JAWDMD010000056.1:0-3716 GCA_046536775.1 Candidatus Nanopusillus sp. | reverse complement strand
AATTTTAGCAAATATAGTAGAAAAAGCTGCAAATATTGCTCCTAATAATGCATATATAAACCAGGTTGGTATTGAAACCATATTCTATTTAAATCTTTAGAAATTTAAAAATAAGTTCTAAATTAAAAATAGTTAATAAATGTTGAATGTACATTCTAATAATTTTTTATTAATAATAATTTTGCATTGTAGTTTTGTCAACTTATTGATAAAAAATTAAGTAGTGAAGGTAAGATGAATTGCTTATTGGAGAAACAATCCAATGTAATAGGTAATATATAATTTATGAAAAGAGTTATGTATATATAAGATAACATTAGGGTGTAAAAATACTAATGATAGTTTAAGATGCTAAAATAATTAAAGCTATAAGAGATAGATATGATATTTGATAATTTTAGGAAAAAGATGAATGAGATTAATTATTGTAAAGGTTGGGAGATAAACCTTTAATGCAGTTAAATCTAATTTTTTGAATTATAGAAATAAAAAAGCTATTACTCTACAGTAACTGTTTTAGCCAGATTTCTAGGCTTATCAGGGTCAATACCATTAGATATAGATGCGTAATATGCGATTAATTGGATTATCGGTGCAATTGATAATGGCGGAATCCTGCTCTCTATGTACACTTCATCTCCTTCTCCAACTCTTTTGTTTGTACTTACAACGTAAACCTTAGCACCTCTTGCCTTCATTTCCATAACGTTATTCTTTAGCAATTCCGGCATTTCGCCATCATTTATAAACACTACTGGAAAACCTTTTTCAACTAAAGCTATAGGACCGTGCTTACTCTCGCCAGCCGGATAAGCTTCAGCATGGACATACGCTACTTCCTTTACTTTTAAAGCCCCTTCCATTGCTAGGGGTAAACTCAGCCCCCTACCCAGATAGTATATGTTCCTAGCTTTTGATAGTTCTTTCCCGATCTTTTTAGCATAACTCTCAAGACTTAATGCGTTATAAACTTCCTCATCTGCTTTTTCGAACTTCTTTAAGTTTTCTTTTGTTAAAATGGAATAGATTATGAGGAGGGAGACCAGTTGTGTAGTAAATGTTTTAGTTGCAGCAACTCCTATCTCTGGCCCTGCCCTCATATAAATTTTATATTCACTCTCCCTCGCTATAGCACTCTCAATTACATTAGTTATTGAAGCAATCCTTCCACCTTCACCTTTTAGTTTTCTTATAGCCTGAAGTACATCGATTGTTTCACCACTTTGGCTTATTGCAATCACAAAATCTCCCTTTTTGCCTTTAATATTGTAATACTCTGAAGCTATCAGAGGAATTGAATTAACCCCTATCCTATTTAACAAGAGTGAAAAGTATAAACCCGCATGGTAACTGGTTCCAGCACCTACTACAATAACCCTTTCAGCATTTCTTATTTCTTCAGCAACTTTTTCGATAAGTTCTAAGTCTGACAAAAGGCCTGAGACTGTATCTCTAACAGCTTTAGGTGACTCGTGGATTTCTTTTAACATAAAGTGAGGATAGCCCTCTTTTGATGCTGTTTCAATATCCCAATCAACTATTCTTATTCTCTTACTTACGTCTATTACATTACCGTTTAGATCTTCAATAAATACGTGAGATGCTGTTATATAACCTATCTCATTATCAGCTATTACTAAAATCCTTTTAGTGTAAGGAAGGAATGCTGGTATATCGCTTGCTATATAGTTTTCCCCTTCTCCTAAACCTATAACTAAAGGGTTATCTTTTTTTGCGAAGAATATTCTCTTTTCACCTTGTATAATTGCTAGGATTGCGTAACTCCCATCAATTGCCTTCACAGCGTTTCTAAATGCTGTGTATGCGTCCATTCCTCTTTTCATAAATTCCTCAATTAAGTGAGGAATTACTTCAGTGTCAGTCTCACTCTTAAAGACATGGTCCAAAGATTGTAATTCCTCCCTTAACTCTTTAAAGTTCTTTATTGTACCGTTATGTACTACTGCTATTTTACCACTGCAATCAGTGTGTGGATGAGCATTATAATCCGTTGGAGGGCCGTGAGTAGCCCATCTGGTATGACCTAAAAATATGTAACCACTCATTTCAGTAATTTTTTTCTTTGAAATAACTTTTTCAACAGTGCCTTTAGCTTTCCTAACCTCTAATCCTTTTCCACCTAATGATGCAACACCTACACTATCATAACCCCTATATTCTAATCTTTTTAATGCTGACGCCGTAATCTCTGATAACTTTTTAGGGTCCACAGTGGAAATGACTCCAATTATTCCACACATAAAATTATTTTTGAAAAAGGAATTATATTAACTTTATCCTTACTCTTCAAAGATAAGAGTTGTATTACTACCCATCTCTTATGATGGGAATTAGAAGGTCCTGCTCTTTATGTCTTTGAAATTGCTACTAACTTTGAAATATTGTAGCATTTTTTATAGGAGGAGTATTAGATTTTATTATCTATAAATATATACTTAATGTGAGTTGGAAAAAAGCTATTCCCATATCAATTATAGTTAGTGTATTATGGTTTATTACCGGTCTAACAATTTTACCTTATCTTATCTATTTTATGGCTTGCTGCTAATAATATATTTTTATGTCTTTGGGTAGTATAGAATTGCGCAGAACTTCTCTTAAGAAATTATTTAACAATCTATTTAAGATTCATCTTATCTAAAAGTTTATCTACCTATAGTATGTATATAATATATTATGAAAACAATAATGATAAGGGATGATGTATACAGAAAGTTGAATAAGATAAAAGGTAATAAAAGCTTTAGCGATATAATTGAGAAGTTAATAGAAGAATCGTTAAGTTTGAGGAAGAAAAAGTTGGAGAAATATTTTGGCATATTAAGTGAAGAGGAAGCTAAAGAATTGGAGAGAGAAATTAAAGAAATGAGAAAGATGAACAATGAAAGTATTAATAGAAAGCTCAGCAATTATTGATTATTTAAAGGGGAATAAAAAAGTAAAGGAAGTTATTTTAAATTCAGAGGATTTCTACGCAAGTTCTTTAACTGTATATGAGATCTTGTTAGGTAAGGTTAAGGAAAGTGAAATCCTTGATTTTTTATCAGCATTTAAAATCATAAACCCTACTAAGAAGGATGCGATAATAGGTTCACAAATTTATAAGAAATTAAAAGATAAGGGGAAGTTAATTGGAAGCTTTGACATATTAATATCAGCCCAAGCAATAAATAGGAGATTAACTTTGGTAACTAAGGACTCTGATTTCTTAAAAGTTAAAGAAGAATTCGACAAACTAAATTTAATTCTAATTTGAAGAAGTTTTGATATATTTTGCTTCATCTTTTAATATAGAAAGTTTTTTAATAACTTTCTTGAAGAAATAATATTTACAGTTTATTGGGAACTTCTATCAATAGCATTCAATTCTAACAGCTGTCATTCTGAAGAAGTGCCAAGTCCTTCCTAACTTTACTATCGTATTATTATTAGATTATTAGAACATCCTTTTTAGCAAAGTGGTCTATGTTAAAGAGCTTTGACTATTAACAATTAAAGAATTACATCATATTTTAACTTAATTTTGTCGTAGTCTTAAAAATGGTATTGGATCTACAGTTATTGCTGACTTAGTTATGTCGGATAACTAACGTTATACGACATTTTTTGCATATTTATTTTGAAATTAATAGAAAATTGTATAGATTAACCTAGCTTATTTTATGATAAAGAATATATTTTATCAATTACTTTGC
>JAWDMD010000055.1:0-3735 GCA_046536775.1 Candidatus Nanopusillus sp. | reverse complement strand
GATGTAGGTATTATAACTTTATCTGGATATTCTTTCTTTAATCTTTCTAGGTTTTTCTTTGCAATATCTATATTTACATCCAACCTATTTGCTGCAATGATAATCGGTTTTGATATTTTTCTAATTTCAGATGCAAGTTCAAATAATTTTTTATCATCATTTATTATATCATAATCTTCCTGATTAATTTTCAATTCATTAAATGCTTTTGAAACATGTTCTTCTCTTACATTTAATCCTGAAATTAATTTTGCTAATTCTTTATCCAACTCCAGATGTTCATTCTTTATTTTTCTTATATTTTTTTCCAGATTTTTCTTTATTACACTATAAAACCACCAATTTATTTCTTCTTCATACCATTTCACATCCTTTATTGGATCATAATTTCCAGGACCAACATATTGTCCTTCTTCATTTGCCGAACCTGAGATATCTACCACATGTATCAATGCATCTGCCTGTCTAACATCATCCAAAAACTTATTACCTAAACCCCTACCTTCATGTGCACCAGGAACCAATCCAGCTATATCCAATAGTTCTATTGGAACAAACCTATATTTTCCCTTTATAAAACCATTTTTTGGATTTGATTTAACATTAAATTCTGGTCCAACATCCTCTACTCTAATATATCCATAACCTTTATTTGGTTCTATTGTAGTAAACGGATAATTTGCAATTGCAACATCTTGTAGTGTTATTGCTTTAAACATTGTAGACTTTCCAACATTTGGTTTTCCAGTAATACCTATTTGCATTATAATTTAATAATAACTATGTTTAAAAATTAGAATATTTTTAAAATAAACTAGCGGGGGGAGGATTTGAACCTCCGACCTGGGGGTTATGAGCCCCCCGGGCACTCCTAGCTGCCCTACCCCGCTATATATATTAAATAAATAATTACAAAAAATATAAAAAAGATTACTGTTTCTTGACAAGTAAAATTTCTATACTTGATATCCTTCTCTTTTTACCACTTTGGTCTACTTGTCTTTCTTCAGAATCTATACTTATATTCTTTATATCAACCTGTCCTGCCATGAACTTCTTCCTTACTACTTCCGCCACATCTACTGCTCTGGCTATGTATCTTCCTCTTGCCTTAATTACAACTTCCTTTGCATCTTGGGTTGTAAATTGCATTGCTACTGCTGTTACATAGTTCATAAATGGCTTATTTCCTATATATATTATTGTTTGCTCTGCCATCATGAGCCTTGTAATTTTTTAATTTGCCTTGTTATATACCCGGCTAACATATTTCTTAATCTTTTTGATGGAATTTCAGCTACAACTTCTAATATTTTTACATTTTTCTTATAATCCATAGTAAACAAATTTGAATATTTTTCTAATATTTTATTAGCTTCTCTCCTAAATTTACCATGAAGGATTCTACCCATAATTCTTTATTATAAAAATTAAATTTATAAAAAGATAGTAAAATATAACAAAATGAAAGCTGGAAAACAACCTCCAGAAGATATAAATATATTCGTAGAAATACCAAAGGGCAGCAATATAAAATATGAATTTGATGAGGAAGAAAAGATAATAAAGATAGATAGAATATTCTACACCGCAATGTTTTATCCATTTAATTATGGATTTATACCAGAAACTTTAGAAGAAGATGGAGATCCATTAGATGCTTTAGTTATTACATATGAATCATTTATTCCTGGAGTATTAATAAGAGCAAGACCAATTGGTGTATTAATAACAGAAGATGAAAATGGAACTGATAGAAAAATAATTGCAGTACCACATGAGAAGATAGATCCAAGATTTTCAAATATAAAAGATATAAAGGATTTACCGGAAGCAATATTAAATCAAATAAAACATTTTTATGAACATTACAAAGAATTAGAACCTGGAAAATTTGTTAAAGCTAAAGAATTTAAAGGAAAGGAAGATGCATTAAAGATAATTAATGAGGCAATAGATAGGTTTAAAAATAACAAATAGTAAATATTTTTTAGTGAAGAAGCATTACGCTTCTGAAAAATGATGAAACTATGTTTTTCTGATGATAATCAAAGAGAGTTTTGAGGAACATTTTAGGAAATTATTAGGAGATAAATATGAATTATTCTTAGAATGGTCTTTTAAATTATTAAAAAAATCTATAAGGATAAATACAATAAAAATAAAAGATAATATAAATTTTGAAAACTTAAAAGAAATATTATTATCAAAACAAGATCATTTAAAAGAAAAAGAATTAAAAGATATATCTGAAAAAATTGATAATTTATATAATTTAAGGCAAAATCCTTTTAATTTGAATATAAATGCAAAAGAAATATTATCAAGACTAAAAGAATATGGATGGGAAATTGAAAGAATACCTTTCTATAAATATGGATTTTGGATAAAAGGGGAAAGAAGAGATATTGGAAATATTGTAGAATTTCAATTGGGATATTATTATCCACAAGAAGCCGCATCAATGATACCGCCCTTAGCATTAGATTTAAAAAAAGATGATTTGGTTTTAGATATGGCAGCTGCGCCAGGTTCTAAAACAACACAAATTGCAATGCATATGGAAAATGAAGGATTAATAATTGCAAATGATGTATCAATTGATAGAATTAAAGCATTAAGCGAGAATTCACAAAAGATGGGTGTAATAAATACAATTATAACAATGATGGATGGAAGAAAATTGTATAAATTAAATTTAAAATTTGATAAAATCCTATTAGATGCTCCATGTTCCGGAACTGGTGCAATAAGGAAATCATATAAAACATTAAAAATATGGAATGAAAATACAATAAATAGATTGGCAAATTTACAGAAGAAATTATTATTAACTGCCTTTGATTTATTAAAAGATAATGGAGTTCTGGTTTATTCTACATGTTCTGTTGAACCATTAGAAAATGAATTTATAATAGATTATCTATTATCTAAAAAAGAAAATGCCAAAATTGAAAAAATAGAAATACCAAATTTAAAAAAATCTGAAATAATTTCTGAATATAATGGATATAAATTGGAACATGAAGAAGAAATAAAAAATACAATAAGATTATGGCCCTGGGATAATGATACAGAAGGTTTTTATATTGCAAAGATAAGAAAAATATAATTTTGATATAAATTATTTATTATATTTTTCTTTTGCTAATTCAATTCAATAATCATTGGCTTAGAAATTTAGCCAATATAAATTGAAGGCATTACACCATTTGGAGGATATGCTCTCGCAACTACCCATTCAGCATATAAATTTGATGATGCCAATGTACCACTGCATCTTCCTGATAATTCTAATGTGGGATATTGATAAGGATTATAATTTAGATTAGAATACATATATCCAGAAATACCATTATATATATTATCATAGTTATATACATTGTACACATATGTATTTAATATTGTTAATGGAACCCATAATTGATTAATATCGAAAATATAATATCCAGTTTCCGCATACGTAGAATTAACAATTAAATATCCATAAACAGTATCAGATTGGAATGGGAAACTTGTAGAATTTAAATTTTGACCAGTTACTGCAGAATATAAATATAGTCCTCCATAATAAGGATGATAAGCAAAATATGCATATGTAGATAAATTTGATGTAGGTCCAGATATTTGATTACCAGTATTTCCAAATAAAGATATTAAAGGTCCTCCTGTACCAACATAAACAGAATATGAAGAAGAATTGAAATACCAGGCTTCTTCAACAATTAAAGGCAT
>JAWDMD010000054.1:0-3780 GCA_046536775.1 Candidatus Nanopusillus sp. | reverse complement strand
TTTTTTATTTTAATAGTTAATGAAAATCGCTATATTTAACATACCGCATCTATCTCTTAACAGAGGAGGAGAAAAATGGATAATAAAAGTTGCATCTTATTTATCTAAAAAACATGATGTCGGGGTTATAACTACTGATCTTAGTAAAAAATATGATTTAAATAATTTAAATTTTGAATATATAGTAATTAAACATAGGAAGAAATACGGTTTATTACATGATATAAGTGAAATAAAAAATTATCTAAAAGATACAGATATAACTTATGCATTTTATGTTTGGTTTGGAACACAGATTGAAATATTAAAATATTCAAAAAAAGTTATTTTTGGTCATCATTCTTCATTAGATAGACCTATTCAAAAAATTTATTATTCTTTATTAGAAAACATAATTGCTAGAAAAATAAAAGACTCTTATCATCATTTTTTAACTGAATATAGAGCAAATATATATAGAAAAAGAGGTTTTAAGAAAATATTTATAATTCCAAATTTTATCGAATTAGAGAAGTATAAACCAAAAGAGAAAAATTATGATAAATTTAGAATAATTTGTCCAGGTGTTGTTAATATAGAAAAAGGATTAGATGTTTTAATAAAAGTTGCTGAAAATCTAAAGAAATATAATGATATAGAATTTTATATTACTGGTAATAGACCAATATACGATAATTTACCAGCTAATGTTAAATATTTAGGATTATTAAGTGAAGATGAATATGCTAATTTTATAGGTATAGCTAATTTAATGTTTTTACCAACAAGGATTGAAACATTTTCATTTTCTGTATTAGAAAATTTAGCGGTAGGAAATCCTGTAGTTGTATCAAATTTACTAGATGTAATTAGTGCATTTGGAGAATCCGAATCAATTTATTATGCAAAACTTAATAATGTAAAAGATTATATCAAGGGAATATTAAAATATTATCAAATATGGAAAGATAATAAGGATAAATATGAAGAATTATCTAAAAAAGCTAGAGAAATTGCAAGTAAATTTGATTCAAATATAATATTACCAAAAATAGAAGAGATGTTTAAGAAAGTTTATGAATCTTCATAATTATTTTCTATTATGAAAATTTTATTACTTCATCCTTGGTTAAAATCAAAAGGAGGTGCAGAAAGAGTTGTTTACGAATATTATAAAAGATCTAAACATAAAATAAAAATAATGACTTGGAATTATATTAAAGAAAAAACTTATGATTTTAAAGAAAAAGATATTATTAGTTTATATGACAAGAAATTTGAAAGAATATTTAGAGGATACTTAATTAGGGGAGGGTTCTCATTATTAAATTTATTAATAAAATATGAAATAGATAATTTTGATTTATTATTAATATCTACAGGTGGTATTGCAGAATTAATATTAGCAAATCAAAATTTTAATATACCAAAAGTTACATATAACCATACGATTTTAAGGGCTGCATATAAATATGATATTTATTGGAACATTAAATATAGATTTAGAAAATATTATTATTTACCTTATAAAGTAGCTTTAAATGTTTATAATTATTTAGAAAGAAAAGCTTGGAAAAGGATAGATTTTGCAATATTTAATTCAGAATTATCTAGAAAGAGAGCATTAGATAAAAATTTAATAGATAAGGAAAAAACAGATGTTATATATCCAGGTGCAGATTTATCAAATTTTTATAATGATAATTCGGAAGATTACTTTTTATATGTAGCAAGAATTGGATTATCAAAAAGACAAGATATATTAATTAAATCTTTTGCAAAGTTTGTTAAAAAATATCCTGAATATAAATTATATTTAGTTGGAAATGTTGAAAATAAAAAATATTACTTAAAAATATTAAAATTAATTAAACAATATAGTTTACAAAATAATATAAAACTATATTCAAATTTATCTGATGAAAAATTAAGGGAATTATATGCAAAATCTTTAGCATGTATCTATATACCATATATGGAGGATTTTGGAATAGTTCCTTTAGAATCATTAGCCGCTGGAAAATATTTAATTAATGCTTATCCTTCTGGAAGTTATGAACTATTAAAGAATGCTCCGGGAATTTATTGGATAAAAGAAAGATTTTATGAGGAACCAATGATTAATGAAATATATAATGCATTAGAATATTTTGTAAAAAATAAAGATGAATTAATAGAAAAAGGAAAAGAAAATAGAAATTATATAAAGAATATTGATATATCTTGGGATTCTTTTGCTAAAAAATTAGATAATAAACTTGAAACATTTTGAATAGGTATAAATAATTGTTTTAATTAAAATTATGAATTTTATTTATATATAATATTTTAAAAATTTTCTAAAAATCTTAAAATAATGAATAAAATAGAAAAATTACTAATAGGACCTAAAGCTATACTTAAATCAAGAAAATTAATTAAAAATCTATCTTCAAGTTTATATCAATATTTAATTTTAAGAAAGCAGAATATTGAATTAAAATTAAGAAATGGAGAAACTATAAAAGTTTCTAGGTTTCTTTATCCTAGAATAATATATTATTATTATCTTGAATATTTAAATGATATAAATAAAAATGAAATATTCTTCAAAATAGATAATAAAGTATATTCTCTGCCCATAGATGTACTATCTTCTAGTAATATTGGCGGAATAATTTTGCTTATAAAATCAAATTGGCAATATAAAAATGGCTATTAGGAGAAAAAAGGAATTAAATTTAAGCATGCCTATGGGGCGATATTTTAAGTATTTGAAGAAGAAGATTATAAATTTCTTGATGTAAAAGATAAAAATGTATTAGATATAGGAGCATTTGTTGGAGATTCGCCAATATATTTTATTCTAAAAGGTGCTAAAAAAGTATATGCAGTAGAACCAAATCCAGATGCTTATAACGAAATGTTAGAAAATATTAAATTAAATAATATGGAAGAGAAAATTATTCCAATAAATATGGGAATAAATTATGATAATAATTATATAATGATTAATACTAAAGATATGACTCTTATAGCGGGTTCTTTTTTTAGTAGTAATAATACAGGCATTAAAGTACCTGCAGGTAAATTAAGCAATATTATCGATAAATATAACATAGATGCACAAATATTAAAAATGGATTGTGAAGGATGTGAATATGATATTATTTTGAAAGATTATGATACTATAAAAGAATTTGATGAAATTGAATTCGAATATCATGCCTATAATACTAAAATACCTGTTAGTAAATTATTAGGAAAATTAAATAAAGATTTTGAATATAAATTTATTAGAGGGGGAATAAATGAAAAAATAGGAATACTATATTGTATAAGAAAGAAATAATATTCTAAATATTAAAATTTTATAAAAAAACTATTATGTATTTAATTTTACTATTTCCTCAAATATTTTATTAACATCTATATTTTTATCATAAGAATCTATTACAACTCTATATAACGGTTCTGTTTCTGAATATCTTACCAATATTCTTAAATTATCCTTTAATAATTCTATACCATCCAAATCACCATTTAGATCATTTAATGTAAATCCATTACTCTTTCCATATTCTTTTACTTTCTCAATTAAATTTGGATTATTTCTTGGTATATCTTTCTCTAACCATGTAAATTCTGGAATATTTAGATTATTTATATCTATACCTTTTTTCATATATTTTAATAACATCAATGCACCAAATAATGCATCATCAATATAATCATTTTCAGCAAAATAAATATGACCAGTATATTCAATACATAGATATGCTCTATTTTGTTGACCTGCAAATTTAATAAATGTATGGCCGG
>JAWDMD010000053.1:0-3942 GCA_046536775.1 Candidatus Nanopusillus sp. | reverse complement strand
CTATCACAATTTTCCGAATTATTAGCAACTCCAGATGTAAAATTTATAGGAATGACAATTGATGATATAGATGAATATGATCTAAGAAAGAAAGGAGCAGTAATAAAATTAAATCAGAGGGATATAAAAAGATTAAATGAAATAGCTAATTATCCTTGGTTTAAAAAATCTAAAGATTGGCAGAGACAATTTAGAAAAATGTTAGATTATGGAATAAAGGTTGAGCAAGATGCATTAGCAGCAAATTCATTAGAATTTGTTGCAGATAAATATTTACCAGATAAATTAGAACATCTAGAAAAAATATTAACTTAATGTATAAATCTTATTTTTGGTTCTCTTCTTTCAGATAATTTTGATAATATATTTTTTAATAATTCATCATCTATCTTTTTTATTTTTCCAGATTGAATATATTGATATAAAATAAGAACAACCTGAATGAATTTTTCTGGATATACAACTTTTATATTTGATAATCTATCAATTGCCTCTTTTGTAAGAAATGGTAATATTGATTTATATATGTTTTCTATTTCTTTTAATTTTTTATCATCTTTGTTCATAATTGAATATTTTAAAATAAAGTTTTTAAGCAAAATTAAAATATTTTTGATATGGAAGAATATAGTAATATGAGACAATGGGGAATATTTTTTATACTATTATTAATATCAGTTTTGTTAATGAAGTTTCTTGGAATATTGGGAATAATGCTTGGAGTATTTCTATTAATATATACATTGACTGGAATAAGAATAATATATAATTATGAAAAGGCAGTAATATTTACATTAGGATATTATTCAGGAGTCCTTTCTGGAGGTTTAATATATATTTTACCAGGTTTTCAAAAATTGATTAAAGTAGATATGAGGATTATAAATTACGATCTACCAGAACAAGTATTATTAACTGCAGATAATGTAAATATAACAGTAAGAAGTACTGTATTTTATAGAATAATAGATCCTGGAAAGGTTATAATGAATATAAGAGACTTAAATAGAGCAATATTAAATTATGCACAGACAAATTTAAGAGATATATTTGGTAAATATAATTTAAATGATATACTACAGAAAAAAGAAGAAATTGGAAATGAACTAAAAGATATAATCCAAAAGGAAATTGGAGAATGGGGAATTGATATTATTGCAATAAAAATACAAGACCTAATTGTTCCTCAAGAAATATTATCCGCATTAACTCAAAGAGCAATTGCTGAAAGACAAAGAGATGCAGAAATATTAAGAGCTCAAGGATTGGCACAAGCAAAAGTAATTGAATCACAGGGTGAATTACAAGCTGCAGAAAACTTTAAGAAAGCTGCAGAAATACTATCTGAAAGTGATTATGGTATAACATTAAGGTTTTTAGATATATTAAGAAATAGCCAGAATGAAAAAATAGTTGTAGTACCACCAGAAATATTTGATTTATTTAAGAAGCATAGTAAGTAGAATACTTTTTTATTAAAATATAGATATTTTTATATAAAATAATAAATAAAATTATTGAATAAATTGAAAGAAAGACTATATATTCTTGAAATTGTATAATAATAAAAGTTCTTAAGAAAATTTTTGATACATTAATTATAAAATAAAGAAAATTCAATATATTAAATATTTTATAGAATTTTAAAATTTTGGAAAATGATAAAATTTTGTATAAATCTTCGTAAATCAAATAATAAATTAGAAAATATGAAAAAGATGATATTGAAAACAGAATATCATATACTATAAAAGGATATTTAAATAATATTAGAAAATTTGCTGAGATATAAATTAATAGTAATATAGTTATACCTGAATTATTTTTGAAATTTAAATATAATATTATCGATATTAAAAATAAGGAAATTGTAATTAATAAGAAAATAATATTATATAGTTCATTGAATAATATTAATGGATTATAATAAATAATTAAATATAAAATAATATTAACAGAATTATAATATATAGAAAATAAAGAAAAATATATTAAATTATTTAATTTTTCAATATTTCTCTCCATACCAGTATCCTTTATATGTTTCTTTTGATTCTTTTTCTAATTTAATAAATATTAATTGTATCCATGCCTCATTTATATTTATTTTTGCATTAATTGGAAAATAATATGTCTGAGTAAATTCTCCCTTATATCCTGGATCAAATAATGCACTTTCAAATTTTAATATTCCTAATCTATTAAATGTTGACCTTGGCAATGCTATTGCAATCATATCATTTGGAATTTCAACTTCAGGAAATACTACATAATATAATCCTCTATTTAATACCCAATAATCATTCTTTGGTTTTATTTCAATAAATGCATCAGGAATTTTCTTAAATGAATTTTCTAATAATTCTTTTCTTTTATTTTCATTAATTGCAATTTCTAATAAATCTTCATAATCTAAATTATAATCAAAAATATACCCTCTTTTATCTTTATCAATTAATATATATTTTATTTTTTTGATAGGTATTTTATATATTTTTTTAGGTTTTATATCAATTCCTGCAGGATTTACTTTTACATATTCTTTTACAAATTTCTTTGCATCTTCTCCGTTTATAACACTCATATAAATATATTGAATATTTGTTATTTATGAATATAGAGGGATATAGAGATTATATATCTGATTTATATAAGAAATTTATACCAATTAAATCTATTGGACCAGATAACAATGGAGAAGGTGAATGGGAAAGGGCAAAAGTATTATATAATATTGTAAAAAATTTATTTGATGAAATTAAAATAATTGAAGCACCTGATGAAAGAGTAAAAGAAAAATCAAGGCCAAATATTATTGCAATAAAATATGGAAAAAATAGGGAAAAAACATTTTGGATAATTGCACATATTGATACTGTACCAGAAGGAAGTTTAAATTTATGGAAATATGATCCATTTAATGTTACAGTTGAAGGTAATAAAATATACGGAAGAGGAGTACAAGATAATGGAAATGGGATTGTTTTAGGAATATTATTGGCAAAATATTTTAAAGATAATAATATTTTACCTAAATATAATTATGGATTAATATTAGCTTCAGATGAAGAAACTGGAAGCAAATATGGATTAAAATATATTTTGGAAAAAGAGTCAAATTTATTTAAAAAAGATGATTGGATTTTAGTACCTGATGCAGGAAGTTCTGATGGATTAGAGATTGAAGTTGCTGAGAAAGGTATACTATGGATAAAATTTAAGGTTATTGGAAAACAGGTACATGCAAGTAATCCTGATTTAGGTATTAATTCAACAAAATTGGGATCTATGTTAATTTTACAATTATATGATTCTTTACATGAGAAATATGATAAAGAAAATAATTTATTTAATCCCTCTAAAAGTACATTTGAACCAACAAAAGTTGAAAAAAATGTAGATAATATAAATACAATACCTGGAGAATTTATATTTTATTATGATTGTAGAATATTACCAGATTATAATTTAGACGAAGTATACCAAACAATAGAATACATATGTAAAGAATTTGAAAGAAATTATAATTGTAAAATTGATATTGAAATTGTAAATAAAGATTATCCATCAATATTAGAAAATATATATAATAATGAATTTTTAAATGAATTAAGAGAAGCAATTAAAAAATATAAAAATAATGAACCAAGATTGGTAGGAATTGGAGGGGGAACATATGCAAAATATTTAAGAGAAAAAGGATTGAATGCAATTGTATGGAGTACATATAATGAGAGCGCACATATGCCAAATGAATATATAGATATAAATGATATAATAAATGATGCAAAAATATTATTAGAAATTCTTAAATCTTAATTTTATATTAAAATAATGGTTGGTATATTTGATCTTGCAAAATTAATGACTGGTTTTAATTTATTTAAGAAAGTACCTCAGGAAAATATAGAATATTCAAAGGAATTGATAGAAAATGCTAAG
>JAWDMD010000052.1:0-3955 GCA_046536775.1 Candidatus Nanopusillus sp. | reverse complement strand
CAGCATCTACATTTAGATATGGATCTATTTTAATTGCTGTTACATTATAACCTCGAGCTTGAAGTATTTTTCCAATAGAAGATGTTGTTATACCCTTACCCAACCCAGACAAAACACCTCCTGTAATAAATATATACTTGCTCATTATAATTATTTAATTAACTGTTTAATAAGTTTTGGCTACTGAACTTTTAACATTTTTTTAACATGCTTTCATACTTAAATTAATCTTAAATCGAACATAAAAATTCAACATTATATATGTCGCATAACCAAGATTATCCGACATCAATAGAAAGCTCGTAATAATATTTAGAATTTTTGATGTATTTTATAAGTGAAGTAAGCTTGCCTAAACTCATAAAATTTATAATTGCCAAGATACTTCTAAAGTTTATGGTATCGCTATTTGGAGGAGGAAAAACTAGCAAAAATACAAAATTAGAAAAAGAAGTAAAAAAGATAGATGAAGATATTAAAAAACTTTTTAAAGAGTTTAGAGAACCAGCAGATGTTCTTTATCATCCAGATAATATGAAAAAAGCTATAAATTTAATAAAAAGAATTTTAGAAGATATAGAACAATATAAGAGATTATTAACGTCGTATAGTCATAACTTAAACAATTTCCCAGAAATCATTCAATTAGAAAATTCTATTAAAAATTTCCTTAAAAAATTAGAAGAACTTTATACATGGATATTTGAGCTTCACCGCACAACAATATTAGATCCAATTATACAAGAGATAAAGACAGAATTACATAAAATACATGACTTTTGGAATAAACACAAATATGAATTACATAGACTTGGAATTATAAAATAGAGCTATAGAAACATAACTTTGTAAAATTTTTTATTTATTTATCAAATAAAAATTAAAAAAATTATTATTTTCTTTTATTCTTATGATTTATACCCTATATATTCTTCAAAATCTTTTTTATACTTTTCAGGATGTTTTACTAGATTTTCTGTAATATTAGCAACATTCTCGGCTTCTTCCAGAGACAAATCTGTAAGAGTCTTAATAGAATATGCATACTTTACAATATTATTCATGAGCGCTTTAATGCGTAATAACTCTGAAACATGATATCCAGTCTCATTGTAAAATTTTTCCTCCACTTTTTTTAGATAAGCCTTAAAAAATCTTTCGAGTATATCTCCAGATGCTAAATATTCTAAAGCTGTTTTTGAGTTATCAATATTTTCCTGTATATTAAATAGTCGTTCATGTCCTTTAAGCACAAATATATTATTAAATACAGCTTGGTAAATACCGTCCAATATACCATAATAAAATGCGTGAGTAAATGAACATATTATAGGACCATATTCACTTTTAACATCTCTACTTATTAGTGAATAGCCCAAGTTTTTCATCCTATTTAATAATTTTTCTAATGATGGTCGAGCCTCTGGCGCAACTTCGCTTATCATTTTACTAACATCTTCTAATTTTTCTTCATAGACCTCTGGTGGTTTTGACTTTTTACATACAGTATAATATGTATTATTATCTATAGATTGGCCTGAAATTGAATCCCTGATTTTTTCAATAAGATCTTTTAGAACCATAATTAATTATTTGTTAGAAAGATTTTTAAATGTATCGCTAGTATCTACTATAGTATAGTAATTATATAAAATATATTCTGCATATTTTAGTATCCTAAATTAAAAATATAAATAATTAATGTAGATACACATCATAAAATTTTCATTAAATTACACATAATAATAGTTATAAATATTTCTACATAGTTACTTTCGTCACATTATGTCTAATTTAAAAGGCTATTTTATATACCTTGAATGATAAATTATAAAGAGATTTTTAATCGACTATTACTTAAATCTTTTAACAATTTCCTCTAATTTTTCAAAGAAGAAATCAATCTCTTCTTTTGTATTATAAATATACAATGAAGCTCTAACAGATCCTTTATACTTATATAAATCTAAATGTCTAAATAATATGTAACCACAATGATATCCAGTTCTAACAGTAATATTATAAGAATCCAACATTTTTCCAATTATATGTGGATTTATTTTAAATGCTAATGAGAATATCGCTTCTCTATCTTTATAATCCTTTAATCCCATTAATATTACATCTTTATATTTGTTTGAAAATTCCTCAAATCTTTCTAAGAAATATTTTGTTAATTCTTGTTCATATTTTTCAATATTTTCCATTCCTAATTTATTTAAATATTTAATTGCTTCTCCAAATGCAATTCCATCCGCAATATTTGGTGTTCCAGCTTCAAATTTCCATGGCAAATCATTTAAATATTCTTTATCAAAATCTATATCTGTAATCATGTCTCCACCCCATAAAAAAGGTTCCATATTTTCTAATAATTCTTCTTTTCCATATAATACACCAATTCCAGAAGGTCCCAACATTTTATGAGAACTAAATGCTAAAAAATCTACATCTAATTTTTTAACATTTATAGGTAAGTGTCCAGAACTTTGTGCAGCATCAATTAAAACCAAAGCACCTTTTTCATGAGCAATTTTTATTATTTCTTCTATAGGATTTATTGTACCCAAAACATTTGATACATGAGTTATAGAAACAATCTTTGTTTTTTCATCTATCTTTTTTTCTAAATCATCCAAATCTAATTTATAATCTTTAACATTGATATATTCTAATTTTGCTCCTGTTTTTCTGCATACAAATCTCCATGGTAATAAATTTGAACTATGTTCCATAGAAGATATCAGAATTTTATCATCTTTCTTTATATTATTTAAACCATAAGAATATGCAACAAGATTTATAGATTCTGTAGTATTTCTTGTAAAAATTATTTCTCTCCAATCTTTACATTTTATAAAATCTGCAACCAATTTATGAGAATTTTCATATTCTTCAGAAGATATTTCACTTATTTTATATACACCTCTATGAATATTTGCATAATACTTTTCATAAACTTCTTTTATTTTTTCAATAACTTGTCTAGGTTTTTGGGTTGTTGCAGTATTATCAAAATATATTAAATTTGGATTATTTTCAAAAATTGGAAAATCCTTTCTTATTTCTTTTGGATTTATCATAAACTAAATTTATACAAAACTCTTATATTTTTTAATTATATTCTATCATAATGAAATATAGTATAAATAAACTTTGTGGAATAAATAATTTATCTGTAAAGTTTGATAAGGAATTCGATAATGAATTTATTGATAAATTAATAAAAATATTAAATAATTTTGAAATAAAGGAAAGAAATGAAAATTCTGTCTGGTTAAAGTCAGAAGAAAAAGATGTACTAATATATAAATACGGAGAGATAATTTTCTTAGGTTTTTTTTTGAAGAGGATGTCAAAAGCATTTTAAATAAAGTCTTAGGATAGATATTTATAATATATTTGTTACCATAATATTTTATCCAAGGTTAAATTTATTTATAAAGTTAAGATCCAAAAATTTTATAATTACCAAAATTCTTTTAAAATTTATGGTACAACTTTTTGGAAAAAGATTATCTAGGGGAAAACCACCGGCGAGTAAGTTAGGAAAAATTAGCAGAAAAGTAGCCAGTAATCCAAAAAAAGAGGAAAAAATTATAAAAAATATAAGAAAAGAAGTAAAAAAGATAAATAAAGATATAGGAAAACTTTTAAAAGAATCTAAAAAAAATTCCGGGAATATTAAAGAACTTGAGAAAATAACTAAGGATAGTTTAAATAAATTAATTAAATATATAAAATCTTTAAAGAATTTATATGGAGCTAATTTAAATACAGTTTATCCAGAAATTATTCAATTAGAAAAGCTTATCGATAATCTATATAAAATATTAGAAGAGATCAAAAAGAAGGGACCGTCAATGAATCTTGAAAGAGAATATTATAATATATTGAATGAAATACATAAACTTTGGGAAATGCATAAGCATAAAATTTCGAAGACATAATTTTT
>JAWDMD010000051.1:0-3962 GCA_046536775.1 Candidatus Nanopusillus sp. | reverse complement strand
CAACCAACACCGTTATCGCAAATATCACCGTTGGATCAGAGCCAACGGGCATAGCGTACGACCCATCCAACGGTTACATTTACGTTGCCGATTCTGGTTCATACAGTGTTTCTGTGATCAATGGGACAACCAACACCGTTATCGCAAATATCTACGTTGGACCATTGCCAGCTGGAGTAGCGTACGACCCATCCAACGGTTACATTTACGTTGCCAATTATTATTCAGGTACTGTTTCTGTGATCAATGGGACAACCGTTATCGCAACCATCCCCGTTGAACCAGAGCCATGGGGCATAGCGTACGACCCATCCAACGGTTACATTTACGTCACCAATTACTTTTCATACACCGTTTCTGTGATCAATGGGACAACCAACACCGTTATCGCAAATATCCCCGTTGGAGCATTGCCATTGGGCATAGCGTACGACCCATCCAACGGTTACATTTACGTCACCGATTCTGGTTCAGGTACTGTTTCTGTGATCAATGGGACAACTGTTATCGCAAATATCTACGTTGGAACATGGCCAGCTGGAGTGGCGTACGACCCATCCAACGGTTACATTTACGTCACCAATTACCTTTTGGGCACCGTTTCGGTGATCAATGGGACAACCGTTATCGCAACCATCCCCGTTGGACCAGAGCCAGCTGGAGTGGCGTACGACCCATCCAACGGTTACATTTACGTCGCCGATTCTGGTTCAGACACCGTTTCGGTGATCAATGGGACAACCGTTATTGCAACCATCTCCGTTGAAACATGGCCAGAGGGGGTTGCATATGACCCATGGGGGGTTGCATATGACCCATCCAACGGTTACATTTACGTCACCAATTTTGCTTCAGGCACTGTTTCGGTGATCAATGGGACAACCGTTATCGCAAATATCCCCGTTGGATCAGAGCCATGGGGCATAGCGTATGACCCATCCAACGGTTACATTTACGTCACCAATTTTGCTTCAGACACTGTTTCGGTGATCAATGGGACAACCGTTATCGCAACCATCCCCGTTGGACTACGGCCAGCGGGGGTTGCGTATGACCCATCCAACGGTTACATTTACGTCACCAATTTTGCTTCAGGCACCGTTAGTATAATCTCTACACCTGCTCACGCCATTAAAACACATACAGTAACATTCACGGAATCATGTCTTCCAGCAGGGACGCAATGTGGGTACGTAAAATATACTCTAGACCTTATAAACAATACCCTCATAAATGGAAATTTTGTGAATACACGTAATGCTATGGCGCCATGGGGGGTTGCATATGACCCATCCAACGGTTACATTTACGTCGCCGATTCTTCAGGCACCGTTTCGGTGATAGATGGGGCGAATAATACTGTTATCGCAAATATCCCCGTTGGATCAGGGCCATGGGGCATAGCGTACGACCCATCCAACGGTTACATTTACGTTGCCGATTCTTCAGGCACCGTTTCGGTGATAGATGGGGCGAATAATACTGTTATCGCAAATATCCCCGTTGGACAACGGCCATGGGGCATAGCGTACGACCCATCCAACGGTTACATTTACGTCACCAATTACTTTTCGAACACCGTTTCGGTGATAGATGGGGCGAATAATACTGTTATCGCAAATATCCCCGTTGGAGCATTGCCAACGGGGGTTGCATATGACCCATCCAACGGTTACATTTACGTTGCCAATGATGGTTCGGGCACCGTTTCGGTGATAGATGGGACAACCGTTATCGCAAATATCCCCGTTGGAGCTCTATCAGAGCCAACGGGGGTTGCATATGACCCATCCAACGGTTACATTTACGTCGCCGATTCTTCAGGCACCGTTTCGGTGATAGATGGGGCGAATAATACTGTTATCGCAAATATCCCCGTTGGATCAGGGCCATGGGGCATAGCGTACGACCCATCCAACGGTTACATTTACGTCGCCGATTCTGGTTCAGACACCGTTTCTGTGATCAATGGGGCGAATAATACTGTTATTGCAAATATCCCCGTTGGATCAGTGCCATTGGGGGTTGCATATGACCCATCCAACGGTTACATTTACGTTGCCAATTATTATTCAAACACCGTTTCGGTGATCAATGGGACAACCGTTATCGCAACCATCCCCGTTGGACTACGGCCAGCGGGGGTTGCATATGACCCATCCAACGGTTACATTTACGTTGCCAATTATTATTCAAACACCGTTTCGGTGATCAATGGGACAACCGTTATCGCAACCATCCCCGTTGGATCAGAGCCGACTGTTACCCCGAATTTCTTCGTTGAAACATGGCCAGCGGGGGTTGCATATGACCCATCCAACGGTTACATTTACGTCACCGATTGGGGTTCAAACACCGTTTCGGTGATCAATGGGACAACCGTTATCGCAACCATCCCCGTTGGAGCATTGCCAACGGGGGTTGCATATGACCCATCCAACGGTTACATTTACGTCACCAATGATGGTTCAAACACCGTTTCGGTGATCAATGGGACAACCGTTATCGCAACCATCCCCGTTGGACTACGGCCATGGGGCATAGCGTACGACCCATCCAACGGTTACATTTACGTTGCCAATGATGGTTCGGGCACCGTTTCGGTGATCAATGGGACAACCAACACTGTTATCGCAACCATCCCCGTTGGAATAGGGCCAATGGGGGTTGCATATGACCCATCCAACGGTTACATTTACGTCACCGATAACCTTTTGGGCACCGTTTTGGTGATCAATGGGACAACCGTTATCGCAGCCATCACCGTTGGATCAGGGCCATGGGGCATTGCATATGACCCATCCAACGGTTACCTTTATGTTACCAATTATGGTTCAGGCACCGTTTCGGTGATAGATGGGGCGACCAACTTTGTTATCGCAAATATCCCCGTTGGATCAGGGCCAACGGGGGTTGCATATGACCCATCCAACGGTTACCTTTATGTTACCAATTATGGTTCGGGCACCGTCAGCATAATCTCTACATCTGCTCAGGCCACTGAAACATATACGATGACGTTCACGGAGTCAGGCCTCCCAGCGGGGACGCAGTGGTCAGTTACGTTTGACGGCTTAACGAAGTCCTCCACATCCAGCAGCATAACGTTCACGGGCGTCCCCGCAGGCAACTATACGTGGAACGCAACTTCAATTATAGCTGTGGGAAACGGCACGAGGTACGTAGCCCAGGCCTCCTCGGGCACTATCAGCGTGCCAAACGCTTCATCAGTAAGCCTTCACTACGTTAAGCAGTACAGGGTGACAATTCAGCCCACCGCTGGGGGCAGCACGAGCCCCTCAGGAACCTTCTGGTACAACGCGGGCTCAACTATCAACATAACCGCTATCCCTGCCCCAGGCTATGAGTTCGTGGGGTGGGAGACGAACTCAAGCATAACTTTCAATAACTCTTCATCAGCTACTACAAACATGACGGTCAACTCACCTGGAACGGTGGTAGCGTTGTTTAAGGCTGTGCCGACTACAACAACTACGTCAACCGTCACATCATCAACATCAACAACTACGTCAACCGTCACATCATCAACATCAACAACTACGTCAACCGTCACATCATCAACATCAACAACTACGTCAACCGTCACATCATCAACAGCTCAGCCTTCACATACAGCAGAATACGTTGCGGCCGCAGCGGTCGTTGTAATTGTAGTGCTGGCTGCCGTTCTACTGATAATAAGGAGGAAGTAAATAATTTATTTATCTTTGTTTTTACGTTTTTCTTTGAGTTCAGCTTATATTATATAGCTTTTTAAACCTAAAAATAAACGACCCCCGCAGGCAACGAAATTTCATAATAATTAGAGGTACAATTGATGATTTTGATTAACTTTGGTTTAATGCAGTGCAGCCCTGTCTTGGGTCAAACTTTAGCCGTCAGCACACAGTTCAAGCTAGGGACCTCACATTAGCTTACTTAATTTCCTGTTCAGGAGGCCC
>JAWDMD010000050.1:0-3980 GCA_046536775.1 Candidatus Nanopusillus sp. | reverse complement strand
ATTTTCTAAAATTATCAAAGCTTTCATTTATAAATTTTTTTGAATACATTATCTCTATGCCAATAGATTTATCACTGAGTAATATATCTAGCACAGAAAACCTAGATAAAGAATGGGATGTGATTATAATCGGAGGAGGTCCTGCTGGTTATACTGCTGCATTATATTCTGGAAGATATAGATTAAAAACATTGGTAATAACAAAAGATATTGGAGGGACATTAAATGATGCAGATATTATTGATGATTATCCTGGATTAGAAAACATTAAGGGACCTGAACTAGGAAAATTATTTAAAAAACATGCAGAAAAATATGGTGCAAGAACTTTATTAGAAACTGTTGTTAGAATTGAGAAATTATCTGATGGTAGTTTTAAAGTTATTACTGTTGTAGGTAAAGAATTTATTTCAAAAGCTGTCATAATTGCAACTGGCTCTCAAAGAAGAAAATTGGGTGTTCCTGGAGAAAATTTAAGGGGTGTATCTTATTGTGCAGAATGTGATGCTTCATTTTTTAAAGATAAGATTGTTGGAGTGGTTGGTGGAGGAAATAGTGCATTACACGATGCACAGGTAGTTGCTCAATATGCAAGAGAAGTATATATAATTCATAGAAGAGATGAATTTAGAGCAGATCCTGTAGAAATTGAAGAAGCAAAAAATAATCCAAAAATTAGATTCATACTAAATAAAGTTGTAAAGGAAATAAAAGGAACTGAAAAAGTTGAAGAAGTAGTTTTACAGGATACAAAGACTGGAGAAATAAGTTCAATGAAATTGGATGGATTGTTTGTAGCAATAGGATTAGTACCATTATCAGAAATAGTTAAAGGTTTAAATGTAAATATGGATGAAAGCGGACATATAGTTGTAGATCAATGTGGAAAAACAAATGTAGTAGGATTACTTGCTGCAGGAGATGTAACAACACAAATATGCAATTTAAGACAGGTTGTTACTTCAGCTGCACAGGGTGCTGTAGCTTCATTTAGTGCTTTTATGTATATTAAAACAAAGAAATGGTAAAGGTTGAAGATATATTAAACAAATTAAGAGAAGTAACAGATCCAGAACTTGGATATGATGTTGTATCTTTAGGAGAAATAGAAGATGTTAAACAAGAAAATGAGATATATATTATAAAATTTTTGCCTACATCACCCCTTTGCCCATTTATATCAGCAATTCTAGAACAAATAGATGAAAAATTGAAAGAATTAAATATATATGAAAATTCAAAAATAGAGATAGATTTTGAAAATAAATGGAGTTTGGATAGAATAAGCCCGGAAGTAAGAAAACAATTGGGAATATAATGGACAATAAAACTAAAAAAGAATTTGAAATGTTTTGTAAAATAAGTGGGGGAGAATATAGAGAAGGTACATATATAGAATGTGTAAGAGATAAATATTATATTAGATTGTCTGAAGAAAATGGATTAACATTTATGGCAGGTTCAGGTATAACTTCAGATTTCGAAATATTAAATATAAAAGATTGTAAGATAGTTGATTGTGAAAGGCTAACAAAAAATAATGAAATGAATGAACTAGAATATTATATATTTAATATTTATTTAGATAAAGGTTTATTATCAATAAGAAGAAAAATAAAAGAAGATAAAATTATTGTATATTTAAAGACTCCAGAAATTGAATATGAATCTTCAATAGTATTTTAAAATTTTTACAAAAATATTAAATGAAAGGGACCGTGGTCTAGTGGCTATGACGCCACCCTTACAAGGTGGAGGTCCGGGGTTCAAATCCCCGCGGTCCCAAAATTTATAAATAATTTTTATAAAAATTTTAAATGCCTGAAATATCATTATTAGAAAAATCTACTGATAAATATGCAGTCGATAAAGATAAGAAAATATATAAGTTAAAATTATTGATAAGGGATGTAACCCCAAATTTCTTAAATGTTTTAAGAAGAACAATCTTGGAAGAAGTAAAAACATTAGCAATTGAAGATGTTTATATTATAGAAAATAATTCTGCAATATGGGATGAAATGCTAGCACATAGATTGGGTTTAGTTGTATTAAATACTCCTGAAGATATTAAGGAAAATGAAGAAATAAAATTTTATTTAGAAAAGAATGAAAAAGGATATATATATGGTTCTGATTTGAAGTCAGATAAAAAAGATACATATGTAATTTATCCAGAAACAATGATTGCATATATAGATGAAAATCAAAAAGTAAAATTAGAAGCTGTTGCAATACTCGGTAATGGAAAACAGCATGCAAAGTTTATACCTGGACATGTTTATTATTATAGAACTGGAGAATTAAAATTAGAAGGAAAATTGGATGAAAAGGAATTAGAGAATTTAAAATTGTTAGGAGTAGAAATAAAGAAAAATAAAATACAAATACCAAAGGAAAAAGAATATGATAGAACATTTTTAGATGCAGTAGAAAGAGCATCAAATGAAAAAATAAAGGTTATACCAAAAGATGAATTTGTATTTATTATAGAATCCTTTGGACAATATTCGGCAGAAAAATTAATACCATTAGCTATTAAAGAATTACAAAATAAATTAAACAATTTATTGGAATTTTTATCTAAATAAACTTATAAATAAATATTATATAATTTATTAATGGATTGGAAAAAGGTTGTTTTGGCTTCTGTATTTTCAGTATTAGTATCTGTATTATCAGGAGGAATAGGAATAGCAGTAGCAATATCATTACTAGTATATATGTTAGTAAAAGGCATGGATAAATGCATTATATCAAATCTAGGATTGGCATTAGAATTTGCAGGACTTCTAATATATATAATGGGAACTCTATTACAACCATTATATTCAAATATACAATCAATAGTTCAGGCAGGAGTTTACTTATTAATAGGTGGTCTCGTATTATTATTAGTAGGTATGTTAGTAGTTATGTTAGTTAAAAACAAGGTAAAAGAAAATATATACGAAGTATAGTCTTTTATATATTTTTTATATATATTTTTGAATGGATAAGAGACCTGATTATAAAATAATTGAAAAAGAAATATTAAACCTCTGGAATAAAAATAAAGAAATTTTTAGATTTGATATTAACAAAGATAAAAGATATATAATAGATACTCCACCACCATTTACTTCTGGAGAAGCACATATGGGTCATGCTTTGGAATTTATATGGATAGATTTTTTGGCTAGATATAAAAGATTGGAAGGATATAATGTATACTTTCCTTTAGGATTTGATTGTCATGGTTTACCAACAGAATTAAAAGTTATAAATAAATTAAAGATATCTAAAGAGAATAAGGAACAATTTATAAAAGCATGTATTGATTGGACAAATAACATGATTGAATCTATGTATAAAACATTTGAAAGATTGGGATCTTCTTTTGATAGAGATAAAGTATATAAAACAATTGATATAAAATATGAGGCTTTTGTTCAATATACATTGATAAAAATGCTTAATGATGGTTTAATTGAAAGAAAAAGATACCCAATAATGTGGTGTCCAAAATGTCAAACAGCAATTTCGATGCAAGAAGCTGGATATTTGGAAAAGGAAGGATATTTAATATATATGAAATTACCGACAGATAATGGAAAATATATATTAATAGCAACAACAAGACCAGAATTAATTAATTCATGTTCATTGATATTGATTGCAAAAAATAAATATGTAGAAACTGAAAATAATTTAATTGTATCAAAAATATATGCAGAAAAAAATAATTTAAAGATTATAAGAGAATATGATTATAAAGAATTAGAAGAATTAGAAGTTACAATTCCATTAATCAATAGAAAAGTAAAAATTATTTCTGATAATGATGTAGATTATAATTTTGGGACAGGAATTGTATGGGTATGTACATATGGAGATCCATATGATATAAAATGGAAAGAAAAATATAATTTACCTGAAATAATTTCAATATCTGAAGATGGAAGAATAATATCAAGTATAAATGAAATAAATGGATTAAA
>JAWDMD010000049.1:0-3997 GCA_046536775.1 Candidatus Nanopusillus sp. | reverse complement strand
TATTGCACTCATATTTTTTCCTATATATGAATATCCACCTATTGGGAAAATTTCAATTTCCATTTTTAATAAGATTAATATATAAGGTTTATATATGAATAATGGTTACACTTTACGATAGATTTATAAAAATAAAATATAATGATTAACAATGGAGTTGTTAAAGAAATTTATATTTGGATTAATAATTTTCTTATTAGTAGTTAAATTTATATATTCACAGGGGTGGTATTCAATTACTATAACAAATAATCAAAATATGCCAACACCAGCACCTTTCCAGCAGGATATAGCAATATGTAATGGTAATCCAGGTTTAGGGCCTAATTTTGCTTATATAAATAATGTAACATTATTTAATGAAATAAATCCAAATGGACAAAACGTATATTTTGTAAATAGTTCTGGAAATATTTTATATTCTTGGTATGAAGGACAATTAAATTATAATGGAGTTACATGCGATGTATGGTGGATAAATTTATCAAATGGAATTCCTGCGAATGGTTATACAACTATTTATATGTATATAGGATCTACTAGTGATAATTATTATTCTCAATATTATCCATATGTAGGTGCTTCTCCTCAAGTAATTTCAGGATATGATAATGGTCAAGATGTATTTATAGCATATGGATATTTTAATAATACATTTGATGAATGGACAGGATATATTTATCAAACCACTTTTTCAGCTATGTCATCAATTACAGCAACCCCAAATGGTATTGAAATGCTAAATAATAATGATTTTGAAGGAACTTATATTTTACCTCCAAATAATTGGAATATTCCTAAAATTCCTTTAATTGTTGAGGATGCTTGGTATTATACTAAGGGGTGTGATGCAAATGCGGTATCATTATTTGGAAATACAAATCAACAAATTTCAGCTTATAGTGTTGGAACTGGTGCTGGTGGTATTACACCTGCATCTAGTTCATCTACATTTGTACAATTTGAATATTGTTTTGGTTATACATATCTAAAATCTGCAGTAACAAATAGTATATTAAATGAAACCTTTTTCCCATATACTGGTGGAACATTTTATACATATTTAATTGTTAATTCATCTTATGCTCAAACAGGATATTATATTTATAATTCTAATCAAGTATGGGCTCCATTAACATTATTAGATACATATAATATAAATTCTAATGGATATACATATGCCAATTTAAGTTATAATCCATATGATCCATTTCAATATGGTACATTAGAAATAAGCGCTGGAGCTGGCAGTGTTCCTTCATATCAATACGTACAATGGGTTGTTGCTAGAGCATATCCTCCAAATGATGTAATGCCTAGTATTTCTATACAACCAGTCTCTGTCTCATCTACTCAAACAACTTCTACAGTTACGACCTCAACTTCTACAGTAACTCAGACGTCAACAATAACTACTACGGTAACCACTACATTGACTTCTACATCTACAATCACTAGTACGTTAACTGTTTATTCTACTATTACTACAACAACAACTGTTACATCTTCAGTTACTGCTACATCTACAACAACTAGTACTGTTTATAATACAGTTACTAGTACAGTAACAACCACATTAACATCTACAAATACAGTCATCAGTACTGTATATACTACTTTAATCACTACATTAGCATCTACTTCAACAATTTATTCAACAATCACAAGTACTCAAACAGTTACTAGTACTGTTTATACAACAGCAACAACTACAGTAACTTCTACATCAACAACAACTTCTACCGTTTCTCCATCTATTTATTCCATAACTCAAACATTAACAGGTTCTTCATTTACTCAAACAATTCCATCTACTTCTTATATTTATCCTATAAATCAAATATCATCAATAACAATAATTAATTTAAATAGTTCTAATATCTCTACAAGCTATACTTATTCTTGTTCATCTAATATGACATGAAATAATTTAAATATACAACCATTGGAATAAAAATTCCAAATTTATATATTAATATCTTTAATATGAAAAATCTTCAGTCTTATAATAATAGTAACAATTTTAATTAAATCTATTAATAGAAATATAACTGTATGTTCTGCATAACAAATGGATAATATAATTATGTAATATAGATATCTAATATAAACGTAACTCAAACAATTACTTACTTATGGTATAATTAAATTGAAGATACATATATAATTAATTTCAGTTAAGTTAATATATAATAAATATAGGATAATTGAAATAATAAATCATATAACATATATTTTTCAATAATTTCTGATTGGGATTTTGAATTTTCATCTGCTCTTGTTGTTTCAGAAATTAATAATAAAACACCTTCTTTTCCAATTTTCTTTAATTTCTCTTTATCAGGTTTTTTACCAATAATTGGGAAATTATCGAATTTAAAATCACCTGAAAATACTATATGACCTTTTAAGGTTATATTTAAATATAATTGCGCTTAATGATAAGTTTTATAAACAAAAGAATATTACAATAAAATAATGAAATTATTAAAGATATTTATATTTGGATTAATGGTTATTTTAATATCAAGATTTGTATATTCTCAGTCAGTTTTGGTCACATCTGTTCAACTAAATCCTTCAAGTTCTTCTCCAGTCTGTCCAGGTACTCAAACAAGTTCAACGGTGACTGCTAACTTAAATAATCCTAGTAGTACTTCCACAACAGTTACTTTTTCTTGTTCAGCACCTTCAGGTATTACATGTTCTGTTTCTCCTTCTTCATGTACTACTAGTGGATCTTCCTGTTCAACAACATTATATGTAAATTCTTCTTCATTGACATCTCTAGGTTCATATTCAGTAACAGTAACAGCTTCAGCTGACGGAACCTCGGCATCAGCAACATATACCTATAATGTGAGTCAGCAAATTTCTATCTCATCTCAGCAAAGTTCAAACTTTCAGAATTCATATAATATTTATATAACAGGTTGTTCTCAAAATTATACATTATATGTAAATAATTCTCCATATTGTTATGATAGTTATGCAGCATTCCAGGTTATTAATTCAGAATGTACATTATCTAATCCAGGAAATTATTCTGTGTATGCACAAGGATGTTATAATGGAACCTGTGTTAATTCAAATACAATTAACTTAAATATACCTTTGTCAACAGTTCCAATTATAGATATTAATATATTAAATGCAACAAATCAAAATATAAATACAACAATTTCAGTAAATGGATCAAACCAAAATATTCAATCAATAAATGCATATTATAACAATAATAATGTATATTCAAACAGTAATGTAAATACAAATTATTATTCATTTAATTTAAGTTTACCATATTCAAATAATGGAAATATAACTGTATGTTCTACATTAACAAATGGACAATCTAATTGTATAACAGAAATATTCAATGTAAATGTAACTCAGACATATATTTATGAGGGTATAATTAAATTACAAGCAAATATTCAACCAATTAATATAAATACTACTTATGGACCAATTGGAAATAATTTAGAATTTAGTTTAGATTATCCAGAATATATTTTAACATTAAATATAACAAATATAGGAAATACAACATTAAACAATATTACAATAAATTTACAACAAATGGGAAATGTACCAGAAATATTATATAATCAAATTCCAATACAATCATTAAATAATATAAATATAGATCAATTACAGCCAAATCAATCATATATATTACAATTTAGTGTATTGCCATTATATATTGGATCTTCATCATTATTATTAAACTTTAATGTAAATGGACAAAATATTGGAACTGCTCAATATAATTTAATTGTAAATGGACCTTCAAACAAATCTTCATTGGTTGTATCAGAAAATATTAATTATATATTAATACTTGCAGGAATAATTGGATCAATAATATTTTTAATCTAGAAAAATATTAAAATTTTTTAATTATATTTTTTAGATGGACTTAAATGAAAAAATAAAATTCTTTATTAATAAAGGATTTTTCTATGAATCTCAAAGTATATATGGAAGTAGATCTGGA
>JAWDMD010000048.1:0-4004 GCA_046536775.1 Candidatus Nanopusillus sp. | reverse complement strand
TCAATTTTTGGTTTTTCAGATAACAGAGTTATACCCATTAATAAAAAATGATTTTTGTTTTTATATATTTATTTCCAATAATACTGGGACATGATCAGATCCAAATATATTATCTAATATATCTGCATAAACTATTTTATCTTTTAATTCTTTACTTGCCACACAATAATCAAGTCTCCATCCTTCATTTTTCTTTCTTGCAATAATTGAATATGAAAACCAACTATATTTTTTTATATTTCCCTTTATATATCTAAATGTATCAATAAATCCCAAAGATAAAAAATGATCAAACCATTGTCTTTCTTCATCTGTAAATCCCGCGTAGCCTTTCAAATTTACAGGATCATATATATCAATATCTTTATGTGCTACATTAAAATCTCCACAAATTATACATGGTTTATTTAAAGAAAGTACATATTTTTCAAATTCTCTATCAAATTCTAATTTAAAATCCAATCTTTTTAATGTTCCAACCCCTGCATTTGGGAAATATACATTTATTAAATAAAATTTATCATATTCTATTGTTATAACTCTTCCTTCAATATCAAATTTTTCAATCCCAATTCCATATTTTAAATTATTTGGTTTTATTCTTGATAATGTTAATACTCCACTATATCCATTTTTCTTTGCAGGAAATGAATATACATTATATCCAAGTAATTGAAATGTTAATGGTATTTCTTTTGTTTTTATTTCTTGAAATAGATAAAAATCTGCATTATAATTTTTAATAAAATCAATTAAACCCTTTTGAATTATGGATTTTAATCCATTAATATTCCAAGATACAATTTTCATTTTATCAGTTTCCGGGTTCTACATCATTTTTCAGCCCATATTTATTCATCATTATTTATATTATATACCTTAACAAAGTTATTAAATATTATTCCTTCCAACTCTTTCTTATCTATATCTTTTATCTCAGATATTTTTTCTAATGAATATATTATCTTCCATGAATTATTTACTGCCTTTCCTTTTTCTATTGGATCCAAATATGGGGAATCTGTTTCAGTTAAAATAAATTCTAATGGTGTATCTTTTACAATTTTTTGAAAACCAGGATCTCTATAAACAATTGCTGGTATTGACAAATAACAATTTATTTCAATTGCTTTATCTATTAAAGAAGGTTTCCAAAATGTATGTAATACTTTTTTATTATTATAACTTGTTAATATATCTAATACTTCCTTTTCAGCTTTTCTAGCATGAATTATTATGGGTTTCTTTAATCTATCAGCTAATTCTAGAAATTTTTCAAAATATATTTTTTGTTTTCTAATTTTATCTTCATCTACATCAGAAAAATCTAATCCAACTTCTCCAATTGCCAAAAATTTTTTATCCTTATTTTCTTCAATAAAATTCAATATTTTTTCTATATCATTATCACCCATCTTTTCAATTTCTTCAGGATATAATCCTAAAGCATAATATATTATATCGTACTTTTTAGATTCTTCAATTATCTTATTTATACTCTCAATATCTATAGAATTTTCAATTATATATTTTACATTTCTTTCAATATTTTCCTTTATTTTTTCATCTATATTATTATATAAAAATAGATGTGCATGATCATCGACTATCATAATTAGAACTTTCTTTTCAAATATATTAAATATATATCCTCGAAGAAAATATGTGTATTATCTATTATCCTATAATCATAAAATTTTGAATATTTATTCAATATGTATTGAGGATTAGTTATTGAAGACATTATTATTAATATTTCTCCAAAATTATTTAATCTAGTTATACTTTGATATAAAAATTTGTCAATTGTCTCATATCCAAATTTTCCTCCAGAAACCCACCTTCTTATTTTTACCCCCTCATAACTTACTTCTGGTAAATATGGAGGATTAAATAGTATTAGATCAAATTTTTCATTTACATTATTAAATAAGTTGGATTGAAAAAATTTCGCTGGTAAATTTATTTTTTCTATATTTTTATATAAATAATCTAGATCAGAATTATTATCTATATAATTTATATAAAAGTTTATTTTAGATAATTTTAAGCATTCTTCAGATATATCTGAAAAGGAAACATTTTTTGTATATTTATATGCTTCTAAACCCTGAATTCCTGATCCACATCCAATATCCAATACTTTTTTATCTCTAGCAAATTCTTTTATATGGTCATTTAATAAAAAAGAATCTTCTTTTGGTGGATAACATTCAAGATCATAAATCTTATAATATATTACTAAATCATTATGTTTTACATATTCAAAGTCCATAATAATATTTATTTAAGTTTTAATTTAAATTATTAATTTATGTCAGAGAACGAAATATGGACTGAGAAATATAGACCAAAAAAATTGGATGATGTAAAAGGACAAGATGAGATAGTAAAAAGATTGAAAGCATTTGTAGAAAATAAAAATATGCCTCATTTATTATTTGCAGGGCCTGCCGGTGTTGGAAAAACAACTGCTGCATTGGCACTTGCTAGAGAATTATATGAAGATAGATGGGAACAAAATTTATTACAACTAAATGCTTCAGATGATAGAGGAATTGATATAATAAGAGAAAAAGTAAAAGAATTTGCAAGAACAAAACCAATTGGAGATGTCCCATTTAAGATTATATTTTTAGATGAAGCAGATGCAATGACAAGAGATGCACAACAAGCTTTAAGAAGAATAATGGAAGAATACTCTTCAATAACAAGATTTATATTGGCATGTAATTATTCATCAAAAATTATAGAACCAATACAATCTAGAACTGTCATATTTAGATTTAAACAATTAGATAAAAAAGATGTATTCAACTTATTAAAATCAATAGCAGAGAAAGAAAATTTAAATATAAGTGATGATGCATTAGAAGCAATATATTATATTTCGGAAGGTGATATGAGAAAATCAATAAATATGTTACAAGCTGCAGCTTTATATTCTAAAGATATAACTCCAGAGTTAATATATGAAGTTGCTTCTGTAGCTAAACCACAAGAATTACAGGAAGTATTAAAATTAGCATATGAAGGAAAATTTGTTGAAGCTAGAGAAAAATTAATTGATTTAATGTTGAAATATGGTCTTGCAGGAGAAGATATAATTAAATATCTATCTAAAGAAGTTTATTCGATGAATATATCTGAAAAGGAAAAATTAGATATAATATATTATACTGGAGAAGTAGAATATAGATTATTAGAAGGTTCGGATCCAATAATACAACTGGGTGCTTTGCTAGCATATATAGGGCTTAGAGGTTTACAAAGTAGAAAATAGTTTTTGATAATCATTTTTGAAATTCAAGAATATAAAGCAATTATTTATATTTTGGAAAATAGTAAAATTTTACATGCCATATAATATTGAATATGAATTTAAGATTCCAAAAAATATAGTAGAAGGTATTTTAGATGAATATAATGTAGAAAATTTACACAAGAGCGAGGATATTATGATAAAAAGATTAATATTGGGTTATATATTAAATAAATATCCAGATTTATTTGATATAGATGATAAAAAATATGAAGAAATTATAAAAAATATGAAGATCGAAGACAAAGGGAATAAATATATTTATGTTTATATATATGTAGATCAAAATTAATTTTATGGATATATCAAAGATACCTAAATTTGTAATTTGGGTTGGTGTAGCAGCTTTTATATTGGTAGTATTATATGCAATATATACATATTATGTAACCTCTTATTTACCTCCATATTTGGAATATTTTACATATAATTGTCAGTATGCAAATGGAACCTCTCTTATTGTAATTACCGCAAAACAAAATTTGGAAAATGTATCTGTATATAATTTTTATGAAAATTCAACATGTAATTTAGGAAGTATAAATTATGGATCGATGAATGCATGTAGTGTGAATAATGATGTTATTATAGGAAATGCATATGTAAGGGTATATTATATTGTAAATGGTAATCAATATGAAGCTATTTTACCATGCAAAATAGTTGAGAATAATGGTATATT
>JAWDMD010000047.1:0-4007 GCA_046536775.1 Candidatus Nanopusillus sp. | reverse complement strand
CCTCGACCGCGAGCACGAGGGAGTTCAGGAAGGAGCCGGGCGGCTCGCACGCCGGCCGGGAGTACGGGCGCGCGTCCCTCGGCGCGACGTGGAACAGGACGAGGCCGTCCGGGTCGAACTCCCGCTCGTCGGCGTCCGGCGCGCCGGCCGGGAGGGCGGCCGGGCGCACGTCCCCTCTCCTGATCCTGAGGCGGCTGCGCCGCGGGTAGGGCAGCGTCATCGGCCTGCGCGCGGGCGCCGGCGGGCCGAGCAGCGCCAAAAGTCCCATCGCGGCGATTGCGCCGGCCGAGAGCTCCAGCACGGGCCCCTCCCACCCGGCCGGGGGGAACAGGTCGCCGTAGACCGCGACCATTGCGCCGATCGGGAGCGCGAGCGGCATCAGGTCGCGCTCGGTGCGGGCCGGGCGCCAGTCGTGGAGGCCGGCGAGCCGCAGCGCGTCACCCCACGACATCCCGCGCATCGGGTGGAAGATGCGCCCGGGGTCGCCGGCGTACGCGGCCGCGTAGACGATGATCACCACGGCGAGGGGTAGTAACGCCTCGGGGTTCACGGTCGCGCGTGCGTTCGTGCCTTTTAAGGCGGTAGAATACGCGGGGGTGGAATGAGCTATGGTGAGACCCCCATTCAGAAGATGAGGACGTATGGGATCATGATGATCCTCGCGCTCTTGGGGCCGGTGATAGTGTCCTTCATAATATGGATAGTGGGAAGCGTGTTCGCCGCGGGGGGAGGCATGGCGCCCGGGATCACTTATGGGATCTACCAGATCACCAGCAGTAACGCGCCCGCTAATTACACCATTCCCCCGGGAGTCTCATACCTCTGGATAAACTCGCCAGCCTATGGTGGCATCTTGAACTCTCCCTCGTTCCCCACCCCGATGGTGTACGTACTGAACGATCTGATCATTTTAGCCAGCGCACTGGTTGCCATATTCGCGGGGATTGAGTTCATGGTGTCCCTCTTCAGCTACTACGCCGAGAGGCACTGACCCGGCGGCCCGGCCCCAAGCGCGCCCTCCCTATTTTTCTGACCGCAAGTGAGCCACGCGACCGAGCGCGCGGCACGTAATATCTGTGCAAGTATTACCGGCGCGGCCCCGCCCGCGCTTTTCCACGCTTTTAAAGCCGTAGAATACCCGATGCCGAATGAGCTCCAGCCACGCCATCGCCATCACCACCGGGCCAGTGCGTGCCTCGGGCTACGCGCTCCGCTTCCGCCGCGCGGCCTACGCGGCCGCGAGGGCGCACTTGGGCGCGCGGGCCGACGCGCTGGACGCGGAGGTCGCGCGCGTGAACAAGGCCGTGTACGACGCGTTGGTCGCGCTCGGCGTGCCAAAGGGCACGGTGCTCGTGATCACGGCCGCGCTCTCGGTCGAGGGCGACCGCCCGAGGATCTCGGACGTGCGCGTCGACGTGCTGCACCGCGACGACGTGCTGAGCGAGGACGTCACCAAGGCGGTCGCGGACGAGCTGGCCCGCGCCTGAGGCCGCCGGACTGCGGCCGGCTCCCTTCCCTTTTATTTATCATTGAGATGAGTGGGTGATGGTCAGCTGTTCGGTGCCGCAGGGCGTGAGGATCCTCGCCGGAGTCTACCGCGCCGCCGGGCGCCTCCCAGCGCTTGGGTCGCTCGACGAGCGCCTCAGGCTCCAGCGCGAAGCCTACCTGTTCTCAATGCACCCCGACCTCGCGGAGATCCGCGGGCTCGGCTTCACGATGTACGTGGCCGGGCCCTACTCCCCCGCGCTCGCCCGCGCCTACGACCGGCTGGAGTGCGCGGCGCGGGACGCGCCCGAGCCGCCCCCCGGGGCGCTGGAGTACGCCCGGGAGATCCTCGGGATGGATCCCGTGCGGCTGGAGGCGGTCGCCCTCCTGGCGTTCACCTGTGAGGTCGTCGAGGACACGGGGCAACTCGGAGCCGCCGGAGCGCGCGAGACCGCGGCGTCGCTGGCGCTGGATCCCGAGGTCCGCGCCGAGATGCCGCAGGCGCTGGAGGCCCTGAGGGACCTCGCCGCGCGCCACGGCCTGCGGCTGCCCGGGCCCTGCGCCGGAGCCTGACCGAGGCGCGCCCCGGCGTTTTAAGGCCCCGGGACACTGGGGGTTCGCCTTGTCCGAGAGGGGGTTCGCGCTCCGCGGCGCGACGTTCCGGTTCCTGACGGAGGCGGGCCACGTATACGTGACCGTGAACGCCGATGGGGACGGCCGCCCGGTCGAGGTGTTCGTGCGCACCGGCAAGTGCGGCTCCACCCTGAACTCGCTCGCGGAGGCGCTGGGCCGCCTCGCGAGCCTCGCGCTCAGGAGCGGCGCCGACCCGGAGGAGGTCGCGCGCCAGCTCCGCGGTATCAAGAGCGTCCAGACGCGGCAGGAGGCCGGCGCGCCCGTGGCGGCCGTGGACTCGATCCCCGACGCGGTCGGCCGGGCCTTGGAGCTGTTCTTGGGGGACGGCCGGCAGGAGGCCGCGCGCGGCGCCGGGGAGGAGGGCGCCGGGCTGTTCCTCCCGCTCGGGGCGGCCGCGCAGGCGTAATATCAGTGCTGATATTACCCGGCCGCCACCCGGCGGCGACCCCTTTTAAGCCGCGGTCGCACGCGCCGCCGTGAGCGGCGACGCGCCGGAGGGGCAGGGGACGGCGGCCGAGCGCGTGCTGTGGCGCGGCCGCGCCAGTTATAGGTCCCAAGCCGCACTGTTCTTGACCGGCGCCGTCTTGGTGGCCGTGGGGGTCGCGATGCTCCCGCCGGCCGCGGCGACCGGGATGCCGGGCGCGGCCGATATCGCCTCCACGATCGCGGCGCTCGGGGTCGTGGCAATCGTGATTGCGTTCCTGACCGTGATGGCGACCGAGTATACCGTGACCGACCGCGGCGTGCGCGCGCGGCGCGGCATAGTCGCGCGCACTGTGGTCGAGATCCGCGGCGAGTGGATAACCGGCACGAGGGTCTCGCAGGACGTGCTGGGGCGGCTGCTGGGCTACGGCGACGTCGCCATCGCGACCGCGGGCGGCACGGGCGCCGTGCTGGCGGGCGTCGCGGACCCCGCCCGCGTGGCCGCCGCCGTGGAGGTCATCGCGCGCGCCGCGCCCTTATAAGGGCGCGGCGCACTAGTGCGCGAGGTCGCTTGCCGGGCGACGCGCGCTGCGTGGAGATCGATCGGGTCCTCGGGCTCCTGCACCTCGTGGAGAGCGTCGGAGGGGCGGCCGACCCCGTGTACCACCTGAACGGCCAGTGGCACGAGGAGGTGCGGGCGGCCCTCTCGATGGGCCTCACGGAGCTCCGCGGCGGCCTCGTGGCGCTGACGCCGGACGGCGAGGCGGCGCTGGCCGGCGACGTTCGCGCGCTCCGCGAGGCGGTCCTCAGGTCCCCGGCGCTACGCGAGGTGATCGCGCGCCTCCGCGCCGCGCGGGTCCTCAGGACGGGCGACCCGGAGACCTCCTGCGCGGCCGCCTGGCTGGTCGCGGCCGGGCTCGCGGCATGGGATCCGGACGCGGGCTTGGTCTGGGACCCGGATCCTTTTTAAGGCACGGTGGCACGCGCGGGCGTGAACACTTATAGGCGCCGCGCGGTCGGCGAGTCCATCGGCGCCGTACTGGTGCTGATACTGCTGATGGCCGCGGCCGCGGCGCTCACGTTCTCCATCGCCTACATGTACAGCGCGCTGGCCGCGGCGCACAGCGCCCAAGTGGCCGCCGGCCGGCCGGCGCGGGAGAACCTGAGCCTCGTGTACGTGGCCCACGTGCCGCCGAGCGGATCCCCCGGCGTAGTGGTCACGAATGAGGGGATCCCGGTGACGATAGTCGAGGTCCTCCAGGTCGCCGGGGGTAAGGTGGCCGTACAATCCGTGGACGTGCCGCTGGCCACGGGCGCTTCCGCCACGATACCGCTCCAGTCCGGGGAGTTCGCGCTCGTGACGTCCTCGGGCGCGGTCTTCTCGTATAATATGGGCAACGAGTCGTACCTCTCGCTTGCGGCCTTCGGGGTCCGCACGGACCCGCCTCCGGGCCTCTACTACGCCT
>JAWDMD010000046.1:0-4030 GCA_046536775.1 Candidatus Nanopusillus sp. | reverse complement strand
AATGCAGATTTTTATCTATTTCAAGAAATAAAAACAAAAGAAATACCATTAACTTTTCAATTACTTGGATATAATGTATATTCATTCCCTGCAAATAAAAGTGGATATAGTGGAGTATTAACATTAACAAAAATAAAACCAAATAATTTAAAATATGGAATTGGAATTGAAAAATTTGATATTGAAGGAAGGGTTATAACGATGGAATATGATAAATTTTATTTAATAAATGTATATTTTCCAAATGCTGGAGTTGGAACATTAAAAAGGTTAGATTTTAAATTGGAATTTGATAAAGAATTTGAAAAATATGTTTTATCTTTAAATAAACCATGTATAGTTTGCGGAGATTTTAATGTAGCACACAAGGATATTGATATATATGATCCAATAAATTTGAAAGGTTATGCGGGATTTACAGATGAGGAAAGACAATGGTTTGATCATTTTTTATCTTTGGGATTTATTGATACATTTAGATATATAAAAGGAAATATAAGAAAATATAGTTGGTTTTCATATTCAATTATTGCAAGAAAGAAAAATGAAGGATGGAGACTTGACTATTGTGTAGTAAGTAAAGAATTAAAAGACAAAATAGTTAATGCAGATATACTAGTAGATATATTTGGATCTGATCATGTTCCAATATTATTGGAAATAAATATATAAAAAACGAAAATCATTTTTTATTTATGGGTATAACTCTGTTATCCGAAAAACCAAAAGTTGAGATAAAGAGTGAAGAACTAAGAAAAATAATAAAATACGATAGCGATGGTCTACCAATATTTCCAGCATTTATTAATGGAGAATGGTATTATGGAAATCAAGAATATATAACTATTAATACCCCAATAGATTTATCTCCTATTGCAAAAGTTCCAAGAGTTCAATATGAAATTGTAGAGAAAGAAATTGATAGATTATATAATGAAAGATTTAATGCAAGAAATTATCCAGGATATTTAAGAGTTGAAAAATTATTAAAAACTGCAGAATTATTAGAAAAATATTCAGAAGACTTTGCAAATTTATTAATTATAAATGCCGGAAAAACAAGAAAGCAAGCTTTAGGAGAAATAGAATCTACAATTAATAGAATAAAAGATATTGAAACTGATTATAGAAAAATTGTTGGAGATTATTTACCAGGTGAATTTAGTAAAGATTACTTAGAATCTGAAGGAATTATAAAAAGAGAACCTTTAGGATTAGTTTTAGCAATATCCCCATTTAATTATCCATTATTTGATTCTGTAAATAAAATAATATTTTCACTATTACCTGGAAATGTATTAATTATTAAACCTCCATCTTTAGATCCATTACCAGTAATATTATATATTAGACTATTAGAATTAACAGGTTTTCCAATGAGATACATATCATTAATAACAATACCTGGAAAAGATATGAATAAAATAACAACAAATAAAAAAATATCTTCAATAATATTTACTGGATCTACAGAAACTGGAGAAGAAATAATAAAGAATTCTGGAATTAAACAATATTTAATGGAATTGGGTGGAGGAGCTCCTGCATTTGTATTAAATGATGTTGATATAGATTATGCAGCAAAGAGAATTGCATCTGGTATTATATCATATTCTGGACAAAGGTGTGATTCTATAAAAATTATACTTGTAGAAAAAGAAATATATGATAAATTTAAAGAAAAATTAATAGAAGAAATTTCAAAGGTAAAAATAGGAGATCCTAGAGACGATAATACAACATTTGGACCAATTGCAGATCCTAAAACTGTAGATGAATTTGTATATTCTATAGAAGATGCAAAACAAAAGGGAGGGAAAATATTATATGGAGGAAATAGATTAGATAAAACATATATTGAACCCACTTTGATAGAAGTTGATAAAGAAAATGTAGATAAATTATATTTATTTAATAAGGAAGTATTCTTATCTGTAGCATTATTAGTAAAAATAGATAATATAGATGAAGGATTAAAAATTATAGAAAAAAGAAGATATGGATTAGATGCAGCAATATTTGGAAATGATATAAATAAAATTAGAAAAATAGCAGAATATTTAGAAGTTGGGGCTGTATATATTAATGATATGCCAAGGCATGGAATTGGATATTATCCTTATGGAGGTAGAAAAGATTCTGGAATTGGTAAAGAAGGATTGGGATATGGAATTGAATTTACTACAACATATAAGTCGATAGTATATAATTATAGAGATAAAGACATTTGAAATTATAAAATATAGTTTTTTAATAATAATAATATTTTTAAGATTAATTTAAAATAAAAATGATATGCCAGTATTGATGTCTTCTATAATATACTTTTCTGAAGGATATTACTGCATAGATATATCAGCTCTGAAATACAGATTTCCCCAAATAGAAGCTGATAAGGATTTAGATATTTTTCTTATAGAAGTTAGAGATGAAAAAGATAAAATTGTTAAAAAATTCACGCCATTTAAAAAACCATTACGTATTAAAATATTAGAAAAAGACGAATATCCTCGATATTGTATACAATTACCAACCAACATTTCTGATGAACTTGGTATTGGCCAGTTCTATAAAGCAGTATTTATTATTACAAAATATGACAACAAACCTTTTGTTCTTGGATATATTAAATATGTTGGTGGTTCTGAAAAATATCAAAAGTTATTCAAAAATATAGGAACTAAGTTATTAACGCTATTATATTCTATAGACAATGTTACTCTCCATGAAGCAACAATTTATGTTCTTAATGCATATCGTAAACTAAAAAATAGAGAAATAGAAGATTCTCGTACCTGGTTAAGAAAAGCACTTGAAAAATTAGAAGAAATTTTCAATCATGAAATAAAAGTATCAGAAGATATTGAATCAAAAAAATATCCAAACTATATATGTACATTAATTAAGGCATTAAAAAATTTTGTAAACTATGGTGGACCACATGAAGGACCGGCTCCAGAACATACAACCAAATTTATTCTATATGTAACTGAAAAATTAATAGAACATTTATCTTACTCTATTTATAAAGGAGTTATTTCTATAGATTCTAATAAACCATCAAATTCTAATCCATGTAAAGAAATTAAAAAAGAAAATCAAAATGATTAGCAAGATAGAAAATATTAAAATTTATTATAGAAGATTAGTTAGCGATTATTTATCTGTGAATTTGGGCAATTTGTATATATCAAAAGGTTTATATTATTGATATTGAATACACTATAATGCCAGGTTTTCGCCACCATCACTTTGGTCCAAGATATGTACGCAGTGATATGGCTGAACTAATACTAAGTTATCTACAACAAGGTGGAATAGCAGCTGATCTTGGTTGTGGACCAGGTAGCTTTTGCCAGATACTTTTAAATAAAGCTAGCAAAGTTTACTGCGTAGATATAGATGAATATGCCATCAATATGGCAAAAGAAAATATTAAGGATGATAGAGCTGTGTTCCTGAATGAAGATGCATCATCAACATCAATACCCGCTAGCTCTGTAGATCTAGTTATAATGGTTAACGCATTCCATGACATGGAAAATAAGGATAAAGTAGCTCTAGAGGTGGGTAGGATTCTTAAGCAGGGTGGCCTAGCTTTAATTATAGAGTCTAAACCAGGTTTAACAATGCATGGCCCACCACCATGGTTAAGGATGAGCCCTGATGATGTAATTAAGTACTTCAATAATCCTCAATTTAAAGTAGAAGGTATAAAGGATTTAGGAGATTTTAACGCTATAGTAATTAAAAAGCTTTAACTTTTTTAGCTATAAGAATACATTTAATCAATTTATGAGATATTAATAAATTATCCTAATCTATCCAAAAGAATAAAAAATAGTTTTTAAGCACAATTTACATAAATAATTTATAATGAAAAAAGTAGGTGATGTCGAATTAAGATTGGCAAAAGGACCTGTTCCACATTATAGAGAATTAAAAGAATTAGAAAGAAGTATAGTAAAAGTAATTATTGAAGAATTTGGGACAGAAGAATTAATAAAAAGATATTCAAATCCACTATGGT
>JAWDMD010000045.1:0-4083 GCA_046536775.1 Candidatus Nanopusillus sp. | reverse complement strand
GTAATAATTTTCCAGTCGGTCATCTTTAGCTAGAAAAATTGTAGGACACTAAGCACGTTCAGTTGATAATGTTTAAATTTCAACTTTAAGTGTGTATCAAATTATTAAATTAAGAAATATCAGCGAATAAAATATCTATTTATAAAATATTTTCTTATACTATAAGGTAATAAGGATATAAAATATAATATTATAAACAACTTATTTCTAAAGAGTATATCTAAAAATTTTGTAATATGTATGTTATAGTTTGTAGTATTCTTTTCAGAGAGAATTCTATATTTTAAATGCCAAAATAACAAACCTTCTCTTAGGCTATAGTCGAAATAACTATCTCTAAATATAGAATGTAATAAAATGAAATCTTCGTAGAATTTCTCAGTCATAAATTGCACAAAAGGAATAGAGCTCCCTCTCGTTTTTAGTGTAATCTTTTTTGTCAGATACTCTAAACTTAGTAAGAATCCTAGGATCTATCATTAGGCATCCTTTTTCGGTTAATGAAATGTAAAATAACGTATTATCTACTGCAAGATTAATTCTAGGAATTAAATCCATCCATGATCTCAATATACTTGCTCTTATCGCCATTGATGAAAGATTAAACTTAGCTTCTGTTTTAGCTATTTGCTTCCATATCTCTCGCTTATCATTACAAGCTAATATCGTACTGTGCTTATAGTCAGAAACAATCTCATTTATTCTTTTATCGCCAACAATTTCAAACATATTATGGTAAAAAAATTATATTGCTATCTTTTTCAAATATTTGAAAAATATTAGAAAGCCTAGCGGGAAAATACATATCGTCATCTTCAAGAAAAGTTATAACGTCACCCTAACTGCTTTTAATTCCTTTAGATATTTTCGCCCCTAATCTAAAATCATTCTCTATCAATGAAATTATATTATATTGTTTAGAAAGCCTCTCAATCTCAGAATCTATAACATCATCTTTATAGTTTTTAACTATTATTATTTCTAACTTATCTTTCGGTAGATTATTATTTATAACTGAGCTTAAGGCCTCTTGAATGTACTTTTTCCTATTATGTGCTGTAATTATTACGGAAGTTCTATTAGACATCACTTTAACTACTATTACAAGTACTTTAAACTTTATATTCTCTTCCCTATTAACAATTATGTTAATAACTAGTTGAGTTGATAAGATTCTTGGTAAGCAGTCTGGAGCTAGACTGTTTCGAAGTCTACAAAAAATTGCCCACACAGGCCAATTTTTTAAAGCAATTAAAATATCTGCTCTATAGTTATTCTTCATAGTATCAACATTAAGCTGTAAGCGATTAATTACGCTAAAATGTTAGTGAGTTTACAGTTTTTTATCTGAATCAACTTTAGTAACATAATTTCTAGTCCAGTGATGACATTATGTTATTCTTTAGCAATTTCAAGCAACTTAATTCTAAATTTTTCTAAAACTATATTTTTATCAAATAACTTAGCTCTCTCTATAGATTTACTTGAAAGAATGTCGAACTTATACGTATCATTTAATATGCTCATAAGATTTTCAAGTTTTATAATAAATTCATTATCACTTGTAGCAAAATCAACGCTTTCTATATTTCCAGAAATTTCTCTTAGAACCGGCAAATCTCTGGCTAGTACCAAATTGCCTGATGCTAGACATTCCAGAAATGTTATCGAAAAAGTTTCCCCGTACGTAGGTAAGATACAAATTGAAGATTTTAATAAGAGCTTAGTATACTCTTCTCTGTTTAACTTACCTAAATATTTTAAATTATTGGATAACTTCATAGACGGTTTATTCCCAGTAATATATATCGTTAAATCCTTTTTTACTTTGGCAATATTTAATAATGTGTTTATGCCTTTTTCCTTGGTTACTGCACCAGGTGCTACAATTAAATTTTTGTCTTTTTCGACTCTCTTGAACTCACCTAAATCTACGAAATTAGGTATTACGAACACATTATTGAATCCATTTTTTACGAGTATTTCGTAATAAAATCTTGTAAGTACGTGATGATAACCAATATTTCTTATTTTATAGCTAAGAAGTTTATAATAAACGCGTTGAATATAGTTCCAATCGTTCTTGGCATGATAACCAAATATGATTTTGTTAATATTCTTGATATTCTTAAGAATAGGCAATTGACTACCAATAAATGAATTAAAATAATAAACTATATCAGCTCCTTCAAGATCATTTTTTACATTGTTATAGTTAAATAAATGTAAACCAAAATATTTTTTTAGGGGTATAACTTTATATTCAAAACTTGTCACTACATCTTGTATGCGACAACAATTTGTGGTTATAAGCTTTGCCTTAAATTCGCCACTTTTATTCAAATATTCTATAACTTGAGATTCCCATACCTCTCCTCCTCTTCCCACACTTAAATGAGGTATATTAAAGAATACTACCTCTACTGTCATGCTACTTACCTCCACTTCAAATTAAATATTCTTTTGTTGTCATTATCTAAGTCGCCAAATATTCCATGCTTTATTGCTCTTAAAACATATTTTAACGTCTCTTTTAATCCTAAACTCTCATATAAATATAATACAAAGAAGGGTAAATACTTGGAATAAGTTATCTCGATCTTGTGATGAGTTAGTAAATATATATTATTCCTCAGCATTATATAATATCTTATCGGATTAGAATAAAAGGGATAACTTGTTAAGTCTTTTCCAGCTAGCTTAGATAACAAATAACTAAGATATTTAGGAATTATTCTCCTATATTTTTTAGAGTTCTCTCCTACTCTGTAGTTAACCATTTGTTTTTTATATGCAAGTATGTAATATCCAGCTCGTCGTAATCTAGTAGAATATTCTATGTCTATACTATATAGAAATAAATTTTCAAGAAACTTATATTTTTCACAAACATTGTTTTTAACAATCATACCGCTTCCTACTACATACTTAGCTAAATAAAAATCATCATTAATACTAGAGGTTTTAGTTGCAGTATCGTTATTAATTGAAATTATTGCTGTATTATAATAAAGGTGGGCATCATTTTTTAGCTTTTCTAAAACCTCATTAACGCTAAAAGGTTCTAAAGGTAATGAATCTTGATCAAGAAGCAATACCCATTCTGCCCCTAATTCTTTAGAAACTTTACAGCAAATATTGTATGCTTTACCTAAACCAACATTGTTTTCTAAAGGTATTATAGCGTTCACGTTTTGTAATGATCTTAAAAAGTTCTTATCAGAGGAGTTATTATCCACTAGAATTATGGATAGACCAGAATTTTTTAGTACATGAATAGTCTTAAATAGTATTTCAGTACTAGGATTATATGTAACTATGCATACCGAGATAGACAATCTATCTAACAATAAATTTATTAAATATACTTAAAAAGTTAAGGGCAGTAAAATGAACATTCACAGTACATATAGGCTAATTCACAATAAGTATTATTTCGTTATTCTGTCAAGCACAATTTCTGCATTAATAACAGAATTTATTTTATTCCATAAATATGTGCTTTACAGTATAGGAGACAACGCATTTCCGCTTAGTATGTCTTATTTTTACAATTATCAACCTTTCTTTACTAATGTTAATGGCGGGTCGATTGGAAATAATATTTTTTTAATAATATACGGTTTCCTTTATTTTACTTTTTTTAATAAATATGGAGAAATGGTAAGTTTTTTAGTAACCACATTAATAGGCAACTCTGCACTATCTCTATTAATATATAAAAATAGTCAAAGATATAATATTAATATTAGCATATTTTCATTTATTACGACAATAGGAGCGGAAATATTTTTAAATTCTGGTCTAAATCTTTATTATGAATTACTTCTCCTACCTAATACCTTTATACCAATTCATGCAATATTCCCATGGATAATTTATTTTATAGATTCAATAATAATGGACAATGATAATCTAAAAGTAAAATTTTTAGAGATACTTGCAACTTCACTACTGCTCATAATTTTTATAGGATCCGTATTAACTTTAGTACTTACGACTTATGCTACTGTTGGAATATTTTTTATAGGATTACTATTCTCATCAAATCTTAAGATAAAGAGAAAGCTGATTCTTTTAGTA
>JAWDMD010000044.1:0-4096 GCA_046536775.1 Candidatus Nanopusillus sp. | reverse complement strand
TATCCAGATTTTAAAAATGAAATTGAGAAAAAATATGGTAGTGTAGATGAATTTGTTAAAGAAAGAATAGGAGCTACATTAGATGTTGGGCATATAAAAATGTTTGAAAAATATGGATATAAAAAAGATGATATATTAAAATGGGTTGAAGAAATTAAACCAGAAATTAGACATTTACATGTCCATGAAACTCAGGCCGGAGAAGATACCCATTTACCATTGGGAATGGGTTGGGATGATGTAATTTCATCAGAATTAGAGAAACTTAGAGATATATTGGAAAATAAAAAAGTAACAATTGTACATGAACCTGGCGGATTTTATGCTAATAAATTTCATACAATCTATGGAAACGAATATTATAATTTAATAGCGGGTGCTGGACCTTATAATGCATATGGAAATATCTCTGCTCAATTTAATACAATGTTACCATATGGAGGAGCACAAGTTATTCCAGAATATATTCAATATACAAAATATTCCCCATATTCTGTTTCAATATTTTCACAGTTACCAACAGATCTTGGAGGAACGGGTAAAAGACAAGAAACCTTTTCCGGAGAAAAAGCTGATTAATGATTTAAAAATGTTTTTAATTAGTTTTATTTATGAACATAATAGATAAAATAACATCATACTTACCAACTATTGAAGAACCAAAAAAATTATTATCTTTAAGAGGAAAAGTATATAATACCTTATTAGTAATTGCATTGTATACTGTTCTAGCATCAATACCTTTATTTGGAATATCTACTGAAGTTTCTGCAAGACTTGAACAATTTTTATGGTTATTTGGATCAAATTTGGGGACTTTAGCAAGTGTAGGAATTGCTCCAGTAGTAGTTGCTGGAATTTTTATGCAACTATTAGTTGGTCTTGGAATAATAAATATTGATATAAATAATGATGAAGGAAAAACAAAATTTGATAATTATACAAGATTTATTGCATTAATATTTATTATAATAGAAAGTATAATTTTAATTGCGAGTGGAAACATAGCACCAAACATATTTTTGGGAATAAATCCTATAATCTTATACATTATTTTATTTTTACAATTATTTATTGGAGGAATTATTATATTATTGTTAGACGATTTTTCATATAAATATGGAATTACATCTGGAATAAATATTATTATTTTAACTACAATAAGTATTGCATTAGCCTTAAGATTATTTAATCCTCTTTCTCCTCCATCAAGTTCACCAAGTCTATTTGCACAACCAACAGGATATATACCAGAAGGAATCTTATATTTATCACAAGGAAATATTAATTTGGGTCTTGCATTTTTATTTGCTTCAATGATTACTATAGGAATATTAATATTCGCAGTATATTTACAATCTCTAAAAATAGAAGTTCCATTATTATATTTGAACATTAATGGGGAAATAGTTAAATATCCGATACAATTATTATATACTTCTGTAATTCCTGCAATATTTATTTATGCATTAATAATTGAATTACAATCTTTATTCGGATTCAATCCAAATAACCCAATTGTTCAATTATTATCCCCACCAAACTTAATAATAAACATTGGACAATTTGGAATTAATTATCTATACATCCCATTCAATATATTTCATATAATATTTTATTTCTTACTGTTTACGGTTGGTGGAATGTTTATATCTAAATTCTGGATATATTCTACAGGTCTAGATCCAAAAAATTTAGCAAATTATTTAACAAGTAATCCAAATTCTCCATTATATACAAGAGATCTAAGAATTGTAGAAGATATGCTAAGAAAATACATAGATCCTATAGGATATCTATCTGGATTTTTAATGGGACTACTAGCATCTCTAGGCGATATACTAAGTTCTGCAGTATCTGGGGTAAGCATATTATTATTAATAGTAATAGCCGGACAAATATATAATGATTTGAAGAGAGTAGATGCGTTATATTTAATACCATTAATTGGAAAATATCTAAAATGATAGATCTACTATTCTTCTATGTATTATTTTTGGTTATATTGGCAAATATAGTAACAAAAATAATTGAAAAAAAGACTGGAATAAAGGAACATCAAAAAAAGTTGCAAGAAATACAGAAAAAATACATTGAAGGTTTTAAATCTGGAAAACTAGAAGAATTAAATGATATTATGGGAGAGCTTACAAAAATATATTCAAAGATAATGAAACATACAATGATTATTACTATATTTGGAATCATTATATTAATTTTTATTATTTTTGGTTTTCAATCTGGATTTTATGTTGCAAATATAAATAACACAACAAATGTATTAATAACAAATCCAATATTATACAATCAAGATTTTTCTATATATTATAATAATAGTTTTCTGGGTTTTTATCATGCAAATTACAATATAGTAAGTTTAAATGGAACATATGAACCAAAATTATTATCTATAAATACTATAACAAATACCTTGCCATTTAAATTGCCAATAATGAATATAAATTGGCTAAATCCATTACTTCTATATATAATATTATATATTCTAGCGCAAATTTCTTTATTAATATTTAATATATTTTACTCAAGGTTTATAAAAAAATCTAAAATAGATAATAAAAATGGCTAAGAAATATTTAATTAGAAAAACACCCTCTGGTAGAATATCGATAATTGTCAAATTAAAGAGAGGAAATATACCAAGATGTGCAATATGTGGAAGAAAATTGCAGGGATTACTCTCGTTGCATCCTTCAAAATATAGAAGATTAAACTTATCACAAAAAAGGGTTAGTAGAAAGTATGGCGGATACTTGTGTCATAAATGTTTAGAAAACTTATTAAAGGAAGAGGTAAGGGAAAAAATAAAAATATTAAATTCTAATCAATAAAAATGTTACTAGATATTGGTAGAGTATGTATAAAATTAAAGGGAAGAGAGGCTGGAAGATATTGTGTAGTGATTGATGTAATTGATAATAATTTTGTACTAGTAGATGGGGATATAAAGAGGAGAAGAGTAAACATAAAACATTTAGAACCTACAGACAAAGTACTAAATATAAATAAAGGAATAAAAGCTGAAGATTTAATAAAAGAAATGCTAAAAAATAAAATACCGGTATCATATTGGAAACTGAAAAAGGATAATTTACTAACAAGTGAAATAATAGAACTATATAAGCAAAACTTTGGAGAAAAATGGGAAGAAACTGCCAAATCTATCGGATCTCCAGGAAAAGGAAAATTGATAATATAAATTTTTTATAATCTTTATAAATCGTATTTGATAAGCATTAGCTTATATTTCCCAAATTTTATATACCATGCATGGAAGGTAAACCATTGGCAAGCATATTCATAATTATAGGTACACTAGTGGAACTATATTTATTATGGAATCCGTCGTTTTTTAGCAATGAATATGTAAAATTCGCGGCCGGGAGTATTGTTGTTTTAGATGTACTTTCGCTTTTGCAAATTTTATTAAGTATATAGTTTTTTGGAATAATTCTATTTTAGGGCCCGTAGTCTAGTGGCAAGATTCTGGCCTCGCTAGCCAGAGATCCCGGGTTCAAATCCCGGCGGGTCCAGTTATTTATAACTTTTATCAACTACAGCTTTTATCAGAGAATTGTCATCAAAATAAATTCTTATTTTATCTTTATTTTTATTTAATAATACAATATTCTCATATATCCGTTCTGACAATATATAAATATCTTCTGGTGATATATTTTCTTCTTTATCCTTTTCTATACATCCTCTTTCATATATAACTTCTTTGGCAAATCCAATTCCAAGCAAGGGATATAGAACAAAAGGTCCTTTATCTATCTCTTTATTTTCTTTAAATAAATAAATTGAAGGTAATTCGCTCTCTGAATATTTTATTCCTAATTTTTCTTCCAATTTATTCACTATTTCCTCAATAGGAAGCTTTACATTACAGCTCTTTTCATATTCCCCAGCAAAGCCTGCCAAAAATGCTAGAATAGCTAGTCTATCATCTGCTTTTTGATTTTTTAGCATTTCATCTAACTTATCATTCATAACCATTAATATGGACAATATTCTTAAAAATATAATTATGGAGGGTCAATATGATTTTATAGATATAAAAGATAAAGTTAATGAA
>JAWDMD010000043.1:0-4226 GCA_046536775.1 Candidatus Nanopusillus sp. | reverse complement strand
TTGAAATAATTAGACTATTTTTAAATAATATATATTTATTGATATCTAAACCAGAAGAAAATGAAAAATATTTAAAATATGCAGTATATATAGAAGAAAAGGCTGAAGAATTGGAGAAAGATGGTAAAGAAAAAATAAAGAGTTTCATAGATTTTTCAGATTTAGATAATGAAGAAATTAAGGAATTAAATAATTTAAGAATAAATATAAGAATATTAGAAGATCTATTTTGGTTAGTAGTCAAAAATAAAGAAATACCAAATAATGGTCTATATTTTGTTATACCGCATTTCTTAAATGTATCATCGAAATACGTATTTTATTATATTGTAGTTAAATATTATGATAAATTAAAACCAATTAAAAGATTGGATAATATAGAAGTAAAATATAATGAAGAAAAATATAAAGAATATTTAAATAAATATAAAAACAAGAAGCTTGGTGAATATATATAAAAATTTTCTGAAAAAATTGGATTATGAAATTTAGTGTAATTACTTTGGGATGTACATTAAATAAAGCTGAAGGAGATATAATGAAAAATATACTAATTAAAGAAGGATATCAATATACAGAAAATCCTGATGAAAGTGAAATATTAATAATAAATACATGCACTGTTAAAGGACCAACAGAATCAAAAACAATAAGATTAATAAATAAATATAAAGATAAAAAATTAATTTTAGCAGGTTGTTTAGTACAACATCAACCAGAATTGTTTAAAGGATATCCATTAATTGGTTTAGACCATATAGATGAGGTAGATAAAGTTTTAGAAGATTATTTAAACGGAAAAATAGATGTATTGACTGATAGAAAAAATATAAATAAGTTTTTATTACCTTCGGGAGATGAATATCCAATAAAGAAAATAATATTACAGGAAGGATGTTTATGGAATTGTCTATATTGTGCTACAAAATTGGCAAGAGGCAATGCAAAATCATATCCTCCAGAATATATTTATAAAGAAGTAAGAGATGCAAAACTAAAAGGGTTAAAAATTATATATTTTACAGGAACAGATCTAGCAACATATGGTTATGATCTAAATATTGATTTAGCAGATTTATTATTTGGATTAAAAGATATTAAAGGAGAATATTATATAAGGGTCGGAATGGCAAATCCAGGGATTTTAAATAAATTTATTGATAAATTATTGGATTCTTATGATAATGAAAATATATTCAAGTTCTTTCATATACCGGTTCAATCGGGATCAAACAATGTATTGAAAACAATGGGTAGAGGATATAGTATTGAAGATTTTTATGAATTAATTGAAAAAATAAGGAAAAGATATTATGAGGGAACGATTTCAACAGATATAATTGTTGGATATCCTACAGAAACTAAAGAAGATTTTAAAAAAACATTAGAATTGGTTGAAAATCTAAAATTTGACATAATAAATATATCAAAATATTGGCCAAGACCAAAAACATTATCATATAAATTATACAAACAATTACCTAGCTATATTGTAAAAGAGAGATCTAGAAAACTAAAAAATATATTTGATAAATATGCATATGAGAGAAATAAAGAATGGATAAATTGGGAAGGATATGCAATTGTAGAATCGAAGGGAAAATATGAAAATACATGGATTGCTAGAAACTATGCATATAAACAAATTATAGTAAAATCTGATAGAAATATTTTGGGAAAAACAATAAAAGTAAAAATTAAAGATATTACATCAATTGATTTAAGGGGAGAATTATTAGAAATAAAGGAAGAAAATTTATTAGAAAAAACACTATACTGATAATTTACTACTGATTTGGTAAAATATTATTTTAAATATGCTATAGTTTATTAAAAAATAATGGTAGATCTAAATATTTTAATAGGTGGTCAGGCTGGTCAAGGAATTGATTTTGCTGCAGATATAATATCGAGAGTATTTATTAAATTGGGATATAATGTATTTAATTATAGATGGTATATGAGTTTAATTAGGGGAGGACATAACTATAATATTGTAAGTATATCGGGAGAAAAAATATATGCACCATATTTTGAAGATTTTGATTATATAATTGCATTTGATCAAAATACAGTAAATTTACATAATAAAAAATTAAAAGAAAATGGACTAATAATTGGATCAAAAAGTATTGTATATAATAAAAAAATTGATGTAGATTTAGATTATTATTATAAAAAATATAATATTAATAAAAAATATGAAAATACAATTATCCTATTATCTTTTTTTAAATACTTAAATATTGATAAAGAGATAGTTAAAGAGGTATTTGAGAAGAGAATAAATGATCCTGAAGAGTTAAAATTAGTCGATATTATCTATAATGATCCAAGCATTAATAGTAAAGAAAATATAGAAAGAAGGGTATATAAGAAGCAATTTTATTTATCCGGTTCTGAAGGGGTTGCATTAGGAGCAATTGCTGCAGGTTTAGATATATATGTTGCATATCCAATGACCCCCGCTTCTCCAGTTTTGCATATTCTAGCATCTTTAAGAGATAAATATAATATTGTAACATATCAACCTGATAGTGAAATTGGTGTAATTAATATTGGTTTGGGTGCATCATATGCAGGTGCAAAGGTAATGATTGGATCTTCTGGAGGTGGTATAGATTTAATGACGGAGGCAATTAGTTTAGCAGGTATGTCGGAAATTCCTTTAGTAATTTATTGGGCTCAAAGATATGGACCTTCAACAGGTATGGCAACGCATACAGATCAATCAGATCTACTAGAAGCATTAAATATTGGTCATGGAGAATTTCCTAGAATTGTTATTGCACCCGGAGATCCGTCAGAAGCCTTTGAAAGAACAATTGAGGCATTTCATATTGCATATAAATTTAATAATCCTGTAATACTATTATCAGACCTATTTTTAGGGGAATCTAAGATGAATTTTGATTATATATATGTACCAAATATAGAAATATCAAGATATATAGATTTAGAACCTCCAAAGAATTATCAGAATTATAAAATAAATGACCAAGGTTATCAATTAAGGGCAATACCTGGTTTTGATGCAATTGTAAAAGCTTCATCATATGAACATGATGAATTTGGTGCAGAAACAGAAAATCATGAAATCGGACAAAAAATGAGCGAAAAGAGAATGAAAAAATTAGAATCAATTGAAAAAGAGTTAAAAGAATTTGAACCATATCAAATATATGGAGAAGGAAATAAGTTAATTGTTTCTTGGGGTTCAAATAAGATGCCAATATTGGAATCATTAAAATATTTGAAAGGCTGGAAATATTTGCATATATCTTATTTATCTCCATTTCCAAAAGAAATTAAATATTTGTTAGAAGAATCAAAAGAAATAGTATCAATTGAACATAATTTAACTGGACAATTATCAAAATTAATAAAACAAGAACTGGGAATTGAAATTGAAAATAAATTATTAAAGCATTCTGGAGAACCATTTTCAGTTAAGGAAATATTAAATTATGTAAAAAATCTATAGATATATAAATTTTATATATTTTTATTTTAGAAATTTATTGTTTTTTATTTAAAACTTTTTTATCTTTTTCCCATTCTTCAATATCCCCATCAACGATATAAAATATTGGATTTGGTTCGATTATTTTCTTATCTTTTATTTCTTCATATTTTTTCATATCTCTTATTTTAAGTTTTTCAAGCAAATGTTGAAATTCAAAATTTATTTGACCAATTGTTACTGGCATCTTTAATTTTAAATCATAATTGATTATTTTATCTTTGTTAAAATTGTATCCTCTTCTTTTTCCTTCTAAATAAACATAATATAAATATGTTCCTATATATAATATTGGATCACTTGTTCTCTTAAATCTTATTAATTGAGGATGATTTTTATATCCTTTTGTTTTTCCTAGCAATACTTTTTGAGCTAATAAACTTTCTCTCCATAAACCCAAAAGACCTGGTTTATCTAAATATTTTGGATGTAATGACCAAAGTCTCATGTTATTTTTAAATTAGATGATAAAGATTTAAATAAAATATAAAATAATTATCTATAAGAATTAATTTTAATTAAATTATGATTAAATAGTGGGTCTTTTTATAAAAGAGATTATACCCTATTTGAATAATTATTGTTATTATATCCTCTTGGAAGGTTAAGAATATTTATAAAACTTATATAAAAAGTTTTATTTATTTAACAATTATAAAAAAGATTATCTTTTAAAACTTTATTAAAAATATATTATATGCAA
>JAWDMD010000042.1:0-4295 GCA_046536775.1 Candidatus Nanopusillus sp. | reverse complement strand
CATTTTCATCGCAAAACATCTATAATAAGCATTAAAACTATCGCCAAAATTAAAACTTCTGTTAATAAGGATAAGTGAAAAAACTTTTAAGTAATTTTAAAGTAATTGAAGAAAATGAGAAGATGTTTAGAAGAAAAACTTAGTTTTAAAAGAGTAATTAAAAAATTAAAATATTTTAATAACTTTACACAAAGTTTATTATTAACTGCAACATATTTTATTTACTTCTTTATAAAAATTAATAGGAAATAAAGATGAAAGTAGCATTCGCGGTAACTGGCCTAGGATTTGCTGGCGGCATCAGAGCAATTGTAGAAATAGCTAATAGACTTTATAACAAGGGGTATAACGTTAGTATAGTTTCTCTTTCTAAGGATAACTTTTGGTCAAATGTTAAGGTTCCAATTTATTATGCAAAGATACCAAATATATCTATTCCATTACAGATAGCTGTAAAGTCCTACAGATTATTTAAGCATTTTAACCTAAAAGGCATAGAATCTTACAGCGATATTATGATGTTAGCCAAGAAACTAGGAATTAGAGCTGATAGTATTCAACCCCTAGCAGAAACTATTATCGATCTAAATCCTGATGTAGGAATAGCAACATGGTACCCTACAGCCTTTTCTGTGTGGATGAGCGGCGTAGAAAGGCCATTATTCTTTATGCAAGATTTCAAGGAGCTTGTTGAAGAAGTTGAGGGTAACTATGGGATTAAAATGTTTGAGTCTACTCTTAGACTTAAGTTTCACTTTCTTGCCAACTCTACATTTACTAGAGATCTAATACTAAGCTATAACAAGGACGCAAAGGTAACTATAACAGGGGTTGGAGTTGATCATAACGTTTTTCACCCAAGAAAAGAAAATAGCATAGTTAACTCGAAAAATAAGCCTGTTATTATGGCAGTAATAAGGGGTCAAAAATTTAAGAGAGGCGATATAGCAATAAAAGCTCTTAATCTCATCAATAGAGAGAAACCAATTCATGCAGTACTAGTAGGAGAAGACCAAGCTATAGATAAGCTATTAAGAGAAATTAAGCCTGAGTTCACATATACTAAATTTCCTCATGTTGATGATGAGACTTTGGCTAAGCTTTACTCAAGCTCTGAAGCTTTCATTTTTACATCTTATAAAGAAGGCTTTGGGCTTCCACCACTTGAAGCCATGGCCAGCGGAACTGCAGTTATAACCACAGACTGTGGAGGTAATAGAGACTATACAATTGATGGCTATAACTCTCTTGTAGTACCACCTGATGATCCCTTAGCTATTGCAAAAGCTACTCTCAAAGTTCTGAATGACACTAAGCTAAGGGAAAAGCTTGTTGAGGGAGGTCTTGAAACAGCTAAGATGTGGACCTGGGACAAAGTCATAAATAAGTTTGAGGATGCAATTAAGGGTGAAAGCTGATGGAACCACGCATTAGTGTTATTGTTGTAGCTTACAATAGACGAGAATTTCTTCTTGATGCCCTAAGAAGTATCTCTAATCAGACATTCAAGAACTACGAAGTTATTGTAACTAAGAATTTTCAGGATAAAGTTATAGATGACTTTATCAAGAAGCATAACTTTAGGGAGATATTTATTGATACGAAACGTTATGGAGAAAAGATATCTGCAGCTGTGGAAGATGCTAAAGGCGATATAATCTCTTTCCTTGAAGATGATGATGAATTCTTTGAAGATAAGTTGGCTTGGGTTAATAAAGGATTTAATAAAAGGAATGTCTCATACTTTCATGACACAAGAATTATTATTAACAAAAAGGGCGAGCCTATTTTGCCTAAAGATCCTAAGTATGTTAATAATGTAAAGTTCTTTAATAAAATAACGCCTCACTATGATATTATAATAGACCCAAAGAATCGTGAACATATAAGGCTTGTACTGAGATATTATGATATTATATCTGCGGTGAGCCTTATGTCAGCAAAAGCTGAATGCATTACAAGTAAATTAAAGTACCTAAAGAGTATAGATATTTCAATAGAATCCTTCATACCAGTAGTAGCTGCTGAATGCGGCTTACTTTATCACACTTCACAAAAGCTTACAAAATATAGAATTCATAGTTATAATTCATCAATAGGTTTAGATAAAGCAGGAAATCTTCGTTTGCTTCTAAACCTTAGAAGAGCTATAAATGACCATGAACTAGTAATTAACATGTCCTCGACTGAAAACGGCCTAAGATATGCGATTAAAATGTTTGAGCTGGATGCAAAACTTAATCTTTCTGTTTCTAAATATATGAGGCTATTTGATGTAAGCATTACACCCCAGGAAATTATTGAACTATGCAGACTTAAAAGTGGTTACATAAATAGGTTCTCCTTTGACTTTAGAGTTTTAACATGTACAACAAAAACATTCTATAAGCTTTTATAGTAATTTGACTTTAGACTTAGTTATTGAACTAGGAAAGATTTAATGATATAAGATTAAAAATTGTGAATAGCATTAATACAAAGCCTAATGAAATTCTTTCTTATAATCGAATAAGTTTTAAGTAATGCCAAAATTAAGAGTAGTAGATAAAGATTCTCCAAAGACATATATTGTTAAGCCTTATCAACATTTTTGTTAAATAATCTATATGAGAAACAAAAGATAAAACAATATGCAACTAAATGCCAGAAAATATGTACTCTATTTTGTTAAATAGCGGCATTTTGACAATTTTATTAATTTAAAGTTTGTGCCCCATATATTTTAACCAACTCAGAATTTGTAGATTAAATTTCTTTATAGCTTCACTCTCTGTTTGGTGATCTCTATAAGTAATACAAATAAAATTAATTATAAGTTATAGTAATTTTTAAGGCATTCACTTTTTTTATGAAATTTTTATTAATCTTTAAGCCTTTTATTTTAGCGCATTACAAAAATTTTAAAAAACTGTCTCACTAATTAATTGCATTTTTAAATTTTAACTAATAATTACTTATTTCAAAACTTAAAAAATTATAGCTAAAATATTTTTATATTAATTTAAAAATAGCGATATCTAAATTAATTCTAATTTCTCAATTTAATCTGCTAAATTATTCAATAAGGTTTTAAATCATGTAAGTTAAAAAACTTATAATTAAACTATTAAATATAAAATTTTTACATTTGGTTTCTTTATATTTATATGTTTAACCTTTGCTTTCCTTTATATTTATGTGAGAAAATGATTAAAATAAAAAGAATCTATGAAAAGGCCGAAGAATCGGATGGAATTAGGATATTAGTTGATAGATTATGGCCAAGAGGAATTAAAAAAGCAAAAGTAGATTATTGGTTAAAAGAAATTTCTCCTAGCAATGAATTAAGAAAGTGGTTTTCTCATGATTTTAATAAATGGGAAGAATTTAAAAATAAATATTTTAATGAATTGAATAGCAAAAAAGAATTAATTAATTTTTTATTGGAGATTATTAAGAAAAATTCAAATGTAACTTTATTATATTCAGCAAAAGAAGAGAAATATAATAATGCAGTTGCTTTAAAGGAGTATTTACAAGATCTTTTAGATAAACAATATTAACACTTTAAAAATTAATATTTTTATTTATTAATAAAGTAATGTTAAAATTATAAATTATTTATTTAGAGAATAATTTATCTAATCAATACTCAAAGAATTTAAAGTTGAAATATAGGATAAAAATAATACTATTTAATAATGCCAAAATTAACAACATAAAAATTAAATTTATATATTTAAAATGAAATATAAAAATGAGAGTGAAAGTTTGGCTTCACTAAGTTTATACGTGAAAGAAGCTATTGCCTTAAGAGATGTAATAGAAGATAGATGGTTTCCTTCATTAATTGATTTTGCTAGAAGAAAAGAAACTATAAGAGTTAAATTAAAAGGTTTAGGCTATATTAATTTACCTTGGGAAGAATATAGAGTGTTAGCATATGAAATTGCAAATCTTAAGAAATGTAAGGATAAAACATATTATTTTGATATAATTAATTATTTCAAAAATCAAGATTTAAAAAATATAGACTATATTTATAAAGCAATTCATTTGTTACCAATACTTAGACAACTTTGTTTTAGTGGTCTGAACCCAACAATCAATAATGATATATTATCATTTAATTTTAATGGACAAAATATTAAATTTAGTTTAAATTGTTCTACATGGACTCTAACTCATGTTTATGCAATAGGTGAATATAGCTATCCTGAAATTCTTTCAGATCTAAAAGGAAAAGATGTAATAGATATAGGGGCAAATATTGGGGATTCTTCAATATATTTTGCTGTATTAGGTGCCAAGAAAGT
>JAWDMD010000041.1:0-4379 GCA_046536775.1 Candidatus Nanopusillus sp. | reverse complement strand
CCAAGTTCTACTATAGAAGCAGCAGATGCTTGTGTATTTATACCACAAGCTTGTCCCAATTTTTGTTTTGAAGAAACATATACATAAATTACTCCTTTTTCTTCACATAATGTTGGTATATGCATTACTATTTCTGGAGGGTCTACATCTAACGCAATTGCTACTAATTTTGCCTGTCCCCTATCTATCGCTTTTGTAGTTTCATTTACTCCTTTTCTAACCTTTCCATTCTGCTTCGCTTTTTCAAACAATTCGTATACTTTTGCTTCATAATTTTGTATAAATGTATTCAATACATCTTCAGGCCATTTTACATATGGAGCTGTCATCATGATATCATCATTTGGATAAAAAAATATTTTAAAAAAATGCTTTATAAATCTTTAAAAGTCCCCTTGGTCTGAATCTTCAGATTCCCCAGCTGCAGCGGGTTCAGCAACTACGTAAGTAGGACCAACTTTAGTAACCTTTACATTACCTTTCCAACCAACACTAACATTCTTTACAAAAGCCGCAACTCCTTTTATCCTAGCAAATCCATCTCCTCTTTGTGTCAAACTCTTTATCTCTACCTCATATACATCTCCAACTTTTATTCCCCTAACAGCCATTAATTAATATTAAAATAACTTATATATAAGTTTATTCTTTTTGTATATTTTTTCCTTTTTCAATTATCATATTTGTTTCATCATATATACTCTCAAGTACTTTTCTATAATCTTCTTTATTTTCAGAAATTTTATCCATAATTTCTTCTAAATCTCTTGTTCTTTTCTCAGAAACAAAATCTCCAAAATTTTTTTCTAAAAAGTTATATACATCTATTCCTAATTTTGTTGGAATTAGATTGTTACTTTTATTTATTACATAACCCCTCTCCATTACTTTCTTTACTATTATGGCATATGTTGATGGCCTTCCTATCTCCCTTTCTCTCATTAAATTAATAATATCTGCCTGAGAATATAATCTAACTTTTGGTACCTTTTTACCTGAAGCTTCAATAATTTTTATTCCATTTTGTATTGGCTGTATTTTCATAATATTAATTCTAAATGGAAATATCAAATCCCATCCATGATCTACTACATCTTTTATCCCATTTAATTCAATTTCCTTATTTATTTCTGGTATTTTTATCTTTTCTATATATTTAATTACAGAAACAGGTTTCATTTGTGATTGAATAAACCTAGTAAATATTAAATCATAAATTATATAGTGATATCTTGTCATATTAATATATATATCAATTTCTCCATTTTCTATAGAATTTCTTAACATATCTACATCTAGGGGTCTTGTAGGTCTAATTGCTTCATGAGCGCCACCTTCCCCCCACGACCTTGCTATAAAATAATTTTCTCCAAATTTTTGACTTATATAATCCTTTGCAATTGATATACCCAAGGGAGATATCCTTGTAGAATCTGTTCTATGATAAGTTATTAATGCAGATTCAAATAGTTCTTGTAATATTTGCATTATTCTATCAACACCAATTTTTAATATATTGTTTGCGTCTTGCAGAATTGTACCAGTGATATATGGAGGCAAAGGTTGAATTTCCTCTTTATTCTCTTTATAATCAGCTATATTTATTTCTTTATCCTTTATATTCTTTATAATTTTGTTTATTTCTCTTCTATTCTTTACCTCAGTATCAATATATAATTTTCTATCATTCTCTAATTTTAATTCTAAAATATATGATTTGGATTTATTTCTTTCATCAAATCTATTAATTATCCAACCAAGAACTGGAGTTTGTACTCTACCAGCAGATAACCAATTTTTATTGAAATATTTTTGAACAATTTGAGATAGACTAAATCCCAACCATCTATCCTCAATTCTTCTAACTACCTGAGATTTTACTAAATTCAGATCAATATCTCTTAAATTTTCTAAAGCATTTAATATTGCTGTTTTTGTAACTTCATGAAATTCTGCTCTCTTAATATTTCTATTAAATGGATATAATACTAAATATAAAGAATATGCAATCATCTCACCTTCTGTATCTGGATCTGTTCCTACTATAATCTGATCAACCTCCATAGCCAATTCTTGTAAAGCTTTTATCCTATTTATTGAATCGTCAACATTTTTAGAACCGCAATATGGGCATTTTCCATCTTTATATTCAGTAAATTGGTTTCCACAAGATAAACATTTTTTAATTGTATTATAGTATGGATAGAATACCCCATCCTTCCTTTCTACACTAAATAGACCAATATTGTCTGTTGTTAATTCTAAAATATGACCTTTTGATGCTGTAATCTGTAAATAAATATTTCCTAAAGAAACCTCATAAACTGTTAATCCATTAACATTTCTTATTGACGGTCTTCCAAAAAATGAAGAAATTGTTTTTACTTTATTTGGTGATTCTACGATAAATAAAATGACCTTTATTAATTCTTTTTGTTCCCCATATATTTTTCCAGCTTTTATATCTTTAATTAATTGTCTTTCTTTTTCTATTTCGTTTTTTAGTTCTTTTATATTTAATTCTGAAAATTCTTTAAAAATATACATTATAACTGAGCCAAGGATACCGAAATAACTTCAGAACTACTCACTCCTTCTATATTATTTATTTTATTTAATAATTCTTCCTCTTTAAATTCCTGATCTGGATATAAAAATTTAACATTTAGGGAATTTAATCCAAATGCTATTGGTTGTACTTCATAGGATAAATATTGACCACCAAAATTTTTTATTATATCCTTTACCTTTTCATTTACCTTTTCTAAATCTACATCAACATCATCTGGAGATATTTTTAATGTTATAACTACATATCTTCCCATTTTATGGTCCAATATAACCACAAACTGGGCATTTCCATTCTAAACCCCATTTCTTTTCTTTGTTACTCCTTATTATTATCCCTTGACCACAATTTGGACATGTAAATTTTACTACCGTATCGCTTACTATTAGGTTTCTCAATACATTTGTTTTTTCTAATTCAGTTATATCCATAATAAAATTCATAAGTAAATCATTTTTAAATTTTTTCTAATATGATTAAAAGTAATCTTTTATTATAATTATATAGATAGAATGAATTGATATACCTTAGAGAATAATTTTTAATATAATTTATTATATTATCTAGGATCTTTTTATAATCATAACTATACAATAAAAGATATAATTTTCCATTATTTTTTAACAATTTGTTTGAATGATATAGGATATATTTATCTTTTATATTTAATTCTGGATTTTTCTTTATTCTAAAGGTAAATATTTTATCAATTGATTCTTCTTTAAATTTTAAATCAATCCATTCCATATCCAACCTTCTAAAAAATATTATATCATTTACCAAAGCATTTTCAGAATTTTTTTCTATTAACAATAATTTATTTTTATCTTTATTAACACAATATATCTTAATATTAACTTTTTTCTTTATATCTATGTATTTTTCAAAATAATCCATATATTTAGAAATTTCCTTTCTCCTCCAAAATATTGGTAATATATTCTTTATATATATACCTTGTTCTATAGAAAAAGACCCATCATCCATTATATTTAATATTTCCTCATTTTCCTTTATATCCGAATAATATATAATTTTATTTACCAATGTTGATTTTAATTTTTCAATTTTTTTTAGTTGATATCCCCTTTTATATAGATTTTTTAATAAAAAATATTTGTATTTATCTTTTTTAATATACAATATATTATCTATTGTTCTAGAATTAAATAATAAATTTAATCTTTCTTCAAAATCTAAATTTGTATAAATTAAAATTCTGTTTTTCTTCTCAATCATATTATAATCAATATTTCTATTTAGTATTTTTTCTATTTCTTCAATTGTAATATTTTCCAAACCTTTTTCAGTTATAAGCAAAGTATTATAATTATTATCCATATAATATAATATAAATGAAAAATTACATAATTCCATTAGTAAGTCAAATATTAATATTTTTAATATTATCCTTTGCCTTAATAGTATCTACATATACAAGAAGATACATAGGGGAAGATATTGAAAAATACTATAAGAAAATAAGAATTATTTCATTTATATTATTAATTTCTCTTATTTATTTCAATTATTATATAATAATATTTGTTTTTATCTATCTATTAATTTATAGAAAAAATTATAGGATCTTTATTATTGCATTACAGACTTCTATAATAATATTTTTATCATTATTAAATATTATAGATAGTTATTATGAGTTTTCAATACTTTTACTCTTCATAATAGTTTCTTCATTTTCATATAAAAAATAAAATCTTTTATAAAACAAAAAATAAAGAAATATTATGGAATTAAAAGATGCTATAAGAAATAGAAGAAGTATTAGAAAATATTTAGATGAAGATAT
>JAWDMD010000040.1:0-4434 GCA_046536775.1 Candidatus Nanopusillus sp. | reverse complement strand
TTATATATTTATTTTTAAAATATAATTCTGCATATTCTTCTCCTAAATTTTTATAATATTCATAATTTGTGTTTATTAAATTTATATTTTTAGCTCTAAGCATCTTAATTAGTATTCTTCTATAACCCAAATATTCCAATACATATCCAATTTTTATTTTTCCTTCTTTACATATTTCAAGATCTTCACAACCAGCTATAAATCCTTTCGTAAAGTAATATACTGCTATGGGATCTTTGTTAAAGTATATAATATCATCTAATTTTGTTTTATATTTCCCCTGAAGAGATTGAAATATATTTTCTAAAATTTTTCTTTTACTATTTTCTTTTATTACATTTTTCAAATACAAACCATCTAATTTTTCCATAGTATATCTTTAACAGAAAGATAAATAAGAATATCTTTATATTATTTTCCATGACTGAAAAACTTTTCTGGCAGGATCAATATTTAAAAGAATTTGAAGGAAAGGTTATTGAAATTAGAGGAAAAGAAGTTATTTTGGATAAAACAGTATTTTACGCGAGAAGTGGAGGTCAACCAGGAGATACTGGAGAAATAAATGGAATAAAAGTAATAGATACATATTATGATGATAAGGGAAATATTGTACATTTATTAGAAAAAGAACCCAATTTTAATGTTGGTGATATTGTTAAAGGGAAAATAGATTGGGAGAGAAGATATAAGTTAATGAGATTACATACGGCTTTACATATATTGTCTGCAGTATTAAATAATTTGTTTGGCAATATAAAAATTACTGGAAGCCAAATATATGAAGATAAAGCAAGAATAGATTTTGATTTAGATAAATTGGATGATGAATTAGTAAAAAAGATTGAAGAAAAAGCAAATGAAATTGTTAATAAAGATTTACCAGTATATGCAAAATTCATAAACAAAGAAGAGCTTGAAAAAATGCCGCAATTAAAAAGATTAATGGATGAAAAAAGATATGAAAAATATGATGTTTTGAGAGTAGTTGGTATTGGAGATATTGATATACAATTAGATGGGGGAACACATGTAAAATTTACAAAAGAAATAGGAAGAATAAAAATTATTGGAAAAGAAAATAAGGGTAAAAACAATAAAAGGCTAATTATTACTATTGAATAGCTTTTAAGATTATAATATTACTAAAAACCAACTATTTTATTTTATTCTATAGACGTTTTTTATTAGACTCTTTAATTATCTTAAATAGATTTTTTATATTTTATAAATTCTATAAGATTCTTATATTTTTTATATTAATATTTATAATTTGCTATCATTAATTAATGAATTATATACTTTATCCTCCAAAAATTCTTCCTCCTTACTAGATCTTTTTATTACTTTTACCATAACTTTTAATTGAAAATATTATAAAATATATTATGGAAGAAAATTTAAAGGAAGAAATAGAAAAAAGAAGAAGAGAAAAAATAAAGAAATTAGCCGAAAAGTTAAGCAAATTAATGAAAAATGTTACTCCAGAAGAATTCACAAGATTAGTTAAAGAAACAAGGTATGAAAGATAATACCTTTTTATTTAATTCATCTGCAATATATAAATTTCTAACTTTTTATAAGGAGTTAATAAAAAGTTAATGCAATTTCGGTAAAATAATTTATAGAAAAATATTTAAGCAATAATAATTAAATTTAAAACATTATAAAGTAAATTATTTAAATGGGTTTAGCAGAAATAAGAGAACTAATAAAACCCGTAATAAAGGAAATTGATTTTTCATATTTATCTGGAAAAGTTGTTGCATTAGATGCATTTAACGCTTTATATCAGTTTTTAGCTGCAATAAGGCAACCTGATGGTACACCTTTAAAAGATTCGAAGGGGAGGGTTACCTCACATTTATCAGGTTTATTTTATAGAACAAAAAACCTGATTGAGTATGGAATAAAGGTAATTTATGTATTTGATGGAAAGCATCCAGAATTTAAGAAAAAAGAACAAAAATTAAGAGAAGAACAGAGAAAAAAGATGGAAGAAAAATATAAAAAAGCAATTGAAATGGGTATAAAAGGAGATTTAAAAAAATATGCAGAATTTACATCAAAATTAGAATATAATATGGTAGATGAATCAAAAGAATTATTAGAAGCAATGGGGATTCCATCTGTACAGGCGCCTTCTGAAGGGGAAGCACAAGCTGCATATTTAGTTAAAAAAGGAATTGCAGATTATGTCGGATCACAGGATTATGATTCATTATTATTTGGAGGATTAAGGGTTGCAAGAAACTTAACAATAAGTGGAAAGAGAAAAGTTAGGGGTGTAGAAATTGAAATAAATCCAGAAATTGCTGAATTAAATGATATATTAAATTATTTAAAGTTAGATTACAAAAAATTAATATGGTTTGCTTTAATTGTTGGAACAGATTATAATCCCGATGGAATTCCTGGAATTGGGGTAAAAACAGCATATGAACTTGTAAAAAATAATAACGATCCTGAAAGATTGTTTAAATATGTTGGATGGGAAAAATATTATAAAGAAATCTCATGGAAGGAGCTTGAAGAATTCTTTGAAGATCCACCAGTAATTGAAATAAATAAAGAAGAAATAAAATTTGGAGAAGTTAATGAAGAAAAAATAAGAAAAATACTAATTGATGAACATGATTTTTCAGAAGACAGAGTAAATAAAGCTATTGAAGAATTAAAGAGTGCATATAAGAAAGGTAATCAAAAAAATATATTATCGTTTTTTGGAAAATAGTCAGAATGGGTAAAATTCATCACCTTTCAGTATATATTTTTTCATCATCCATATGCTTTGCTAATATATTCTTCAAAACATCTATAAGTATTAAATATTGGACCCACTGTTCTTATTGCATTTAATGATACATCTATGTATTTATCATAATTATTTCTAAAAATATTCAATACATAATCTAATTTATTATAGAAATCTTCTGAATCTTTATCATCTGTGTTCTTATTTATATCATAATTATTCTCCCCAAAGAACCATCCATTATAATCATCAATTATTATCTCTAATGGAGAACCATCTCTTGAAAATAATGTAGGAGTACCATTTAATGCAGCCCTCATCCAAGAAGTACCTGAAGCCTCGAATGGGGGTCTTGGAATATGTAAAAATAGATCCGAACCTCCTAAAATTGTTCTTTCTTGTTCATATCCCCTATTTAATATTAATCCAATCGGTGTATTTAATGTTGACATAATATCTAGTATCCATCTTATTGTATTTTTTACAAATTCATCTTTTGGATGAAATGAACCTGATAATAAAAATTGTATTTTATATTTTTTATCCAATTCCTCAAATTTTTCTAATCTCCATAATAACATGTGAAATCTTTTATATTCAGTCAATCTTCTTTTTACAGTAATTAATATCCTATCTTCTTTAAATTCTTTGTTTGAATATGAATTTACATTAATATAATCTATTAAATCTTTTCTTACAATATTTTTTACTTTTATAAATTCTTTTCTATTTATAGATTGTGCATATGCAAATTTTCCAGGTTCATTTTTCCATCCATGTAAATATGTATCATATAGATATTCGATCTTCTTATTTACCCATCTTAAATGATATACACCATTTGTTACATAATCTAATTTTCTATTATACGCACTTTCAGTAATTATTTTATGTTTATATGATACTGCATTTACAAATCCAGATAATTCAAATAATAATTTTGTTAATGATAATTTATTTGGAGATATATTTCTTATTTCTCCAGGAATATCATAATATTTTTCTACTAAATTATAATCAAATGAATCATGACCTGCAATAATTGAATGGGTAGTAAATACAACCTTTTCTTTTACCTTATTTATATCCCTATATCTTTTATACAATTCTATTGCTAAAAAACCACCATGTGATTCATTTAAATGATATTTATCAATTTCTATTCCATAATTTTCAAAAAATTCTGATGCACCCAACCCCAATAATAAATCTTTCAATAATTTTTCTTCCTCATTTTCTTCATAATATAATCTTCCAGTTAATTTCCTTATTGTTGGATCATTTTCTTGTAAATCCGTATCAAATAAAAACAATTTTGAATGAGATAATGGATATTGCCATACTTTAAAATATATCCTTTTATCTTTCAAATCTATATGGAATTTATCTTCGATTTCTAAAAAATATTCCAATGGATCATAATTTTCTTCTTCATATACTATTTCCTTATTTTTTATTTCATATTTTCCATATCCATTTTTATTTACAAATGTTACACCATATATTGGATATTTTAAATCATTTGATGAATAAAATAGATCTCCAGCCAAAATTCCAAGTCCCCCAGCATATGTTGGTAATTTATCAATTGCAAATTCTTGAGATATAAAAGCAACTTTCTTCATATTCTTTATAATTTCATAGAACTTTATATTTATTTAATACTACCTTCTCATGAA
>JAWDMD010000039.1:0-4454 GCA_046536775.1 Candidatus Nanopusillus sp. | reverse complement strand
GCAATATCTCTCTGTAATCTAAAATATGGATCTTGATCAATTCCACAAGGAATTAATGGAATATTTCTCTCAAAGAATGTTGGGACAATTTGCAATGCAATATAAAATGGCAAACCAATTGTTGAATTATCATCAAATCCAAAAACAGATTTTGCAGTATTTAGATTTATTTCCCTTGCAACATAAATTGCAGCTTTATACATATTTTTTATATATTCAGAATCAATAAATATGAATGTTTTATCTGGATCAAATCCAAGAGATGCTATTGTTTTTGCATCTTCCAATGCATACTCTCTTATTTCTTCATAATTATCAGCCTTTTTTTCCCAATATTTTTCTTCATCTGGTATTTGTATATATACATTTACATTAAACTTTTCTTGAAACCATTTAGTTAATAAAAATGGAATTAGATGACCAATATGCATTTTACTTTTAGAGGGTGCTCTTCCAGTATATAGGAAAAATCTTTTTCCTTCATTATATTTATTTAATAATAGATCAAAATCCCTATGTGCATAGAAAAATTTTCTCCTTAACAAAACATGCAAATCTCCTATTAGATATTTTAAATTATTTAATATAACATCATCAATTTCTTTTACACCGAAAAACTTTATTAATTTTTCATAATCTTTTTCTTCGTTTATATTTACATCATATATATTTATAATATCTTTATATTCATTCATTTATCAAATATCAAAATTAATTATATAAATATGCCGCGGTGCCCGAGTGGTCAAAGGGGTATGGCTCGAGACCATATCCCCGAAAGGGGGCGTGGGTTCAAATCCCACCCGCGGCGCTTATAAAAATTTAAATTCAAAAATATAAAATGGATGAAAACACATCGGAATTATTAAATAAATTAAATATTTATTCAAAAATTACATATATATCTAGCATTTTGGGTTTTTCATCATACATATTATTTATAATTCTCTCTTTTTTCTCTACATATAATAATACTATGAGTCCCTTTACATTAATAATAAGTTTATCATTATCTCTATCTATATTCTACATTTTTCTTAATTTAATTAATCTAGGAACAATTTTAATTATACTAATTATTATTTCAATTATTTCATATTTTATATCTATAGAATACTTAAAGAAGGTATTTAGAGTAATTGAAAAAATAATAAATAAAGAATACTACCCAAATAATTTGTTTTCAATGATCTATATAGGAATACTTATATCTTTTTTTATTACATATCCTGGTTTAATAATTATTGGAATATCAAATTATTTAATACTAAAGAAATTATATAATATTGTTATTCATTTAAATAACCAAAATATAAACAAATATTTTAGAATATCTATAATAGGATCTGTATTTCCATTATTATTAATATTATCATTTATTGGATTTTATTATATTAACAAGGAATTGGATAAATATAATTTATATAGTAATTCTTTTTAATTCTTCTTCTATATCTTTTAATTTTTCTCCTAAAGTATATATAGAATCTCTTCCTTTTACAGTTATTAAATTTCTATCTACTGCATAATCTGCATTTGTTAATAATTTTACCCCAAAATCTGAAAAGAATTTTAAATATTGTGGATATTCATCATAATTATATGTTATTGTTCTTCCAGCCAATAAATCAGACTTTAAAAAGGCTATCTGGGATAAAGAAGATAATATAACTGTTCTATATGAATTTATAAATCTTGTAAATATTGCCAGGTATTCTAAATTTAAAAATTCTTTATATCCTTCATCAGAGATATATATTAACCTATCAAAATGATTTTCTCTCATTAAAAATATTTCATGTACATCAAAGTCTGGTAATACTTTACTTTTATATTTTCCTATTCCAATTTTTCTATTTCTTATAGCAATATACGTCCTACCATCCAATATATCTAGAAAGTTAAAAAGGTCATCTTCATCAAATCCCCTACTTGGTAATATTATTAAATTCATCTTCATTAGATATAAGTATATTCTAATATATTAAAATTTTTATTTTCCAACATATTTTAAATGAATATATGCAAAACATAAAAATTGATGATTTAAGAAATGAAAAGATTGAGGATAATAAACATAAGATACTGGAAATAAAACTTATATTTGATAATCCAAATATAAAAATGGAACAAATATATTTTTGGCTCGTAGATTTTATTAGAGATAGTTTAAAAATGGATATTAATAAATTATCTGATGATTTTACATCATCTGTTGGATCTTCTTTTTTTGGAGAAATGGGACAAAGATTAACAAATGTATTAAATAATGCAAGATCATTAGCAGAATTAATTAATGGATTGACAAGAACAATTATCTCTATTTTAAACGAATATAAACAACTCTATTCAATATATGTTTTATATGAAAATTTATTATCAAAAAAGTCCGAAGAAGCTATTGCGGGTTATTTAGAATTAAAAGATAGATGGTTATCTTATGTTGATTCTGCAAGGGGTGCGGGTGCTTTAAGGAATTTACAGGCATCAAGGTTTCCAAGTATTATAGATCTATTTCTTCTAGCAGATCTAAAATCTGAATTAGAAAAATTTAAGAATAAAAAATTAATAGGCGAAGTATTATATAATGCATTATTTAATAATCAAGAAAATACTGTCCCAAGAGATTTAAAAGAATTATCTGATAAAGGGATAATAAATAGAAGAATATATAATTTATTAAATAGTAGATTAATAGAATTTTATAGTTGGCTTGAAAATAATAGAAAAATTTTATATGATAGAATTATTTTATTAAAATCTTATTTAAAGCATGAATTAAGTTCATTATTATACTACGTTGAATTTGCAAAACCATATTTTAAATTTGCAAGAAAATTATTACAGAATCCTGATCAACCTGTAGATGTTGTAAATGCATTTGAAACATCTATAATAAATATATCATTAATGGCAAATCAAAAAGAGATAAAAGTAAAAGATTATGATGAAAAAGATGGAAAAGAAATAGAAAAATCTTATATACCATTATATGAAATTGATATGAAAGCAAGAGCAATACCTACTGTAGTTGGAAGATCGGATACATATACAAAAATGTATTCATTCTTAGGGAGAATCGATATTGTACTTAGAGCTTATTTAGTTGAAAAAGATGAATATGATTCAATAATAATAAATCAGGAAAGCGAAGATTTAGCATATATAACTGGATTAACGGATGACTATATAAAAAGCATGTCTGATTTAATTTTAGAAATGTTTTTATATGATATAATAAAAAACGATGAAAATCTATTAAAAATAGTTTCTGAGAAATCTAATGCAAAGCCAGAAGAAATAAAAAATGATCCCTATAAAATAAGATGGACAAAAGAACTTCTAGAAGAATTAGAAAAAGATGAAAGAATAAAAAGGGCATTATCAAGTATTACATGGATAAAAAAATATCTTGAGAGTGAGAAAAAAGAGGAAAAGAAAGATAAAAGTGAAGAAAAGAAAGAGGAAAAGAAAGAATCAAGTATTTCATTAATATTCCCAAATTTAGGAAATATTATAATATGGTTACTTAGAACCATATCAACTTTTGGTAAAGATATTACCAGTATTGAAAAAAATGTAAAGAAGAAAGTTATTGAAGAAGAAAGAAAACCAATAATTGAAGAAACAAAAGAAAAAACAATAGATAGTGCATGGAAAATATATATGACATTTAAAAAGACCTTCAATATGTTAAACTATTAAATTCCGAGATACTATTATAAATAAATGGATAATGAAGATAAAAAATATCCAAAGGAATTATATAATAGAGGGATATCTACCAGTACAAGTCCTCAGAACGTAAATCAATTACAAGAATATTTATCAAAGATATCTGCAGGATATCCTGGAGTAGAAATACAAACATTTTCCTTTTCTGGACAAAAGGGATGGGCAAATATACCAAGACAAATATTTGAAGAAATTGCAAGAAATGCCAAGATAAATAATGTCGAAGTTACAATTCATGCCCCCGAACAAGATTTTCAATTACCTGCAATGGATGAAAAAGGAAATATAAGAAGAGATAATATAAAACAGATGGCCTATAAAACATCAGCAATATTGGAGAGTGCAGAAATAATGTCAAAAATTTATGGAGAACCAATTAAAGTAAACATGCATGCCGGGGACCAGCCATTAACAGAATGGGATAAAGATTTTGAAGAAAAATTAAAAAATAAACTATTAAATAATCAAGAATTTAGAAGATCTTTCGCAGAAAAATTATATAGTTTGGGATACATAACATCAGATCAATATAATACATTAATTAAAGATAATATTGATAGAGAAACCTTGGAAAAAAATGTACCATCTTGGGCTTTTGCAAAACACGAAGCAGCATATATTAATTTAGATGGAAATTATGAATATGCAGGATTTGTTATGCCTGAAAAATATTTATCTGGTGCTGTAGAAAGGGCTAGAAGGTCATCAGGTACTAGAGA
>JAWDMD010000038.1:0-4553 GCA_046536775.1 Candidatus Nanopusillus sp. | reverse complement strand
AACATACAGTTATATTTCCATTATTTGAATATGGTAATTGTAAATTAAATGAATAATAATTTGTATTTACATTACTATTTGAATATACATTATTATTATTATAATATACATTTATTGATTGTATATTTTGGTTTGATCCATTTACTGAAATTGTTGTATTTATATTTTGATTTGTTACATTTAATATATTAATATCTATAATTGGAACTGTTATTCCTGATGAAGGTATATTTAAATTAATTGTATTCGAATTAACACAATTTCCATTATAACATCCTTGTGCATATACTGAATAACTTCCAGGATATGAAACGGTACATAGAGCACTTATATTTTGAAATTGATAATATGAATCATAACAATATGGAGAATTATTTACATATAATGTATAATTTTGAGAACAACCTGTGATATAAATACTATAAGAATTTTGAAAGTTTGAACTTTGCTGAGATGAGATAGAAATCTGCTGACCCACATTATAAGTATATGTTGTTGATGCTGAGGATCCTAAAGTTGAAGCTGTTACTGTTACTGAATATGAACCTGGAGGTGTTGTTGGAGATGAATTTACATATAATGTTGTTGAACAAGAAGATCCACTAGTAGTACATGATGATGGATTAAATGAACATGTAATACCAGAAGGTGCTGAACAAGAAAAAGTAACTGTTGTAGATTCTCCATAAGGATTATTTAAATTAACAGCTACTGTTGATGATGTTTGAGTACCTGGACAAAATGAAGAAGAACTTGATGGATTTAATTGAACAGATGAGACTGAAACTGGAGGTTGTATAGAAATACTAGGCATTACACCATTTGGAGGATATGCTCTAGCTACTACCCATTGTATAACTTGAGATGAATTACTAGTAAGTTCCACACCTATTTCTAATGTTGGATATTGAAATGGATTATAATTTAAACTAGAATATGTATAATTTCCATAATTTGGATTATATGATAAAGGATACATATCTAATAATGTTAATGAAGCCCCTGTTTGAGAATTATAAATATAATATCCTGCCTGTGCATAGGATGAATTAACTATTAAATATGAATAAATAAATTCACGCGCTGGTGGAAAACTTGTAGAATTTAAGGTTTGACCAGTTACTGCGGATTTTAAGTATGTTACACCACTATAATAATCAAATTGCACAAATGTAAATAAATTATATGTTGGCGTATATCCTAGAGGATGATATTCACACTCTTGATATGAACCCATAGTATATCCCATACTAATTGCAGCAGCTTGTTGATATGCATTTCCAAATAATGCTATTACATTTGAATCTTCATAATGTATACCATAATATGCCCAAGCTTCTTCAACAATTAAAGGTATTTCTGGAATATTACAATTATTTGGAGGTAAAATATAATAATATCCAGCAGTTGGTTTAAAGATACTTGATTCATAGTTAAAAAAGTAAATATATGACCCTGCAGACGGAGCCTCTCCAGAATTAGTAACACCATATGCATACCATCCATCAAATGTATTATCAAAATATCCATATGCTATAAATACATCTTGACCATTATCATATTGCATAGTTCCATTAACTTGTGCATTAGTTCCTACATAAGGATAATATTGAGAATAATAATTAGCACTAGTAGATCCTATATACATATATATTGTTACATTTGAATTAGCAGGTATTCCATTAGATAAATTTACCCACCATACATCACAATATGTATTTCCATTAATTAATTGACCTTCATACCATGAATATATATTTGGAGTACTTCCATTAGTTGTTGTAAAATAAACATTAGATCCACTGCTATTAATCAAATTAAATAGGTTTGCATTATTTACATATGCAAAGTTATTACCAATATTTAATGTTCCATTACATATTGCTATATCTTGTTGAAATGGAGAAGGGGTTGGAATATTTTGAGTATTTGATATAACAATAGCATACCATTGAGAATATACAAATCTTGATATTAAAATAGCCATTAATCCAAATATAAATATCTTTAATAATTTCATTATTTTATTATAGTATTATTTATTTATAAAACTTATCATTAAGCGCAATTATATTTAAATATAACCTTAAAAGGACATATAATATTTTCACAGGTGACTTTAAATTCGATAATTTTCCAATTATTGGTAAAAAACCTGATAAAGAAAAATTAAAGAAAATTGGAAAAGAAGGTGTTTTATTATTAATTTCTGAAACAACAAGAGCAGATGAAAATTCAAAATCCCAATCAGAAATTATTGAAAAATATATGTTATATGATGTATTATTTTCAATTATCTTATACTTATTATATATTAACTTAACTGAAATTAATTATATATGTATCTTCAATTTAATTATACCATAGGTAAGTAATTGTTTGAGTTACGTTTATATTAGATATCTATATTACACAATCATATTATTCATTTGTTATGCAGAACATACAGTTATATTTCCATTATTTGAATACAATAGATTTAAATTAAAATTGTTACTATTATTATAAGACTGAAGATTTTTTCATATTAAAGATATTAATATATAAATTTAGAATTTTTATTCCAATGGTTGTATATTTAAATTACTTCATGTCATATTAGATGAACAAGAATAAGTATAGCTTGTAGAAATATTAGAACTATTTAAATTAATTATTGTTATTGATGATATTTGATTTATAGGATAAATATAAGAAGTAGATGGTATTGTTTGGGTAAATGAAGAACCTGTTAATGTTTGAGTTATAGAATAAATAGATGAAGAAACAGTAGAAGTTATTGTTGATGTAGAAGTTACTGCAGTTGTTACTGTTGTATAAACAGTACTAGTAACTGTTTGAGTACTTGTGATTGTTGAATAAATTGTTGATGTAGAAGTTAATGTTGTGATTAAAGTAGTATATACAGTACTAATGACTGTGCTTGTAGATGCTAATTTAGTTGTTACTGTACTAGTAACTGTATTATAAACAGTTGAAGTAGATGTTACTATCGAAGTAACTGTTGTATCTACAGTACTAATGACTGTAGATGTAGCAGTAACTGAAGATGTAACAGTTGTTGTTTTAGTAATAGTAGAATAAACAGTTAATGTATTGGTGATTGTAGATGTAGAAGTCAATGTAGTGGTTACTGTGGTAGTTATTGTTGACGTCTGAGTTACTGTAGAAATTGACGTCGTAACTGTAGAAGTTGTTTGAGTAGATGAAATAGAGACTGATTGTATTGAAATACTAGGCATTACACCATTTGGAGGATATGCTCTAGCTATTACCCATTCTACATATTGATATGATGTTTCAGTATGAGACATTTCAGGATATCCATCTCCTGCACTTATTTCTAATGTGGGATATTGATAAGGATTATAATTTAAATTAGAATACGTATATCCATTATTATTTACTGTATAAGTATCTAATAATGTTAAAGGAACCCATACTAAAGCAAAAGGAGAATAAATATAATATCCTGTTTGTGCATAAGATGAATTAATAATTAAATATGAATAAATCGTTCCCCAATATTCATAAAAAGGTATAGAACTTAAAATTTGATTTGTTACTGCAGATTTTAAGTATGTTACACCACTATAATAATCAAATTGTACAAATGTAGATAAATTGGATACAGGAGTATTATCACTACTAGTATTTCCAATAAGACTTACATTAATTTGTTGATTTGTATTTCCAAATAATGATATTGCATTTGACTGCCCTCCAAAAGTATACCACCAGGCTTCTTCAACAATTAAGGGTATTTTTGGAATATTCCAATTATTTGGAGGTAAAATATATGTACTTCATTTTGCCCATTATTTAGCATTTCAATACCAAGTGGAGTTGCTTTAGGAGACCAGAATCCATAATAATCATATCCACTCCATCCATCAAATGTATTATCAAAATATCCATATGCTATAAATACATCTTGACCATTATCATATCCTGAAATTACTTGAGGAGAAGCACCAACATAAGGATAATATTGAGAATAATAATTTGAGGAATTATTTCCTATATACATATATATTGTTATATTTGAATTAGCAGAAATCCCATTTGGAATATTTATCCACCAAACATCACATGTTACTCCATTATAATTTAATTGACCTTCATACCATGAATATAAAATATTTCCGGAACTACTTACAAAATAAACATTTTGTCCATTTGAATCTATTTCATTAAATAATGTTGCATTATTTATGTAAGCAAAATTAGGGCCAATATTAATATTTCCATTACATATTGCTATATCTTGTTGAAATGGAGATGGTGTTGGCATATTTTGATTATTTGTTATAGTAACTGCATACCAACCCTGTGAATATATAAATTTAACTACTAATAAGAAAAATATTAATGCAAATATAAATTTCTTTAACAACTTCATTGTTAATCATTATATTTTATTTTTATAAACCTATCGTAAAGTGTAACCATTATTCATATATAAACCTTATATATTAATCTTATTAAAAATGGAAATTGAAATTTTCCCAATAGGTGGATATTCATATATAGGAAAAAATATGAGTGCAATA
>JAWDMD010000037.1:0-4740 GCA_046536775.1 Candidatus Nanopusillus sp. | reverse complement strand
CATTTACATATAATGGTGTATCTGTTCAGACAACATTAGCTGCTCATTAGATTTAAAGTTTTTTATAATTAAATAAAAAATTTTATAAAAATTATGTCTTCGAAATTTTATGCTTATGCATTTCCCAAAGTTTATGTATTTCATTCAATATATTATAATATTCTCTTTCAAGATTCATTGACAGTCCCTTCTTTTTAATTTCTTCTAATATTTTATATAGATTATCGATAAGTTTTTCTAATTGAATAATTTCTGGATAAACTATATTTAAATTAGCTCCATATAAATTCTTTAAAGATTTTATATATTTCAATAATTCATTTAAACTGTCCTTAATTATTTTCTCAAGTTCTTTAATATTCCCAGAATTTTTTTTAGATTCTTTTAAAAGTTTTTCTATATCTTTATCTATCTTTTTATCTTCTTTTCTTATATTTTTTATAATTTTTTCCTCTTTTTTTGGATTACTGGCTACTTTTCTGCTAATTTTTCCTAACTTACTCGCCGGTGGTTTTCCCCTAGATAATCTTTTTCCAAAAAGTGGTACCATAAATTTTAAAAGAATTTTGGTAATTATAAAATTTTTGGATCTTAACTTTATAAATAAATTTAATCTAGTCTAACCTAGCCTAATCTGGTTATAAAATATATTAAATTTTAGAACGATAACATAAACAGGTATGTAAATGTCGGATAATCTTGGTTATGCGACATAGTTCCTGAGTGGGTCGTAAGTATAGTTGATTATGTTTTTGAGATATGTTGATATAATTAGATAAGGTATTTTAACGATATTTATAATATGTTTTATTGTCTAAAAGTTCTAATCTAACCTAAATATTATTTATATAACAATATTAGAATTTTAGTTAATGTATTAATCATTTTAGTTGCATCTACTTCATCATCTTTAGAGAAATATTTAATCCTTTCTTTTATTTTTGTTATGTTTAAATGTCTAGAATAGTAAAAAAGATCTGACAAAATTTATTTTATGTAGAATCAACTTTATATAATAGAGAAGAAATAGAAAAACTTTTTAAGGAAAATTGATAAAATTATAAAAGTGGTTGAGGCAATAAAGGCAATAAACCTTACCAAAGCTTTTGGTAAGTTTATAGCAGTCGACCATATAAATTTTGAAGTTAAAGAGGGAGAAATATTTGGTTTCCTAGGACCTAATGGAGCAGGAAAATCAACTACAATAAAAATGTTAACTACTGTATTAAAACCTACAGAAGGAACTGCTATAGTTAATGGTTATGATATAATTAAAGAACCAGCAAAAGTAAGGAACTCTATTGGAGTAGTACCTCAAGAGTTCACTGCAGATGAGGATTTAACAGGATGGGAGAATATAATGATGATGGCTGGGCTTTATGGTATAAAGAAGGATGTGGCTAAAGAAAGAGCTAGGGAATTATTAGATATGGTTGAATTAACTCAAGCAATGAATAGAAAAGTACAAACATATAGCGGAGGAATGAGGAGGAGATTAGAAATAGCAATGTCTTTAATTAGTAGACCAAAGATTTTATTCTTAGATGAACCAACTATGGGTTTGGATGCCCAAACTAGAAGTGCAATTTGGAACTATATTATGAAGCTTAAAAAAGAATATGGTATGACTATATTTGTTACTACTCATTACTTAGAGGAAGCCGATCTTTATGCTGATAGAATAGCTATAATTGATCATGGTAAGATACTTGCTATAGGATCACCTAAAGAATTAAAAGAAAGTATAGGAGGTGATGTAATTACTTTAAGTACTTCAAATGATGATGAAGCTATGAAGTTATTACAAAATCTTGATGGTATAATTGATATAAAGAAAGTTGATAATATGCTAAGGATAAAAGTAAAGGATGGAGAAGAAATGGCTCCTAAAATTCTTGAAAGATTAATAAAGAATGGAGTGAAAGTAACTAAAATGTCAATAACAGAGCCTACAATGGATGAAGTTTATATGGAATATACAGGTAGAAAAATGAGAGATGAAGAGGCTGATTCGAAAGAAGTATTTGCAATGAGAAGAACTTTAAGAAGAGCTAGAGGATAAAGATGGTTGAAGAAATACAAAAGAGAGAGGAAGTAGATAGATCTCCTCTCCATGGTTTGTGGACTTTAACAAACAGGGAATTAAAGAAATGGTATAAGGCTCCAGTAATTCTTTTATTATCTATTATACAACCAATCTTTTGGATAGCATTGTTCGGGAAAGCTATGAATATACAGAGTCTTTTTTCTAGTACAGCTATTTCAATACCTGGGTTGAATATACCTAAAAGTATAATTGATAAAATCGGGCAGGAAATATTGAAACAAACCTTTGGAACAACAGATTATTTTTCTTACCTAGCTGCTGGAATGTTATCTTTTATAGCTTTGTTTACTTCAATGCAAAGTGGTATGTCAATGGTATGGGATAGGAGGTTGGGGGTATTAGATAGGCTTTTAACGACCCCAGTATCAAGGAGTAACATAATTATAAGTAAAGTATTATCTTCAGTAATTAGATCTTTAGTACAAGCTACCATTGTTCTAATTGTGGCAGTATTATTGGGAATGTCCTTTTATCCTGGGATAAATATCTTTGACTTTCTTGGAGCTTATGCTGCTTTATTCTTGATGTCCTTTGGACTTTCTTCTCTATTTTTGATGATAGCTATTAGAGCAAGTTCATGGGAGTCACAAATGGCAGTTATGAATTTATTAAATTTGCCATTACTATTTACTAGCAACGCATTTTATCCTGTAAATTCAATGCCTTCCTGGTTAAAACCAATTGCTGAGATAAATCCATTAACTTATTCAAATGCAGTAATAAGAGGGTTGTTACTCGGTATACAAACAAACCTAACAATAGATTTTATATATCTCGCAATATTTGCTACAGTTCTCTCTATAGTTGGTATAATTTTATCATGGAAGTATATTAGTTCTTAAAAAATTATTTTTCCTTTTTTGTTTACTATTTATTGGGTTGAAAGAAAGATAAGAATTTGAAATAATTTAAAAAATTTCGATTATTCAGAACTCCACCTTTCTATTATTTCTTTGTTGTCTAGAACTAACATTAATTTACTCATATTAGCTAAAGATCTTTCATGAGCTTGTTTGTCGGATGAGGATACGGATTCTCTAGCTATTACTGGTAAGAATCCTAAAGTTTGGGCATGTCTTGCTGATGTCTCTACTCCGATCTCTGTAGCAATTCCTGTGAAAACAATTACATTGATCCCAGCATTTCTCGACATAAGCTCAAAGTTTGTTCCTACAAATATAGAAGCAGTGTTTTTATTTAGTATTATATCACTTTCTTTAGGATATACTTCTTTGACTATGTCGCCTGGATCAAATCTCCTTTTTAAGTAAGGAGGTTGAAATCTTTCTGGTAAGGGTGTTATCTTAGTGTAAACTATCGGAATATTGTATTGCCTAGCAGAGTCAATTAATTCTTTAAGTTTGGCAAGAAATTCATCTTTATTAAATATTGAGTTAACTAGAGCTTCTTGTACATCCCATACTACAAGAACAGAGTTTTTCTTAGTTATTAACTTTTTCATTTCATCTTTATTATACCATTCCATAAACTAAATATTAATTTATAAGTTAAAAAAATTATCATCAAACAAAATCAGAAATAGAATCCTATTTAATATTTTTTAAAAATGCTTTTAATCCAGCAATGTTTTTACTATGATATGGATCTACATTGTTCTTTTCTGCCAAGTTCAATGTAAAAGTCCTTAATGATAATGTACCCAAAACTAATTCTTCTATTAAATTTCTATATTTTAGATCAAATAAAAGAACATTATTTCCATACATTTCCAACAGATCTTTCATATAATTCATCCTATATTCAATTCTTTCATAATAATTAAATTTCAGTAAAATAAAATCTATATTCAATTTTGATATACCTTCTAAATCATGATGATTATATTCTGAAATTATTCCATATTCTGAGAACCATTTTGCATCTTCATTTAAATGCATTTTTAATGCTAAGGCAACAGGTTCATGTTTTACATCAGTATAAATCATTATTGGATTTTTTACATCACTTACAAATATTGACAAATCCTTTAATCTCTCTCTATAATCTTTTAATATTTCTAATAGTTCATAATATTTTTTCTTATCTAATATTGATAAAATTATTCCTAAAATTACTGGAAATGTATACCTTGTTGCCGGATAGATATTGTCAATTTTTATATAATATAAATTTTTTTCTTTAGCTATTTTTTCCATTTCTCCTCCAGAAGAAATTGCTGCAATTTTGTTTCCATTATTTATTGCTTCATTCATACAATTTAATGTTTCTTCAGTATCTCCTGAATATGATATAAATATTGTTAACCAATCTTTATCAATAAATTTCGGTAAAAAATAATCTTTGCAAACAACTATTTCTTTATCATTTAATATTTGTTTTGTATAATCCCCAAAAATTCCAGATCCCCCCATTCCAGATATTAATACTTTTTTGTAATCTAATTCCTCAAGATTTTCATATTTTTTAGTTATTGAATAATAATCTAAATAAAATGGGTCATACATAAAATAGAGAAATATTTTAGATATTATAAGTTTATCCTCCAGAAACGGAATCCAATATTTTTATATAATCTCCATCATTTATTATATCCTCTTCTGTTACAATTTCTCCATTTTTTACAACAATAAATCTTGAAGAATCTAAGTTTAGCATATTTAGTAAATCTTTTA
>JAWDMD010000036.1:0-4748 GCA_046536775.1 Candidatus Nanopusillus sp. | reverse complement strand
CTTTGCTTATTAACCTTACGTTGCCCGCCGCAGCCCTGGGTTGCGGTTTCATGCTGGTGGTTGTTTTGTGGCTCGTATTGCGTTACCAATTATTGGTAACGCATATGGACACCGAGTAGGAAAAAAGTGGGCAGCATCGACGGCACAGTTTATAAGGGTGCACCGGGTGTGGTGCGTAAATGCGTGTTTGCATACTTGAGGAGTTCACGAGACTCGGTGGTGGGCAGATCTACGCCCTGCAGCTAGCCAACGCCCTAACCAGGCTTGGGCATGAGGTGGAGTTCGTGATTGCCGGAGAGCCTAGGGTTGGGATCAACTACCCAAGCAGGGTTGTGCCTGTGGGCTTCAGGGCTTCGTACGACCCATACTCACTACTAACCAACTACATAAACTTCAGGAAGCTGGGCAGGCTAGTGGGCGGGTATGTGGGCGACTGCGATTTGGTCATAAACAACCACCCAAACTTCATACCCCACAACAAAGGACCAATAATACTTCATGGCTTATCCTTTGTAGACTTCGTAATAGATGAGTACGGCAACATAAGGAACAAGCCACTATTCTGGGTGCTCTCGAGGATTTACAAAATATACGATGGGGCATACATGGTTTACAACTCCAGGTACACAATGAACCTAGCCAAAAAACTACTACCAAAAATGGGGATAGAACCAAACCACGAATACATACTAAGCCCACACTACACAATAAGCACGGATAAGGTGCCAGAGAAGGAGGACTACGTACTAACCGTGGGAAGACTGGAGTGGAACAAGGGGCTAAGGGCACTGAGGACAATAGCCAAACAAATCAACAGGAAAATCATCATAATAGGAAGAACAGACGCCAAGGAATCAAGGGAAGTAATAAGGGCATTAGGCACAGAGAGGAACATAGAAATAATACCAAACGCAGACGAAAAAACCAAGGAAGAGTACTACAAACACGCATCAACATACCTACACCTAAAGCGAAACGAACACTTCGGAATAGCCGTACTAGACGCAATAGCCACAGCAACAATACCAATAACACCAAAAACAGGGGGACCCTGGACAGACTTACTGGAGGAGGGAAAATACGGACTAGGTTACAACACAGTGGAGGAAATACCAAAACTAATAGAAAACGCAGAAAAACTCATAGACAGGGAAAAAGTACACAAGAGCAAGGAAAGATACAACCTACAAAACTTCACAAACAAGGTCAAAAAGCTCATGGAAACAGTGAACCATGAGTAATACATTAAAGAAGAATTAAGTAAGGAGAAAGAGGGAATGGGCGTCAGGGAGATAGCATTGCGGTTCACTGGAGTTGTATTATTCATTCAATTTTACATAATCTGGACACTGGGTTTCATGGATTACGCCCCACAACTATACAATTACGGCTTATTACGCATATCAGCAATACTACTAACAATTGGACTACTACTCACACTCAATAAGTACCTAGTAAGTATGATAAGAGACGCTATTGCGGACAAATACTTTAGAGCATTAATACTAATTTACGCAGCAACCACATACTACATAACATACAACGCCACACTTCCATACTACCAACTAAACCTAGGCGTAAGCCTTGATACAGCGACCTACATGCAATCCTTCGCATCAGCAACACTATACCACGGATTCTTCAGTAGCTTTGTCGCGTATACTTTCTTCTTTAACCATGCATCACCAATACTCTTCCTAATATACCCACTATACCTAACCTACCCAGGAATAACAACACTCACAGCAATACAAGTAATACTAGCAACACTACCAACAATACCGCTATATAAACTAGGACAGAAACTATTCAACGATAGAAAATACGCACTGGCCACAGCAATAATATACCTAGCATACCCATGGACAACCACATACCTAACAGGACCCTTCGAAGTCGTAATACTCACAGCCCCCTTCCTAGCCCTAACCCTCTACAACCTATACATGGGCAACAAATGGGGTTACTGGATATCACTAACGCTCATGATGATGACCATAGAGTTCTCACCAATAATAGGCATATTCCTAGCCCTATACATATTGGCGATAAAACTTGATTGGTTAAAAACAAAACAAAGAATCGCACTCAGCACAGAAACCCTTGCATACTCAATAGCATGGTTAATAACGGCATTCCTAATGGTTTACTACTTCAGCCACGGAACCATAAACATATTCCAAAACCTATGGGGATCAGCCCTGGCAGGGTCATTAATAAGCATGAGCAACACAATAGCCAAAGCACTACTCCACCTCACAAGCCAGACAAAAACAAACAACACGATCGACCCCCAAACCCCAATCAACATAATAAATGTGGCAACAACCATCATGAATAACGTAATGACCGACTTCAATACTAAGGTGCAGACCGTGGTGCTCCTAATGGCACCGGTACTATTTCTAAACCTTGCAGAACCACAAAACCTATTACTCCTACCATGGCTATACGCAGCACTACAAACAACATTCCCACCATACTACATAGCGTGGGTCTACTACACAGCACTAGTGGCACCAGCCATAATACTACCAGCAATATGGACACTAAGAAGGTTCAACATGAACGTAAGGAAAAGAGTATTTATTGCAATCTTGACCGCAACAATGATATTCTTTCTATTCCTAAACAACATATCACCACTATCAAGCATATACTTCAATGACACAATACCAAACCCCCTAAAACCAGCAACAACACCCTACAACCTAGCCCTAATACAACTAAATAACTACATACCACCAAACACACCCGTAGCCACACCAGCAACAGCAGTACCCTGGTACTCACTGACCAGGTACGGATGGGGAAAACACGGAGTACCATTCTTCGGACCAAACAACTACACACAATACGTAGTATACTCACCACTAATACCCACAGGGTACCCATACAACCCAGACCTAGGGCAATACGAGCCATACATATTCAACGACGGAGCATGGCTACTAGCCAAAAACTACAGCGGACCAGTCATTAGGCTTCATAGTTTCAACTACACAACAACAATAACAATACAACCAATAACCCCAGGCACTTACCAATACACAATAGCCCTAATACCAAACGGACCCACAACCGTGAAACTAAACATTCAATATACACCAATAGAGACAATACAATACACAACTGAAGAATTACCACAAATAACCCAACAACCACAAGGAATAGAGTGCGCCTTCTACCCACCATATAAAATGTCACCAAACTACTTCATACTACTAAACTCAAATCAATATTTAATACAACCAATAATATTAAATAGTACAATAACTATAGAAACAATAACAATATTTGGATCAGGAACAACAACACTAAACGGAGAAGTAGCACTCTCAACAGCACCAATACTAACACAGACGAACATGATATGGGCAACGCAATTCCCAATACCGTGGTGGTGCCTCCCACACTCATGGGCAACACCAATAACCGTAAACCCAGGGATAGCACTAAGGCCAGGCACGTACTACATGGTAGTTCAGGCGCCAACAGAGTGGCAAACACTCTGCACATACATACCAAATGCACCAAAGGCGATGCTATACAACGGCAAGGAGCTACAACAACTAAACTGTACACTAAACACAATAATAACAACAAATGAACCAACAGAAACAACAAACATAAACACAGAAATAGCAATAACACTACTAAACAATACAATAATAATAAACACACAAAAACAAACACAAACAACAATAACCTACGAAACAAACCTAACAAGCAAAATGAACTGGGAAACATTGAGCATAAGCACAAACCAAACAATACCAGCAAGGCTCACAGTAACGGTAAACACATACGTGCCAGGGCAATACCCACCAATAACAACACCCTGGTACCTAACACCAGCCTACGGAAACGCACCAACATACATGCTATTGATATTAGCGGTAATCCCATTACTAAGACGCAATAAGAAAAAGAATGAGCATGCAAAAACGTATAATATAGCATAAAGGATTTAAGGTGTATTAGCAATGATTTAGGGCATGGTTGTTCTAGCAATGATTACTAGAAATTCCGCGGAAAGAATTAAGGACTTCCCTGAGGTTCTTAATTCCACATTATCAATTCCCTACAAATCAATGATACTAATTGATGACTCTGACACATCAACTACCAAGAACATCGTTAGCAATTTTGCAAAAAGAAACAACAAAGAACTCCTAACATTGAGTAGCGGCGCCGTAAAGACCAGAGCAGTGGCGAGGCAAAAGGCAATTGATGCCTTCCTCGAGAACTATAACGATGAGTGGCTATTCTTTCTCGACGATGATATAATATTAGATAAAGAGTGGTGGTCTAAGGCCAGCGAGTATTTGAATGATGGCTACATCGGGGTAGTGACCGGTTTCGTAATGCATATTGAAGACTTTGTCTGGAAATATTTAGAAATACGCAAAATTGATCAGTGGACATGGTTTAAAATAAAATTTGAAGGTAGAGGATACACAGGAGACACTATGTTCAAAAGGGACGCCCTCATTAAGGTTAAGGAGACCTATGGTTCAATACCACCTTACCTCCACGAATACGAGGATGCATGGTTATTTCATAAAGTTAGATGCCTCGGCTACAAATACGTAATTGTCCCAACAAACAGCTACCACTTAGGACACCACAGACTAAGCATAATATCAGCAACCAAAAACCCAATAATAGTTTATAAAATGGGGTTTAACACAGATGGATTCACACCCAATGTACTAAGTAATTATGAATCAATTAGTGGGGCCTTC
>JAWDMD010000035.1:0-4750 GCA_046536775.1 Candidatus Nanopusillus sp. | reverse complement strand
CTAATATTTTATTATAACTATCTAAATAATTTAAATTATAGAAATTCACTAATAAAAAATCAGATATATAATTTAACATTGGAAGATGCAAAATTAAATAATCAATCAAATTTATTGTATTATCAAGGTTATTACTATTCAGTTGGTACTATAATAATTAAAAATTCATAGATAGGTTAAAATTATATGAAAAAAATTGTTGCAGAAGAAATATTAAAATATTTTGATAATGAAATAAAAAACGAATCTTTTATACCAAATATAAAATCCGATATCGATAAATCGAGAATCGATATAATTTATCCATTAATTGGAAAACTTGCATATGCACATATTTATTATGATAATATATCTGAAGAACTTGTATATGAATTATTAGAACCAGAAATATCTGATGAAGAAAGAATATTAATAGAAAAAATAAAACAGTATATTTTAGATGAAATGTACAAAGATCCTGAAGAATTTTTAAATAAAAATAAAGAATATGTATTAATAAAGAAATTGGAAGAATTTGTGAATAGATATAATATAAAAGTAAATAGAGATATATTCATAAAATATTATTATTATTTATGGAGGGATATGTTGGGATATGAAAAAATTAATCCATTATTTTATGATATATTTATTGAAGATATTTCATGTGATGGATATGATATACCAATATACGTAAATCATAATAAATTTGGAATATTAAGGACAAATGTAATTTTATCAAGAGATGAATTAGATAAATTTATAGTAAAATTAGCACAAAAGGCTGGAAAACATATATCGTATGCAGAACCAATTTTGGATGCAACATTATCAGATGGATCAAGAATAAATGCTACATATTCACAGGAAATTACTACACATGGCCCAACATTTACAATAAGAAAATTCAAAAAACAAATGTTATCATTAGTAGATCTGATAAAATCAAATATGCTAGATTCTGAAATTGCTGCATATTTATGGACCCTAGTAGAATATAGAGCAAATATATTAATTGCAGGTTCTACATCTTCTGGAAAAACAACATTATTAAATTCAATTGCACAATTTATACCACCAGAATCAAAGGTAATATCCATTGAAGATACAAGAGAATTACAATTATATCATGAAAATTGGATTCCTGCAACAATAAGAAAAGGTTTCTTTGTTGGAGATAAATATTATGGAGAAATTGATATGTACAGATTATTATCAGAATCCTTTAGACAAAATCCAGATTATGTAATTGTAGGAGAAGTAAGAGGAGAAGAAACTTATGTAATGTTCCAAGGAATGGCTTCTGGTCATTCTGCACTATCAACTATACATACTGATAGCTGGAGAGCATTAATAAGAAGATTGACAACAGCACCAATCAATTTAACTCTAGATCATGTTGCGTTACTAGATGCGGTAATATTTACAATGAGAGCAAGGAATATTTCTCCATCTGCTAGGAGGATAAGGGAGATTGTTGAAGTTGGAAAATATTTAAATGGAAAGATTGAAAATGAAACAGCCATAAAATGGAATTTCGAAGATGATACATTTGAGAAAAAGGATTTGGGAAAATATACTGAAGAAACATTAAAATATAGGGTTGGATCTAATATAAGCTTTAAAGATTCAATAGAAGAGAAAAAACAGGTGATAGATTATTTAGTAAATAAAAATATAAGAGAAAATAAAAAAATTACAGAATATATAAAGCTATATTATACAGATAAAGACTCTCTATTGAAAAAAATATGAACTTTTTAGTAAAAAAATTATATCCATATTTTAGGGATAAAAAATATGATATATTTTATACAGAGTTTAAAACCTCTATTGAAGATTATATAAAAACAACATTAAAATACTCTTTTCTAACCTTTATCTTATCCTTTATATCTTTATCCCTAATATTTATCTTCTACCTAAATTTCTATAATATTGTATTATTTTCTGTAAGTATTTTATTCGGAATTGTTGTTGGTTTTTTAACATTTATTTATTTCTATGTTTATCCATCATTAGCAAAGGCAGATTATGTAAAAGATATAGAAGATAATTTGCCATTTTTTGCATTATACTTCTATTCATATTCAGGTTCACAGATGAATATAATAGATATATTTAAATTATTAAATAGAGAAAAAAGGTTTGGTGCAATAAATAAAGAAATTTCATATTTATTAATATTGATTGATAATTTTGGATATGATATTTTATCTGCATTATTGGAATTGGCTCAAAAAACACCTTCAGAAAAATTCAAAGAATTTTTATATGGATTAATATCAGTAATTAGATCTGGGGGTTCTCTAAAGGATTTTGCAAAGATATATGCAAAACAAAATTTAGAAGAATATGAAATACAATTAAAAGAGTATAATGAGAAAGTTAATTTATGGGTAACATTGTATGCATTTTTCTTTATAACATTCCCAATGGTATTATTAATTTTAGCATTCTTATTTTCAATTGCATCAGGAAATACAAATATTTTAAATTCATCATTATTCTTCTTTTTAATAATTATCCCATTTTCATATATTACATATCTATATATGATACATATATATCAACCAAAAATTTAGAAATTAACAAATCCTTTCTTTGCTAAATCAATTGCTTCCTTTTTTAATTTTCTAAAACAAGATATATGAAAAATCATCTTTTCTCCATTTAAATTTATTATTTTATATTTTTCATTATCATATATTGGTCTATTACAATATTTACATTCTCCAACTTTATTTGCCATAAAAAATAATTATTCTTATTATATAAAAACCTAATGAACCCCTTCAGGTATTCCCTTTCTTTTTCTAATAGAATCTATTATTTGTTGTTGTAAATCTTTTGGAACTTTTTCATATACCTGATCTTCTAAGAACCAAACACCTCTTCCAGATGTTGCAGATCTTAATTCATCTGTAAATCCAAACATATTTGCTACAGGTAGTTTTGCCTTAATCATTGCTCTTTCTTCTTCAATATTCATTTCCAATATTTGTCCTCTTCTTGATTGTAATATAGATGTTACATCACCGACAGTATCTGGAGGAGTATCAATCCTTATAATCTGTAATGGTTCATATAATGTTGGTTGTTCAAGAATGGCACTCTTAATTGCATCTTTTGCTGCAGGAATTATTTGAGCAGGACCTCTATGAATCGCATCTTCATGTAATACTGCATCAATCAATTTTACTTTCATCATTATACTTGGTTCCCACGCTAATGGACCCTGATCCATTACTTCCTTAAATCCCTCTACAATATATTCTATTACTTCTGGTAAATGAACAATACCCCTTGTCATATCTATCAATACATTTCCATTTTGTACCATTATAATTCTCCTTGCCTCTTCTTTATCAAATCCTACTTCATTAAATACTTTCCATAGATCTTCCCTTTTAATCCTTCCTTCAGGTAATTTTCCTTCCCTAATATATTCCCTCATTTTTTCATATGTTTCATATGGTAAAGGTTCGATTTGCACATATATTTTATTATGTTTATTTGGCGATTTTCCTTCATATACTTGTGTAACTCCACTAACAGACTCTCTATAAATTACTATTGGATCTCCAACTTTTATAGGTATTCCAAAATCATTTTGTACTCTATATTCTATTATTTGTAAATGTAAATCTCCTAAACCAGATACTAAAATTTCTCCAGTATCTTTCTCCTGTTCAACCTTTATTGTTGGATCTTCCCTTGTTAATAAATCTAATGTTTCAATTAATTTTGGCAAATCGTTTGGATTCTTGGGCTCAAATGATTTTGTAACTACAGGATCTAACCAATGTTTCATCTCTTCAAATGTTTCAACATTCTTAAAATCTTGAACTTTTCCAACAATTGTTTCTCCTGGATACAATCCTTTTATCCCAACTAAAGCAATTATATTACCAGCTTTTGCAGAATCTACATTTATTCTTTGTATTCCTTTCCATATAGCAACTTGTTGTATTTTTATTTGTCTTCCAGCTTGAATTAAATACACATCATCACCTTTTGATAATGTACCTGAAAATATTCTTGCAGTTGCAATTTCTTGTTTTGATACCTTATCAATTATTACATTTGTTACATTTATTACTACTGCTCCATTTGAATCCAAATCCAACATTGCTTTTCCAACATCAGAATTTACATCTCCCTTCCATATATGAGGGATTCTATATCTTTGTGCTTCAGCCGGAGAAGGTAAATGCCTTATAACCATATCTAATACAACCTTTGTGACAGGTGCCTTTTTCCTCATTTCCTCCTTTAATTTTTCTTTATCTTCTAAATATTGATTATATATTTCAATTATATCTTTAAATGAAACATTATTTTTTTTCATATAAGGTAAAGATAATGCCCAATGGAATTTTGCAGATCCAAATGCAACAGATCCATCATTTACATTTACATTCCATTTTCCTCTAAATTCTGGAGGAGAATATTTATCAATTAATTTATTTATTTCAATAACTATTTTTCCAATCCTTTCCATAATCTGCTGTGGAGATAATTTTAATTCTGTAATTGCTCTATCAGCTTTATTTATAAATAATACTGGTTTTACATATTCTTTTAATGCAGTTCTTAATACGGTTTCTGTTTGAGGCATTATTCCATCAACAAAATCTACTACAACAATTGCACCATCAATTGCTCTAGTAGCTCTAGTAACCTGTCCTGAAAATTCAACATGTCCTGGAGTATCTATTAAGTTTATTAAATAATCTTGATTTTCGTAATTATGAACCATTGAAACTGC
>JAWDMD010000034.1:0-4861 GCA_046536775.1 Candidatus Nanopusillus sp. | reverse complement strand
CAATTAGAATTATATCATCCAGAAATTTTAGAATTATGGAAAAAATTAGTAGATACTGGAAATGTAGAAATTGTATCGGAAACTTACTATCATTCATTGGCATATTTAATTGATAAGGATGAATTTATTAATCAAATAAAATTGCATAAAAAGAAAATAAAAGAAATATTTAATTATAAATCTAGAAGCTTCAGAAACTTCGAACTTGTATTCAACAATGAAATTGGAGAAATTGTATATTCTTTAGGATATAAAGTAGCATTAACTGAAGGAGCTGAAAAAATTTTAGGAAATAGAAGTCAAAATTATGTTTATAAATTAAAAATAAATAATTTAAGATTATTATTAAGAAATTATAGATTGTCTGATGATATAGGATTTAGATTTACAAATAAGAATTGGCCAGAATATCCATTAACTGCAGATAAATATTATTTATGGTTAAAGAGTACTCCAGGAGATATAATAAATATATTTATGGATTTTGAAACAATAGGAGAACATATATGGAGGGAAGCTGGGATATTTGAATTCTGGAATAAATTATTTGAATATATTGGAAAAGAAAAATATTTTGAGACATATAATATAACTGAAGCTGCAGAAGAACTTAATTATAAGGATGAATTAAATATTCCAGAACTAATATCATGGGCCGATATTGAGAGGGATCTATCTGCATGGATCGGAGATAGTATACAGAAGGAGGCTTTAGATTATTTGAGAGAATTATATAGAAAGTATAAAAATGATGAAAAAACATTAAATACCCTAAGATACCTATCAACTTCAGATAACTTCTATTATATGAGTTTAAAATATAATAGTGATGGAGATGTACATAAATATTTTAGAGAAGAAGCTTTTGCGACGCCATATGATTCTTTTATATCATATATGAATATTCTAAAAGATATAGAATTAAACCAGGCTATTGAAAATAGAAATTAATTTTTTTACAGAATCTTCCCAAGATAAATTCTTTATATCATCCAAACATAATTTTATCTCATATTCTCCCAATTTTGAATAGGATAATAATGCCAATATATAATCCACCATTTTATTTACATCCCAGAAATCGACTGCCAATGCCTTTTTTAATACTTCATATACCCCTGTTTGTTTTGATATTATAATAAAGTCTCTATATTTTAAAGCTTCAAATGGAGTTAAACCAAATGGTTCTGATATAGATGGTAAAACAAATATATCTGCTATTGAATATAAATATTCTGCTAGATCATCATCAACCCATCCAGTAAATATTACATTTTTCGATATATTTAAATCTGCAGCCATTTTTATCAATTGTTCCAACATTTCTCCAGTTCCTGCAAATATAAATAATACATCTTTCCTTTTTTCCAAAACTTTTTTAGCCGCTTTTAATAAATAATCTGGGCCCTTATGCATTGTCATTCTTCCAAGATATAATACTATTTTATATTTTTCTTTTATTTTACTATTTATTTTTTCTTTTATATTAAAATCATCATCTGGGGCATTATATATTACATCAATCTTCTTTTCATCACAATTATAATATTTTACCAATATATCCTTCTCTCTTTTACTTACTACTATAATTTTATCTGCATTTTTACAGGCTTCCAACTCTATTCCATAGTCATAATCATATAAATATTTTAATACATCTTGATTGCCACCGACTCTATCATATACTAAAGAATGAAAATGAATAACCAATGGTTTTTTGTATATTTTCTTTATTTCCATACCTGCCAAAGCAGTTAACCAGTCATATGCATATATAACATCAAAATCTAATTTCATTTTTTTCAATAAATCTAATATTCTATCTTTATATTCAATTACTGCTTTTTTATAATCTATAATTTTCCTCTTATACAAAGTAAAAGACTCATATTTAAAATAATCTATATATGATTGATATATCTTCATATTTAATCCAAAGATTTTTGAATTCTTTAATTTATTATTCCAAAAGGATTTTACATCATCAGTCAGGTTTAAAGTAAATAGATAGACATCGTTATTAAAATAATCAAGATATTTTAAATAATAATATGTTACTTTTTCTAATCCTCCACCTTTCTGAGGAAACACTCCCCATGATAAAAATAATATTTTCATAATTAAAAAATAAATAAAAATAATTATAAATCTTTTAATAAAGATATGTGTATGGAAAAGGAGATTGAATTAGAAAATTTTGATTATGTTGTTATAAACAATAAAGGCTCCTTTTTGTTTTTACCTCTACTATATAACAGTAGATATTTTGGTTTATTACAATATTATAACAACAATTTTATCAAAATAATAGAAAAAATAGAAAATAGAGATATAAATTATAATGAAATTGAAAAGGTAATATTAAAGGACTATAATGATTTAAAAATAATATATAAAGATGGATGGGAGGAATATAAGTTAATAGATAATAAATTAATATATAAAACAAATAAATATTCTACATTAGATGTTTATTTCGATATAAGATATTTATATGATATAGATGAATGGGGAAGAATATATAATAATGAAAAAAATAAGGATTATGTAAAAATAAAATTTAATAAAGGAGATTTAAACTATGAAGTAATAATAAGAGGATTTGAAGTTTATCAAGAATTAAATAAATGGATAAAGGTAAACTATAATTATGATTTATATAGAAAATCTCCTCCATTTGAAAGATATGTATATTTACCATTTTCTTTTTATGCAAAGGAATTGGAAATAATATATAAAAATGATAAAGAAAATTTAAATGGAAATAATTTGATTGAAAATAGATTATTATCTTTTATTTATGACAATAATGTTTCCGCAGGTTTTCCATGGTATTTTCAAGAGTGGAGCAGAGATCTATTAATTTCATTAAATGGATTATATTATATTAATAAAGATATTGTAAAGAATAAGTTAATTGAATATTCAAATTATTTTTTATTAGATGGAAGATTAAAGAATATAAAAAATGAAAATGTTGGAAATTCTGATGGAATAGGATTATACATTTTTAGATTATTTCAATTTAAAGATTTATTTGAAAAAGAACTATTTGATAAATTGATAAATAATATAATAGAAAAATTAAAATTATTTGAAGATAATTATTTAGATGAAAAACTATTTTTATTTAAGGCATATCCAAATGAAACGTGGATGGATACATTAAACAGAATTTATCCAATAGAAATACAATTTTTAATGGCAAATGTATATGATAGTTTATATAATTATACAAAAAAAGATGAATATAAAGAAAAACTTGAAAAAATAAAGAATTCAATTAGAAAGAATTATTTATCAGATTATTCATTATATGATGATATAAAAAATAAGAAGATAAGATGCAATGTATTTTTATCTTATTACTTTTATCCGAAGATTTTTTCAAATTATGAATGGGAAAATATATTTGATTATTCATTAACTCAATTATATCTAAAATGGGGTGGAATTAGTAGTTTATCTATATTTGACAAAGAATTTATTCCATATAGCAATGAAGATAATTATTTTAGAAATGAGGGAAAATCAATGCATAATGGGGATTCATGGATTTTTATAAACAACATTGCTGCTATGGATCTATATAATTTAAATAAGGAAAAATACAGTAATATAATAAATAGTATTACAAAAGCTGATGAAAGATTGATAAAAATGATAGGAACATTACCAGAGAGGTCTAGTGCATATGAATTAAAACCAGTAGGGGCTTTACATCAATTATGGTCAATATCAACATATATAGAATTATTAAATAATATAAAATAAGATGTGGTGGAAAAAATACGGGTTCTTTAAAAATCCTTTAGATATAAGACCAAATGAAGATTTGGTTGGAGTAGATGATGTAATAAAAATGGTAAAAGATTCTATAATAAATGGAGAAATATTTCTATTATATGGGTCAATTGGGTCTGGAAAAACTTCTTTAGCATTTAAAATTAAAAGAGATCTATCAGATGATTATAATATAATATATATAAATGGAGAATATGAAAAAGATAAGGATATAAATGATATAATTGAAAAAAACAAATATATTAAGTTTTTATTCTTTAAATTTGAAAATAAATTACCTATAGTATTGATATTAGATGAATATTATAATTTTTCAGAAGAATTATCTAAAAAACTAAAATATTTATATGATAATAAGATTGTCCATTCAATAATGTTAATCCAACCATCCCCACAAGTAATGAATGCCACCTTATCTTTCTTAAATAGACTATATAGAAAGATTGAAATGAAATTTCCTCCAGAAGATGAAATATTAAAACTAATAAATAAAAAATTAAGGGGAAAAGTAAATATAGATGAAAAGATATTGAGAAATTTAATAAGAAAGAACAATAATAATGTTAGGCAGATATTTATTGAATTAAATAATTTATTAGAGGAAGGTATAAATAATATAAATAAGGATTTAGAAGAAATAAAGAATTTGGAAGGTGATATAAAATTATCAAATACACAAAAAAGAATTTTAGAGATATTATATAAAAATAAAATTTCTTCAAGAGAAATATCTAGAATATTAAATCTTCCAAGGAATACTGTATCAAAATATTTGAATAAAATGTATAAACAGGGTATATTATTAAGAGAAGTGGATAACAACGAATATATTTATAGTATAAATCCACAATATATAAATATTATATCAAAAAAGATAGGAAAATAGCCACCGTAGCTCAGATGGTAGAGCGCTACCCTGGTAAGGTAGAGGCCCCGGGTTCAAATCCCGGCGGTGGCACCATTTTTCATTTAATTTTTCATTAGAGAATTATAAATTGTTTTGTTATAGTAAAGATATACTTAAAATTTAATAAATTATAATTATTTAATGTGGAAT
>JAWDMD010000033.1:0-4919 GCA_046536775.1 Candidatus Nanopusillus sp. | reverse complement strand
AATATTTTGGTTGGAAATTTCCAACAATAATAAATTATGGAGCTCTATTAGTAAAAGATTTACCATTACATAAATCTGAAATAAGAAAATTAATAAAGGAAGGAAAAATATCTGGATGGGAAGACCCATTTTTACCAACATTAAGAGGATTGAAAAGAAGGGGAATTGATAGAGAAGCAATAAGAAAATATATTATAGAAATAGGTCCAAATCCCACAGATGTAATTATAAATTGGGACAAAATATATACATATAATAGAGAAATATATGATAAAAGGGCTAAGAGATTTTTTATAATAAGAAATCCAATAAAAGTTATAATAAATGATTTACCATTAAATAGAATAATAAAAGTTAAGAATCATCCAGAAATAGATTTGGGATATAGAGAATTTACAATAAAATCAAATATAATTTATATAGATAGAAATGATATAGATAATAAATATTTAAGGTTATTTGAAGGATTTAATATTGAAATATTGGATAAAGGGGAAGATTATATTATTGCTAAATATTTATCAGATAGTATAGAAGATTCGAGAAAATTAAATGCAAAAATTGTCCAATGGGTACCTGCAGAATATAAGATTAATATAAAAATATGGGAAAAGGATGGTATGATAAATGCAATTGCTGAAAAATATTTATTGGAGTTGACAAAAGATGGAGAGATAGTTCATGGAATAAGGTATGGATTCTTTAAGAGGGAAAAGGATTATTTAATATACATGCATAAATAATTTTTAAATGGATTTTTATAATATATAAAGATGGTTAGTGAAGAGGAAATCTCATCAAAATATGAAGAGTTTGAAAATTTAAGACAAGCATATTTATTAATAGAAAATAAAAGACAAAAGGTTTTACAGGATTTGGCCGAGACAGAGAATGCATTAAAAGAACTATCAAACTTGCCAAATGAAAAGAAGGTTTATTTTATGATAGGTAATTTATTAATAGAAAAAGATAAAAAAGAGTTAATAAATAAGCTAAATGAGGATCAAGAAATATTAAAGGTTGAAGCAGAAAAATTAAAAAAGCAGTCTGATATATATAAAGAAAAGTTAAATTCTCTAACGAAGGAATTAAATGATTTATTAAAAAGATCCGATTTACAATCTAAATAAACAATATCATGAAGGATAATCAAAAATATTAACCAAAGGCATAAAAAGGATAGAGAAATATATATTTATATGGTATCTCTAGGAAACCTATTTAAGTCAGAGAAGAAAGAAACTTCTGATCAGTATGTAGAAGTAATACCTGCTCAGAAGGCTGAGGAAGTAAAGATTTATGTTAGGGTATTTAGAATAAAGGATCCATCAGAAGTTAAGGCTGTTGTAGATTCATTAAGGGAAAGAAATTATATAGTATTTGTTGATATATCAGGATTAAACGCAGGTAAGGATCTTGTAGAAGTAAAGAGAGTTGTATCCAGAATAAAGTCTGTCGTAGATGCAATTGGTGGGGATATAGCTGCTGTAAGCAAAGATTGGATTATCGCCACACCACCATATGTAGGAATTTGGAGGGGACACCAGATGTCTGCAGTTGAAGAGGTAAAACCAGAAAATCAAGAAGCCTAATATATTTTTGATAAGCCCTTTTCATCTTCTATTATTATAGTTAATTCTTTTCTATTATTTAATACATCTTCTATATAGTTTATTTTTTCTATTATTCTATCATATTTTTCTTTATCGTCAGAATATAATGCCTTAAAGCTTTCTAAATTATTTTTTATATTCATTAAAAAATCATCTATTGCTCTAATTTCAAATTTTGATTCAATACCAGGATTTATCTCTACTTCAATTTCTTTTAATATTACTTTTGCATAAGGAGATTTTAAAAATAATTTTCCTGCCTTTTCTCTATTATCTACCTTATACTCTATTTTTATATAACCTCTATCTTCTAATGGTATTATTTCAAATGTTCTATAACCGCAAGAATTACATTTAAATATATAAAGTAATGACTTGCCTATCTCTGGAAAATCATATTCAACCGTTTTTATTTCAATATCCTTTGAATTACAAACTGGACAAGAATCCGTTAAGATTATCATATATATTTAATAATCTAAATATTAGGTTTATTTGAGCTCTTGCCTTTGATATATCTTTTTTATCAATTATTATACTATCATTCTCAATTTTTACCCCTTCTTGAGATTCTAAAAATTTTAATATATCTATTAAATTTCTATCTTCAATATTAATTATTATTTTCATACAGCTTTTATTTTTTTAATTGTATTTGGTCTTAATTTTACTAATATTTTTGATCCACAATATATACATTTAACCTTTTTTAATGCAGTTTCTCCATCTATTATTCTTTTACAATTTATACAAACATATTGGGTCATTGTATACTATAAGCTTTTCCAGCGAATTTTTTGCCACAATGTGTACAATACCATATTCCATAAGATAATCTTTTTACTGATATATTATTACAAAATGGACATTTTAATTTTTTATTTCTATATTTTTTTTCTATCTCAGATAAATTTTCCCTTATACCTTTTCCATATCTAGAACCAAACCTTGCAACAGGGACTGATAATTTAGTATGACTCATAATTTACATATATTTTAAAAATGTTTTATAAATATTGCATATTATGGTATCTGTAAGAGATGTAGATGGTCAAATATTTGTAGAAAGATTAGCTAGATATTTATTCGAAAATTATAAAGATACAATAAAACCACCCAATTGGGCATTTTTTATTAAAACAGGACCAGATAAAGAGAGAAATCCGGATTTTCCTGTAGATGTAGATTATACTGGAGGCCCTGGATGGTGGTATTATAGAGCAGCATCAATTTTAAGAAAAGTATATTTATATGGACCAATTGGGATTTCTAGATTAAGGAGAAAATATTCTGGATTAAGAAAAAGAGGAATGGAACCTGGAAAAGTTGTAAGGGGATATGGAAAATTAATAAGAGAAATATTACATCAATTAGAAAATTCTGGATTGGTTATGAAGGTAAATGAAGGAAAGAAAAAAGGAAGAGTTGTAACAAATAATGGAAAAAGCTTGTTAGATAAATTAGCTAATGAAATATATAAAGAATTAAATAATGAGAATAAGAATTTAACTGATTATATAAAATCAGTTTCATGAGAGGTATAAGTTTATGGATTGAATTTTTAATATATACTGCATTTGCTCTTTCTATATTATCCTTAGTTATATATTTTGTTCATTTAACAATTCAAAACCAACAGGATGAATTAAACTTAAAATATATTGTAAATTTATTGACAAATTTAAATTATCAAATAGAAACAATTGGATCTTGTTATTCATGCAATTATAAAGCTTATGAAAATTTACCGTCAAAAACAATCATATATATTTATCCAGGAGAAATAATATGTGTATATTATTCTACTGTAAATTATTCTTTACAAGTTCCCACATATATAAATCTAAATATAACCGAGCTTTCTCAATATAATTATGAATATAATTTTACTATTAATACAATTCCATTTAATTTATTAAATAGTTCTAATCTTACAATTGTAAGTAATTTGTGCTTATTATTAAATAAAAATCAATCAGGTTTATATGCTAGTTTATGTTAGATACAAAAGAAATTAACATAATAACTATTAGAATTATTTACATTATAACAAAAACAAATCCAATTTGGTGGATTATATAAAGTAATGTTTTCATTACAATATTTTAATATGCTCTGATTTACAAAAAAATATCCATTAAAATAATAACAACAATTTATATTATTTCCAGTACATTCTTGAATTGATAAATTATATGAGGATATACAAATGAAAGAAAAATTATAATTAATATTCTCTGTATAATTCTCAAAATATAATGTATAATTAGATATATAATCATATCCAAAATTTTGATATATGTATATTATTTGATCTTCAAAGTTTTTTCCTATTAAATTCGGATTAATATTATTTATTGGAGAAAGACTATAATATGTAATAAAAGATAAAATAATGATAATTGCAATTGTTGCTAGTAATATGTATTGCGATCTCATCCAAATATAATTAATATGTATGGATTAAAATAATTTTGGCCTGCATACAAGTATTCAAATATTGGTTCATAATTTTGTATATATGTTGAATTTACTTGTTTTCCAAAATAACATATTGTAATATTATTATTTGTCAGATTTACTATTTCATATATATATAAATTGTTGTTACATGAGGAATTTAGATAAACTAAATTATTGGAATCAAAATTATAAATATTATAATTGTTAGATTTACCGTAATAAGTATATAAAAAGAAAAATGTTAATAATATTATTGAAAATGCTAGTTCTACCAATATTATCCAGCTTCTCATTTTATATATATTGTTAATTGATCTTTATATAATGTATTTACCATCGTATTATTTAGGACATATATATTAAAGTTTTCTGAATAGTTATAATTACTTACATTATTTCCTGGATTTATAGTTCCATTAAATATTGTTATATTTAAATTATTAAAATAAAAATATACATTTTGATAATTTTCCGATAAATTAATTAAATTATTTAAATTTATTACATTTATTGGTTTAATATAATTTATTTCAATATATGGAATTTGAGTAGAAAATGCTAAATATAATGCGGTTTGGTTATCTAAATTTGGATTTGAATATAAATAAAAGTAATAATTTGAATAATTATAATTATTATTTAATGTTGTATTTAAGAAATAAAGATTATTATAATTATCATTATCATATTGAGAAGCATAAGAAATATTTATTATAGGATTATAATTTGTATATAATATAGAATATAAGTATCCTGAACAACCATTACCTTTATAGTATCTTTTTAATATTATACCATTCTCATATTTGTAATAAAGATATTCATTAAGTAAATTGTTTAGAT
>JAWDMD010000032.1:0-5018 GCA_046536775.1 Candidatus Nanopusillus sp. | reverse complement strand
ATTGATAGAAAAGAAAAAAAGTGATTCTACTTGAGTATTTACAGCTTTAAATAATTATATAATAAAAGAATTAACAAACCCTACCTTTTAATGCAGGGGAAAATTTAGATTCGAAATGTATTAAAAAATTGAGATGTCGCATTTCTTCATCTAATCAATTCTTAAAGGATGAGAAGCGGGAGCCGATTTTACTCCTACAATACGAGATGGTATAAGAAAGTAGCACACATAAATGTAACCCTCTGGACTTTGGATAATTCTTCAGGGTGAGGAGGAGATCAGATTCAATCATTGAAAATATAAAATAAATTTTATCAGAAGTTTTTGCAGAACTTTTTATATAGCTATAAATAAAAATGCTTAATATTTAGACTTTTTTCTTTATATTTTACTATAATATAAAACATAATCCTAAAGAAACTAGAAATTCTTATTTTATTATATACTCGTTATCAATTACTAAATTAATGCCTAATTTTGATGAATATAAAAGGTATTATTAGTATTATCTTGAAAACTTATAAAAGATCTTTCGAATAATTATTAAGCTAATTAAATTTATAACAAACAATAATACAATTTTATTCATAAAATAAAAAAAGACTTAATATCAATTGGCTTTACAAATTAAGTGAGAGATAAAAACTACAAAGAAGCATATTCATGACAAAAATATTAATAAAATAGGTGGAATAAAATGGCAAGAATTGCATTGATTCACACCCTTATTGAAGAAACAGGAGGGACAGAAAAATTAGCTTTAGAAATGTACAAAGCATTAAGAGAACTTAACCATGATGTTGATTTCTATACTGTACATAAAGATCCTAAGGCTTGGGAAATTCTTACTAGCGGGGATCAAAATATTCAAACTATTAAAGAATTAGGAGAACCTTTTATAAATAGAATTTTGAAGACAAAAAATGACAAATTTATACGCTATAGGCGTTTATTAGCTTTGAATCATCTTGTTAAGCTAATAAAAAAGCTTAGAAATAATTATGATATTATAATTGAAACTCAATCAAATATACCTTACAAATATACAGATGCGTCTTATATTCATTTTCCAGCTCTTATTGATTATATTTCACTTCAGGCAAAAACAGGTATTAGTAGAAAACTTTACAACTGGTTAATTAAAAAGAAAGCAAAATCATTAATTTCCAAATCAGGATTTGTAATGACAAACAGTACATGGACTGCTAATTATATAAAGAAAGAATATGGCAATGATCTAAAGATTAAAATTGTTTACCCCCCAGTAAACATTGAGGAACTTCTTTCTATAAATGAAGAGAGAAGGAAAATAATATTAACTGTTAGCAGATTTTCTCCTGAGAAAAAGCTAGATACGATACCCGATATAGCTAGGAATATACCTGAAGCCGAATTTTATTTGATAGGTAGCACAAGTAATTACTCACCACCAGTTATTAAATCTATAAACAAAAAAGCAATAGGACTAAATAATTTTCATGTTGAAACTGATGTACCAAGAAAAAGAATAATTGAATTAATGTCTCAAGCTTCTATTTACCTTCATCCACCATTTGCTGAGCATTTTGGTATTTCTATAGCTGAGGCAGCAGCAGCTGGGCTAGTACCTGTAGTCTATAAAGATGGTGGAGGATGGACAGATATAGTTTCTAGAATAGATGAAGGATTAGGATATAAAAACATTGAAGAAGCAGCTCTAATCATAAAGAAATTATTAAGCGAGAATGGAAGGCTTAATAATCTCTCAGAAAAGGCTAAAGATATAGCCAAAAACTTCAGTTATGAAAAGTTTAAGGAAAGGCTTAATGAAGTTATCGAGGAACTTATAAATAATCTAAAGGAGATTACAGGTTAAAATTTTCAAACGAGCAAATTCATTTAGATTTTTTTATTGTATTATAGTTATAAAAAAGTCTAGATTGTTAAATTGCTTATTATGCCTATAGATACCCTGCATTAACGCTATCATATAAATTGAAGCACTGGTAGGAGCCTAGGTAAAATCTTTTTCTATAAGCTGGCTGAGAATTAAATACAATTTTATGAAAATTCAATGAAGCCCAGACCCCTACTTATAAGTTTTGCTAAATTTGAAGTAAATTTCCCTAATTCTTTCTGATCCTGTAATCTGCATTATATATGATAATATAAAATAAGGTACTGATTTAATGAGCCATTTCTGAAAATCTTCGTCTTTTATCTGTTTACTTATACTATAGTAATGCGGTAAGCATCTTAATAAATAATTAAGATCGTTTATTGAAAGCTTAAATTCTTTTGGTAAATATTTAATTTCTTTAAAAGGTAACCATTGCAATTCTTTCTTAGGGTTTGATGCTTGTAGCTTATCAAAATTACAAGGAACTTGTTGCTTATTCAAACTTTGAGTGATTTCTGAAAGTATTTTTAAATCATTTGCATATTCTAAAGTTCGTAATGTTATCTTATAGTAATATAATTTATTGTGGTATTTTTGATCAAATCTGTGAAATGTGCTATGACTTTCTTTATGAACTCTGTAATATGTAAGTTCGTCATCTGTGAAAAATATACTTCCTTCAGAAGCCAAAGATATAGTATAAAAAAATTTATCCAAAGCTATTATAATTTTTTTAAATAGCTCTATGTATTTGTTAATTATATCTCTTTTGATTGCAATTGAACTATTGTTATAGTATCCTTTATCTGTAATATAAAAAAACAAAAAATCATAAGGATTCATTTTAGCAAATTTAGCTATATTTTTTAATGTGCTAGTTTTTATTATAAAGTTCTTGTCATTTGGAATTAAAATATTTTTAATTTTTGGCTTTAAATCCTGATAAATAGGATCTTTTAGCCTATTACCATTTTCATCTATAATAACCTGAGAATTATGAAAGTATATTAAATCATTAAATTTATTAAAAGTTTCATAAACTTTCGCTAGTCTATCTTCTCTATACAAATCATCATCTTCAAGAAATGTAATAATATCTCCTTTAGACTCTTTAAATCCAATTGCTATTTTTGAGCTAAGGGATTTTTCATCAGTTACAATGTTTTTCCATTTATTTCTAGAAATTATTTCATCACTTATATTATCCTCAAAATTTTTCACAACAATTACTTCAAACATTTCTTTTGGAAGCGTTTGCTTTTCTAGGCTTTTCAATGCAAAAGGTAAGTATTTTCTTCTATTATATGCGGTTACAATAACGCTGATTAAGTTTTTATCCAAATTCAACTACCCAAAAATTTTTATATTACTTGCTTTTAAATCCTTTTTTGTTTAAATTAAAATTTAAAGGCTTTCTTTTATTTCTTCAATAAATTCTAGTAAAAACCCTTAAAATTTACAGTTTCGTTTCTTTATTTGTTATTTAACATTAATTATCATTCGCATAGATAAAAATTATTATTTTTTTAACTTTTAAAGATTACCCTAATTTTTAATAAATTCACTTAACATAATTTAATTAATCATTATACTTTATTTTTCATTTCCTCGTTTTTTCAAAATTTAACTTTTATCAAATATAATTGCATTTTCAAAAATTTCAATAAATAATTCATAATGTTTTTAAAAAATTCTTATTAACTAGCAATTGACTCTATTAATTTCCATTCAGCTTTTGCCACATTTTCCCAAGTATACTTTTCTGAAAATTTAATACCATCATTTACTATTTTTTCTGACCCATCGATTATTTTAATAGCATGATCGATCATTCCCCTAATGTCTAGCGGTTTGACTTTAATTACAGCTTTTGTGTCTGAATAATTAAACCGTATTGCAGGTATTCCATATGCTAATACAGGTGTTCCGCAGGAAAGGGATTCTAATACTACAAGCGGAAAAGCGTCTGATCTAGAAGGATATATAAATAGCTTTGATGATGCTAATAAATTAAATATATCATTACTTTTTACATTAAATTTAAATTCAACATTTTTAGCTAACCTTAAATCTTCTGTATATTTTATCACTTCTTTTGCCATTTCACTACTTGCAGCACCAACAACTAAGGCCTTAATTTGTTTATTATAATTAGCAACTCCCTTAACTATTTTTAAAAAGTCAAAAATGCCTTTTTCAGGAGTAATCCTAGCATGAAAAATTAAATCATAGACTCTTTCTTGATTTAAATAATTGCATTTTTCAACTCCAATCCCTGGATCAACTACTTTGAAGTTAAGGTTTATGCCTACTTTTTTCATTTCATAAGGTATTGACTTAGAAACAGATAGAAGTTGAACTCCATGAGCTGCTAGACTAAGCAAATTAAGATTTGTATAACCATTTAATGCCTTAAGTAAACCTAAATTGTTTAGTTTTGCATTTTTTAAGAAAAGGCTAAATCCATAGCCATCCTCTATAGTTAAGGATCCTATTGCTGGTATTGATTGAAGAAGTAAACTCCATTTCATACCGCTAGATCTTATACCTAAGGATAAAACAGAATAATCATAAGGTGCATAAAGTAAATCCGCGTTAAGCCTTTTGCAGACCTTAGCTATATAACGACCATATGCAATTTCATTTATATGGCCCATGCTATGGAAATCCTCCAATTCATATGCTGATTTTACTATATCTAATGATTCTCTATCATTTAAATACTTTTTAATATCTCTCATTAACATTAACTTCTTATTTTTTGGAATTATTAATACGTAATTTTCTTTAGGAAAAAAGCTTAATACTTTAAGGGTTCTTATCTCACCTCCTCCGAAAAACCTTGGTAACATTAATATTGCTACTTTCATTATATGCACCTTTTTAATTCTGTTAATTATATTAGCAATTTGCTTTAATAACTTTACGACTTTTCAAAAAACTTTTTATTTTAAAATATTAAAATTTATAATAAAAATTCTTCTCTTATTTCAAATACTTAAGTTTATTATAATTTAAAAATGGGTTAAATTAACTTATTTAACGGTGGAAAGTTGGTTAAATATGAAATTGTTGGAAGTGAAATGCAATTTCTTCTTGCTGAATTAAATAACGAAGAGGAGATTTTTGTTGATGGATC
>JAWDMD010000031.1:0-5115 GCA_046536775.1 Candidatus Nanopusillus sp. | reverse complement strand
TTCTAAGAGAGGCTACGTTTGCATAATAGCTTTTTGGAAACGCTTTTATTATATCGTTGTAAACTGTTATAGCTTTTACTTTGTCGTTTAATTTTTCGTAAGCTTCGGCTTCCAATAGCAAGGCAGAAGCTTTGTTGAAAGCGTTGTTTGGGATGGTGTTTAGTATGCTTATGGCTTGTTGATATTTACCTTCTTTGTATAGCCCATAAGCTGCCCTTTCTTCGTATAAGAATTTAGCAGGCAATGTTTTTGCTTTAGATGAAATATCTTGAGATAAAGCAACGTCGTTCACAGGCAAGTTTGCCAACGTGGATATACCTATTTCATAAGACATTGCCAAAAGCGCCATTGGGCTTTTCTTATAATGGGTTGCCACAAACTGCGCTTGGTTTAGGGCTCCTTGATAGTTTTTTTGTTGCAAAAGCTCATCTACTTTTGATAGTTGATAACTTGCAGCTTCGTTGTACTCTTTTTCATGGTTTTTAAGAAAATAAAAACCTATGGCCACAAATATAGCTGTGATGCTAAGCGATAAAATAGTGTATATCTTATTTTTGCTCATTGGATGCCAAAGCCTTGTTTAAAAGCTGTGTAACTCTTGAGACTCTTCTGGCCGCTTCGTTTTTGTGTATAGAACCCTTAGCGGCTGCGTGCTGGATCATACTTACCACAAAAGGAAGTTTGGCTTTGGCGGTTTCCAAATCTTTGGCTTGTATGAGTTTCTTAAAATTCCTTATGGCAGTTTTCATCCTTGATACGTGCAACGCATTTATCTCTCTTCTTCTTTCATCTCTTCTAGCTCTTTTAGCAGCCTGTCTTTTGTTGGGCATCTAAAACCTCCTTTAAAAATTAATATTATATTATAACAAACAATTTATACAAATGCACAAGTTCAATACATCGTAAACACATAAACCGCGGCAGACTTATAGAGCTTAGTTAAGTGGTTAAGTTTTCTACTAGTTCCTTTTTAATTCTTTCTAACTCTTCTCTCATAATAGGATTGCTTGAATCTAACCATCCGTTAATATACCACCTATAATATGGTGTATGAATTATTTTCCACCCAGCTCTTTTTAACCTTTCTGCTCTTTCTATATGCCAATCAGCATAATTAATATTTTGTAAACCTGCCATTTCATAATGGTATGGTCCATCAACTTCCAATGCAATAAATTTTTTGTTTTTTCTATTATGCAATACAAAATCCAATCTATAACCACAAGTTTCATATTGATTGTATATTCTTATATCTGAGTGGTAATTTTTATTTATCTCGTTTACTATATCTTTTAAATAATTATAAACAAATTCCTCTAATTCTGAGTCAAATTTAGATTTGTCAAAGCAAGCATTTTCTGTATCAATGTCTTTTCTATCTATATTTTCTATACTTTCAAAGTGTGCTATGTATTCCTTAGTCAAATGGAAGTTTTCAGGAATTCCACCATAAACTAAAAACGTAAAATATTTTGCTCTACTTGTAGCAACATTAAATCTATTTTTATTTTCATAATGGTTTTTACTTCTTGTGCATGTCTCATCCAAAGCAAGTGATATAATCATTACATCTTTCTCATGACCTTGAAATTCTTCTGGCGTTCCTATGAATATATCTTCATAACTGTTTGCATAACTTCTAATCTTCAACCTCACCACTTGATCCCTTGTAAATGATAATACCCCTATTGAAAAATTTTCTGGAACATAATCTGGTAAAACAACGTCCTCATATCTTCTATTTCTTTTTAGACTTTTAATAATTTTAAAAACTTCATCTATTTCTTCTTCAACAACATTAAATTTTAAATGCCTTTTACCGTTAACTTTGATACTTTTAAATGCTTTATCTTCTAAATTCGGATTTTTTGTCATAATATAAATCTTATTTTCATAAAATTTCTTTGAAGTAAAACTTGCCGAAGGATAAACTGACCTAAAATGTTCGTTTAACATACTTTGAGCTTCTGCGCTTATGTAGTTAAAAGATTCTCTGTTCGAATCTTTATCAGAATCATCTGAAACTAGAAAATCTAAAATAGAAGATTTTGTTAATATTAAATCTCTTCTTTTTGCTTGTTCATAATCTATCTTATTTGGTTTAAATTTTTCCCATGTATACCTATCAAGTTTTCCACCAATAGAAAATCCTAAACCTGTAGCCTCAAGGCTTAGCTGTTTATGGTCTCCAACTACACAAATATGCTTACCTCTATAAAATACCGGAATTATTTGAGCTAAATTTACCTGAGAGGATTCATCAACTACAACGATATCAAATAAGTTTGGCTTCATAGGTAGTATTCTGTCTACGTTTGGAATATCTACAATCCAAATATTAAAAATTTCCAAAATATTTTCATAATTAACTTTTTCTTGTACATTCTTTAATAAACGATCTTTTACCCAATGAAAAACATTCTTAAATTTGGCTAAATTATTTTTATATTTTTGTGCATTTTCATAAATCTTAAGTAATAGCTTTAAATTTACTAACTCTTTTGAAACTTGCATTAATTGGCTTTTTATATGGTTTATCCGATTGACTAAATTCTGTATATCTCCAAATGATAAAATCTTACTTTTTGTATCTTGAATTTTATTATAATCATAAATTATTTTTATCAGAGAATCTAAGAATAAAGATTGGCTAATATTTAAAAATTTCTTAAGCTCAAGCTCTTTGTGATAGTTTTTTAAAAATCTATAAAGAAATACTTTTCTTAACTGCAAAAGTCTTGTATTTCCATATCCTTCTAATACTTTAAAAGTATTTTTATGAAGATTTAGCTCTTCAATTTCTATGCATTTTAAGTGATTGAGGTAATTTTTGATATTAAAAAATCCTCCCTCAAAAAACTTGACTTCATCATTCAAATCTTTTCTTATAGAGTAATATTTATTTTCCAATGCAAGATATTTTTTATAATTTTTCTCTAATTCTTTTAACTCATTAATGTAATCTATTGCTCTTTCTTCCAAGTATCTTAATCTTTCTTCTAAATCGTCTTTTATATTTAATCTCTCAACAGCTCCTACATTTTCCTTCATTTTTCTTTTGTGCTCATCATAGTAATAAATAAACGGAATAATGTTATTTTTTTCTAAAATTTCTGTTAACTTTTCAAACAGAACCTTAATAGCCGGTGGTTTTTGAGAAACGATTAGAATTTTTTTATCAAGTAAAATAGACAATAAAGCCAATGCAGTTATAGTATGGCTTTTACCAGTTCCCGGAGGTCCTTGTATATAAGAAATTTCGTAATTTATAGCATTCTCAAGAGCTTTTTTCTGACTTTCTGAAAGTTGCAAAGGAGTTAAATATTCATAGTCTTCAAGTTTAAAATTGTCAACTTTCTCTAAGTTAATCTTTTCTTCAAAGGCTGATACAAAAAGTTTTTTTAGTGTGCTGTTTTTAAAATCTCCTTCTTCATTTATTTCTTGAATTAACAATTCTAAAGATTTGTAAGTTGATAGTTCAGAAGGAAAGTTATTGACAAAAAAATAATTTCTATCTAAATAAACGCTTTCTTTTTTATCAAATATCTCTTCTACATTTTTGTTTTCTATTGTAATGTCTTGTTCAATTTTAATGTTAAATGCTTCAGGAATTTTCAAAATAGCTTCTTTTGCAAGAGTCTTTAAACCAAGCAAATTATTTGTTTCTTCAAGTTTTTCTTCTAAGGTTTTTATAAAGTATACTGCTTGTTCTAATTGGATAGAGTTTTCGTTATCTTCTAAATTTTCAGATATGTTATTAAAAAGATCATAATTTATATATGAGTTTTCAAAATAAATAGATATACTTTTACCTTCCTTATCTTCTTCTATATCTAAGTTAACTATAAAAATAGGTCCAAAGGCTTTATTGGTATAACTTCCATTCTCTTTTATTACATATTTTAATAATCCAATACCTAAAAATATTGCTTGATTTGAATTATTAATTTCTATAAGCTTTTGCCTTAAGTACCAATATAATTTTCCATCTACTTCTTTATTAGCTCTATAAATTTCTCCTATGTCAATTCTATAAATTTCTCCTATGTCTAAGTTTTTATCAAAGTAGAAAAAAGTATTTTCAAGATTTTTATTTCTTGGTTTAGATTTAACAAGATTTCCAAAATCAACTCCAACACCGATTTTTCTACTTAACTCTTTTAAATATCCAAGATAATCTAAGATATATTGTTTATCATTCATCTTAAATCTTCCTCTGTTAATGGCTCTTTAAGAAGTTTTATAATATGCTCAATTTTTTCCTCAAGTTCTTTGATTTCATTTTCATGTCGCTCTATCTTTTTATCTAGATCTAAAAACGCTTGGTTCATTGCGGTTTGAATCATATTGTTGTGATTTGATACCTCTTTGTGACGATTTGACATCTCTTCTAGTATTAAACTTTTGTTTTTCTCAAGTTTCAAGTAAGTAGTAATATTTAAAGCAATTGAAATTAATAATAAAATCAAGATAACAATTAATATTATTTCAGTAGGCATATTTTCACCCCTTCACACCTTTAAAAATCTGATCTGCTTATTGTGAAAGTAAGAAATCAATTTCAAAGTCTTATAAGGTTTTCCCATAACTTCACTCCTTTTATTCCTATCTGTTTATTTCAACTACTTTTAAAACTTAATAATTAATCTACTCTCCTATGACTTATTATATCATATTTATTTATAAAAAATTGCACAAGTTCAATACATCGTAGACATATAAACCGTGGTAGACTTGTGGATCGTGGCAGACTTGTTTATCGTGGTATACTTGTGGATTGTGGCAGACTTGTCGTGATATTATTTTCTTTTAAGAAAACACTTATCTCAAATATGACAAACCTCTCTTTCTATGCTTTATATAGACTTATACAAAGAGTGATATAATTTTACTTAAGTTATGGATCAAGAGAATAAACATCCTCAGAAGATAGATATCACAATAAGAGATATAATTCCATCTTTTTCAGAAAGCGCATTTATAAGAATGATAATAGGTAAAAACTACAAACGTGTTTTGAACTCAGCGTTTCCAAGCACAAAAGAAAGAAGGGTGGATTTACTTTTAGAGCTTGAAGATAACTCAATACTACATATAGAATTTCAAACAAGTAAT
>JAWDMD010000030.1:0-5488 GCA_046536775.1 Candidatus Nanopusillus sp. | reverse complement strand
CGAAGCCCCGGTAGTGTAGTGGCCTATCATACGAGCCTGTCGAGCTCGTGACACGGGTTCAAATCCCGTCCGGGGCGTAAGATACTAGACGGAGTTGTCTGGTTTTGTACCTCAGGATTTAAATATAAAAAATCGAAGTCCTTCTTTCTAAGCTCGTTAATTGCATCCTCTTAATCCACTTTGAGGTATGTTTTTGTGGTATCTAGCTTTTCATGACCAAGCAACAGGCGGATTTTTTCAATATCATAGCCCTCCTGATATAATTTTCTTGTTTAAAACCGCCTCGCCAAGTGTGGCGAAAAGTGTACCCCTGCCCTTTTTGCAATTTCATTCAGTATTTTATGACCTCCCGCATATGTCAACTGGTCTCCATAATAATTTACAAAAAGGAAATTGTTCCCAGGTTTTGCTTTTCTTATTTTTAAATACTCTTTGAGTAGATCTCTTACAGATCTTGGGAGATGTACTACTCTAATTTTCTGCCCTTTGCCCCTTACTATTAAAGTATCTTCCTTTATGTCTTCTAGCCTGATATTTATTAATTCCCTGTACCTGATCCCAGTTTTGAATAAAAGGTCTATCATAAGTTTATTTCTTATTTCAGTATATCCATAGCAGGCATCCATCAGTTTTTTGTAATCCTCTTCTGTAGCCCTGGCCGTCTTAAATGCCCTCATCTCCTTATAAGGTTTTATTTTTTCCTCGCCCTTCCATTCAAGATAACTGTTATATGCCTTTATGTATATGTTCAGAGTCTTGTCCATTACCCCTTTTCTTTTCATTTTCAGAATCCAGTTCTTAAATGATTCTCTGTTGTTTAGATCTACTCCCTCGTTTATTAAGTGCCTCAGTGACCTCATTGTGTTCATCATTGTATATGATGCGTATTTTGCATCTGCAACAGATACCTTCCCTTATTTTATCAATTTACCTCATAATTCGTATAATATGTGTTGATGATCCACTTTTTTTGTGAAATTTAGTATTTTTAAATTCTCTTTGGGTAAGTGTATCAATTATGTTTATGTAAAAGTTCAATATTTTTCGAATATACTTTATATAGGAATTTTCATATTTTTCTATCTTTTAGCCTAGAAAATTTCCTCCGAGGTATATAAATACCCTCAAGATCCATAATTAATTGATTGACAAAATGCTATTTTGTCAATTCTATGTTTTTATCAGTTTTTCAAAAAGGGGGAAAAACGATTAGAATACATTATCCAAATCGGTTAATGAAAACATGTTTTTACTCCTTCCTTGTTTTAAAAAATGCCTTTAATGCTTTTTATAAGCATGAGAAATAAAAATTAATTGCTTTTCTAATAAAAACCAAGATGATTAATTATGAAGCTTTTTTTTCTTCTCCTTCTTCTCCTCATTATAGAATTCAAGCACATTAATCAAATTGCATATTTTTATCCCTGCATTCGCCACCCCCATGACCCCAGACTCACTGAAATTGACTGAATTTGACCCGGCTGGATCCGGGTGGGGCTGGGTACGGCAGGGCTTGACCACCGATAAGGGGGTTGGGGCAGTGGCTCTGGTACGGCGGGTCCCTTAAACTGATTATCACCTTATCAGACCATGCTGGTCCCTCTAAAATTCTGATTCATATAGCAACATTGTATATATTATGGCATTTAAACTAACAATGAATTATTTTAGAAAAATTTATATTTTACTGATATAATATATTATTTATGTTAACATTAACTAACTTTGAAGATCTTCTGGAAAAGATCAAAAATATTACTACACCATACGAATATTATTCAATTAAGGAAATTTATGAAAAAAATAAAGACCAATTAACCCCAGAACAGCAACAGATTATAGAAGAGGAATATAAAAAGAAGGCATCAGTATTAAACCCAAAAAAATATGAAAGAAAAATTAAAGATGGGGCAAGAATTATAACCATTGGCGTTGATTTAACAAATAATGGAGAAATTAGTGATATAAATTTTGAAGAATTTAAAAAATATATAAGCAAAGGAAAGGAAATAAGTAAGATTAATAAACAACACTTATTGGAGTTAATACCTAAAAATTTTTTGTTATTATCTCCTGAAACTGTTGACGATTATATTCAGGAATATATTATTGATAAGAAAAAAATTGAGGAAAAAGAAGAAGTTGATATTAACCTATTATATTTATTTGAAAGAAAAAATGAAGTGTTAACCCCTAAAGGTAGGGAGGGATTTATACATATCAGGTTTTTTAATGAAAACTTAAATTTTTATGAAATTGAAGATTCGAAGCCGGTAACTTATTCCTTTGAATATAAAAATGAAATGGCTTACATTACTAATAAAAATTATGTAAATCAAACGCCCATTATCAAAGAGCAGACATTTGATGCTAACATCAAAGGTTATTTACATGTTGATTATGATGATGATAATAATACAATTTCGAGGGTGGCAACGGTTACATTTGTTATAGAGCGTTTAATAAAAAATGATAAGAATTTTGACTATGATTATTTTTTAAGAAATATTGAAGATTTTTATGTTGAATGGAAAAATGAAAATAATTCAAACGGGAATGAAATTAAAGGCGATAAAGAAAATATTTACGGAAACAAATATATAAGAAAATTACAGGTAGAGAGCGAAGGGAAAAAGGAAATAAAAGAATTTGTTACTTTTGAAGACTTTTTATTGCTAAATATATGGAATGAAATCGTTTATCCAATTAGAGAAAATATATATAAAAAAATTAAAACAATAAATTATTTAAAAAAACTAGTAGATTACGTAATCTACAATAAATTATCCGAAATTATTATAAAAAAATATAATAAAGAATATGATGAGAATGAAAAACATCTAATTTTTGAATTTATATTAGATATTATATTAAGAAACAAAAGAAAAATTAAAGAAAGTTTTTATAAAATAATAAAATTATATAAAAAGTCACTGAACCCTGATAGATTTATTGAAAATATCAAAAAACAGCAAACATTTATTATTTTCCAAAATTCACAAATAGTATTGGATAAAGGACCGGAACTTGAAAATTATGATTTGAAAAAAATTCCTGACTATTTTATTGAAGATATATCAGAATTTTTAGGGGTGAGAAAAAGACATTATAAAAAGAAAGATACAACTTTTAAAACCATTATAAAAGAAATTAAAGAAAATGGATCTGTAGTACCTGAAGAAATTGTTTTTGAAAATTATTATTGTGGGGTAACTCTTTTGGATTTATGTAATATGAAGGATTTTTATCAAAATATAATCAATTTTAAGGAGTGTGGGTTAAAATGGGGTATAGCTTGGTCAATTTTGTTAGGAGATATGGCAACAACTAGTGCCACTTACTTTATTTTATATAATAACGAAATAGAAGAACATTTATCAAAGAAAAAACCTCGTCCTAAAGAACTTAAAAAAATTACACAAAAGGCTATTTCTGACTTTGAATTTTATTATGATATAGATATTGTCGATGCCAAATTTTTTAGAGAAACATTCGAAAATATTAAAGATACATTTAAATTAAACTATTATCATAAGGTGCTTTTGGATAGACTTCAATTGTTTTCAAACTATGAAATAGCTGAAGAAAATAAAGAAATTACTGGATTGTTAATAGTATTAACATTGGCATTAATATTATTGGGAATTCTGCAGCTTTTGGGGATTCTGCATTTTATTTAATTCTAATTTATTCAAACAAAACAGACCGATACTGATACACATTCTGCAACGCCTTCTGCCCCCAGCTTAGCTTTATAATTCTGTGGACTTCGCAGAAGATCAGGGCAACAGGACCTGTAGACTGGGAGTACCGCTGGACACACCGACTGTCTTATGGGGTCGCCTAACTGGCCGGGCTGAAAAACATGGGTTTGGGCATGGGTACTGAAAAATCTGGTTGAGCCCGGCTGGGGGCAGGGCTGGAAAGTCTGGGACTGCTAGCTGGGAGACCTGAGGACGGAGTAGCAAGGGACTGAAAGCCCTGGCTAGGTGGCTCTCTGAGTTTTCAATGGTTTTCCTGAGACCCCTAATAGATCTCCTGCCTTTACAGATTTTTTTAGGGGCGAATTCTATTTCTGTTTTTTATTCTTAAGGCAGGTTACCACAGCTCTGCCAGACCCCGGATAGGATTGGGCAGTTGGACACTGATTCCCTGGATTTCCGAAGCTCAGAATCGGGCTGAGTTCCCCTGTACTCCCCGGGCTAATGGGCCACTGTGGTACGGGGCCAAGGAGGTTACGGTGGTCCTGTCCAACCGGACCACAGGGGTACAAGAACATGGAACTACCGTGGCTCGGTCCCCTAGATTTGTAAAATCATGGATCCAGGCATTCACCCCAGCACAAACGAACAGAAAACAGCACAGCCCTGTATTTTTTTTATATTACGTATTCCTCTAATCTAGGTTTCCGTGGCTGAACCTGTTCCTGAGCACCCTGAGGGAAATGCCATTCGGGAGGAGGGTGAACTTCGGGAACTGCTGGCTGTTTTTCTCCAGCCTAATCGCTTGAGGATAGAAAAGAATTTTACAATGCAATAATAGATACTGTAAAAATGCTTAATTTCAGTTTTGGATTGCGAATATAACCTGCCCGGCAAAATTCCTTCCGACAAGTATGGAGAGGGAGTCTTAGGGTTGGAAGTCCCAAAATAAATATTTTTTAACAGGTATTTATTTTTTTTTATAAAGAGAACTAAAAAAATAGGAGTAGAAACTTTTACTATACATTAAAATTTCAAAAAAAAATATAACTAAAGTGGAATTACATGTCAACATTTTATATGTCAAATTTTATACTTGTTTTTGATTACCCTCATTCAAAAGTTGCTCGTGGATCACCTGTATTTTTTAAAAAAAAATTGCTTTTGGGAATTATTTTGATTTATTCTGCGATAGCTGGTCTATTATTTGAGTTAATTTTTCTGTGATCTCTTGATACTCAATTCTGGATTTCTTTAGCCCTTGATCCCAATATTCATTAATTTTATAAATACGCCAAATAATAAATAATATACCTAACACTATAAATAACTTAATAAAAAATTCAAATGGAATTATAATACCTATAATACCCAATATAAGTAATAACGCAAGCTCCAAATCTATATCATTTCCCTTTTTTTGCTTTGGGTTGGAAGTTGGAATTTTTTGTTGAGAATGCTGAGCTGTTTGTTGAATAGGCTGAGGGGAGGACTGAGCAATTTGTTGAGGTGGTTGCTTTGAAACTTGTTCTTCCTGTGGGAACTGGTAACCACACTTAATGCAAAATTTAGCATCATTCTGATTAGGTGTTCCACATTTAGGGCAATACTTTATCATTTTGCATCTTTGATAGAGTTTCCAATATTTAAATTTTAATGACGGAATAAGTGTGTTGCATAATTAATAAGCCTCCGTCATACTTCTCATAATATTATAATAATGAACCTTCATTGCTATCTCCTGAGCTATATATTCAGGTCTCCTTGCCTTTATGATTTCTCCCATA
>JAWDMD010000029.1:0-5579 GCA_046536775.1 Candidatus Nanopusillus sp. | reverse complement strand
AAATTTTATTGTATTTGGAAATACAACATCATATGATGTACTAGTACCATTTGCAATCCATGCAACCCTTTCCTGACCCATTCCCATATCTAAAACTTTTAATTTATCTAATTCTATCCATTCATCATTAATGATTTTATATTGCATATATACTTGGTTCGCAACCTCTAAACCCCTTATAAAGAATTCAATTGATGTACCACCATTTCCACCACCTTCCCATTTATCTTCATGAAATATAAATTCATTCATTGGAAAATTATTATTCTCAAACCAATAATATAGATCTAAAAAATATTGATTTATATCATATTCTTCAGGTTTTACAAATGCATGTTGTCCAATCATTACAAAACCAGTAAAATGCCTTCCAGTCAATCCAACATTTCTTACATCATTAAACCTTAAACAAAATTGAGGAACAGTTAATTTTTTTGAAGGTGGTTCTGTATATCCTTCTACAACCCATGGCTGAAAATCTGCAATTGATGCAATTACAAAATCTATATCATCTCTCCATCTTGCTACAACAGGATATCTATTTATTATTTCATAACCTCTTTTATTTAAATATTCTGAAAAATTTTTCCATACTTCCTTATATTTTAGTTTTTTTCCGACAGGATTATTTATAAAACCATAATTTTCATGATCTCCACATATCTCTCTATCTTTATCAAAAGTCCAAAAATATCTACCACAAATTTTACATTTTTTTCTAAATAAACCTAAACTTTCTAAAGATTTTTTTGGATACGATTTTTCATAATTAGATTGCACCCTTTTTCTTTAATAATTCATATTTTTGCATTACTAATATTTCGTCCATTGATAGTTCAGAACCATTCATAATCTTTTCTTGTATTTTTGAATATTCTTCAATTATTTTAGTCTTATCATCTTCTGATATTTCAACAGTTTGTTTTTGTAATCTTTGGCTTAGATATCTTTGTAAATCCTCATTCAATTTATCTTCAAGCTCTCTTATTCTATCTTTCATTTGTTTTATTTGTTCCTTAATTTTATTATATTCACCCATTATTTCTGTTAACCTTTCTTTTATCTGTTTTATTTGTTCTTTTATAACCTTTCTTTCATCAATATTTTTTCTAATATTTTGACCTATTATTGATAATTTAGATCTATAAGCATTATATTCTTCTCTCAATTTATCAATTTCTTGTAAAACAGAAGATATCTCTTCATATTTTCCTAAAAGTTTTCTTAAATATTTTATTCTATTCCAAATCTTCTTTTCTTGAGAATATGATAAAACTTCTGTCTGCAAAACATATTCTAATGTCTCTAATTCTTTTTTATATTTATTTATATCTTTTAATATATCTTTATTCTTAAATATATCTTTTCTTGCCTGCTTTATCTCATCCAATTTTTTCTTAAGTTCCTCTAACTTTTCCAATGTTTTTTGTCTTTCAGTCATTAAGCTATCCAACATTTTGCTAAATTCTTCCTTCTTATTTCTCAATTCCTTTAATTTTTCCAATAATTCCTTTCTTTCTTTATATAAAACCCTCTTTCTAGAGTATAAATTTTCCTTTTCCTCTCCTATCTTAATTAATTCTTTTTTTGCCAAGATAATGCCTCTATAAGTCTTATCTGAATCTGTCACCTTAAAATAAAATTATATATAAAAACTTATAAATTTTAGAAACCGAATAACGATGATAAACCTTCTAATGATTGTTCCTCCTTCTTTTCTTCTACCTTCTTCTCCTCCTTTTCTTCTTTCTTTTGCTCTACTTGTTGTGGAGCAGCCTGTACTGGAGCAAAGGATAATGATTCTTCCTTTATTTTATCCAAATCAACCCCTTGTAAACTTGCTAATACTGCATTTACCATTGCATCATTTGGCTCTATCCCTGTTGATGTCAATACCTTTTTTATATTATCTGCATTTATTTCTTTTTTAGCTTCATGCAATAACCATACTGCATATATATATTCGAGACCCATTTTATTATTGTTAAAAAAAATATATTTAAAAATGATGGTCCTCTTACTTTATATCCTCAAATCTTTGAGTTAGTTTATCCAGTATAGGTTTTACTGTGGTTGTTAATAAATCCTCATAAGATACCCTATGTGGCTCAAAGGGACCATGTCTTCTCATATAATCTGCAATTTCCAATGCTTTATTTCTTGTATAATCAAATGCTGGATCATCAAACATATCTTCTGGTCCATATAGTCTATCTTTTTTTACCTGAAATCCCAATGCAATTACCCTAGGAGGTCCATCAAACCTTGTTGCCCTTGCATTCTTTAAACTCACAGGTAATAAAGGACCCCAATAAGATCCCCTCATCCATCCATTTACCATATATGGAAATGAAAAAGCTTCTAATATTTCTCCAACGGCTGGAAATCCTTTTTGTGCTCTTACAATCATTACTGGATCATCCTTTCCTGCATATCTCCCAGCTTCTTCATATAATCTTTCTGTAGAAGAAACTGAAATAGGTTCATCCTTTGGATATTTATCAGATCTTGGATATACTCTCTTTATAGCAAACATTTCAGATGTTCCAATTAGTAATAATAAATCATAAATTTCTTCTGGGGAATTCAAATATACTCTCTTATGTTTATATAAATCCCATACCTCAAATCTAAATCCTGGTCTCATATCGGGATCAATTACTAAACCTGGTGTATTGAATGGATTTGCAAACATCTGGAATAAAGGATAATTAAATGCTCCTGATTCTGTTTTATCTGCAGCAAATACAATTATTGATTCTGAAGATCTTAATGTAAATTCCATTTCTGCAACTCCTGGCCCCATTCCAATTAATGAACCTGTAAATTCGTTTTTTAATAAATCTCCACCAGCACCATATAAATTCATTTCTTTTGCAATTTCTGAATTTTTCTTAAATATATCAAAAGCGATTTGATGTATTTCTCTATTATTTTCCCCTTTATTGTGTAATATTATTAAATTTAAATCATCCCCAACATGAGATACAAAATAATCAAATATTTTTTCTCCCTTATATTTATCTAATATATCTGAGGCCGTTTCTTCAAATATTTCTGGAATAGTTGAATTTCCAACCAAACTTCCTATATCAGCTTTTAAAACACTTATTGTTATTTTTTCCGATGATGTCATATAATAACTTTTAATTTCATTTTTTATAGTATTATTATACCACCTAGAGGTATAAAAATTTCAATAGTTAAATACCTTTCTAAAAATATTTAATAATGGCGAAGAGTTCACCACCTTACATAAAATATATGATACATGCGTCAGTATATATTGATGGAGTAGTTGAGAAACCAGATGTAATAGGAGCAATATTTGGACAAACAGAAGGGCTATTAGGATCAGAAATGGATCTAAGAGAATTACAAAGATCTGGAAAAGTAGGAAGAATAGATGTGGATCTTAAGGTAGAAAATGATAAAACAATCGGAGAAATTAAGATACCAACAAGTTTGAATAGATTTGAAACTTCATTAATTGCTGCAACATTAGAAACTGTAACGAGAATTGGACCAACACATGCAACAATAAAGGTACAAAAAATAGAAGATATAAGAAAAACAAAAGTACAACAAATATTAGAAAGGGCTAGAGAATTATTGGGAAGATTGATAAATGAAGAATTACCAGATCCAAAGGAATTACTATTATATTTAGAATATTCACATAATATGAAGACATTAATTGAGTATGGACCTGAAAAACTACCTGCAGGACCAGATATAGATAAATCTGAAGAAATAATATTGGTAGAAGGAAGGGCTGATGTTCTAAATTTATTAAGATATGGAATTACAAATGTAATAGCATTAAATGGATTAAATGTACCAAAAACAATAATTGATCTATCAAAGAAAAAGATTATAACAACTTTCTTTGATGGGGATAGAGGTGGAGATCTATTAGTAAAAGAATGTATGTCAAGTGGTGTTGATATTGATTTTGTGGCAAAGCCAGAAGCTGGAAGAGAGGTTGAAGAATTATCTGGAAAAGAAATATTAAAAGCATTAAAGAATAAAATATCATTTGACCAAATTAGAGCATATTATGAGAAATTAGAAGGAACTGCTGAAGATATAAAAAATATTAGGAGCGAAAAAAGAATAAAGGATCCAACATTACAAAAATTAAAGTCTTATATGAATGATGTGTTTAAAACTGATCAGGCTTTATTATTGGATGAAAACTTTAATATATTAAATAAAGTACCTGTAGATAAATTGGGAGAGACAATATTGAAACACAATAATTTAGCATATTTGGTAATGGATGGAATATTAACAAGAGAATTATTAGAATTAATAGAGAAAAATACAAATATAAAATATGTAGTATGTATAGATAGTATACAGAAGGTTAGTAATAAAGTAAAGATATTTACAATAAGCGATCTTGATAAAATCTAACTTTTTTCTATTTGATAGTTTATTATTCCATTAATAGAATTATTTCCTATAGATGAATAATATAATGTTAAATATAAAAGTCCACCAAGTTTTTCCCATTGAACAATTGTCAATCTTGTTTGATCATCCAATTCAAAATTATATTGTAGAGTAATATGGTTGTCTGGTTGTATCAGGTATATATCTTGTAAAAAGTTTCCAGAAGTTATTATTGATGATGTTTGATATGAATTTTTTAATCCTAAATATGAGAAATATATTTCAACAGAATAATTATTTGGATTGTTTACATTAAAAGAAAAATAATTTCCGCCTACGCTAAAATTTGATATATATAAATCATATATATTTTCAGGATTTACCATCTTATTTCTACTAAAATATGTCGAATATGAATAATATATTAGGTAAATTACTATCAAAGAAAATGCTAGAAATAACACATTTAATATTATCTTTCCCCTATCCATAATATATGGATGAATTTAATAAATTAAAAATATATCATATGAAAAAACTTAAAGAGGCTAAAGAAAAACATCTAGCAGATCAACCTATATATTATATTTTAGATCTTATTAATTCATTAGATTTCTTTTTTACAACATCTTCGTGTGCAGGTAGGATAATTTTATTAAAAATACCGAAAAGTGGGAAAAAATTTGAGGCAGAATTTTTATTTAAATCCCATTATTATGTAAACTTCTATTATATATGGAATAAATTATTAGAAGTATATAATAATTATGACGAAAAAATATATTTTAAACAAGAACCATTTATTTTGCATGTATCTTCAAAAAATATAGAAAAGGCATATGAAATATTAAATATTGCAAGAAAATCTGGATTTAAACATTCTGGAATATTTTTAATAAATGATAAAAGAGTGATGGTTGAAATTGTTGGAAATGAAAAAATTGAAACAATTGTATCAAAAAATAAAAAATTATTGATAAGTAAAGAATATTTTTATAATTTAGTAAAAGAGGCAAATGAGAAATTAAATAATGTAAGAAAAAGGATAGATATATTTTATAAAAATCTTCTATCCTATTATATAACAAAATGAATTATCGCAATAATTATTTATTGTTTCATTATTTATTTTTACAAATTCATATAAATAATAATTATATGTAAATTGATTGTTTATACTT
>JAWDMD010000028.1:0-5749 GCA_046536775.1 Candidatus Nanopusillus sp. | reverse complement strand
TGATGATGAAGTAAAGAAATTGGCAAATTATGGAAAGATATTAGAACAACATTATGGAAAACCACAAGATATAGAATATGCAATTGATGATAATGGTATATATATTGTACAAACAAGAGATATAACAACAATTAAGAAAGTAAAGAAAGAAGAATTGGAAGTAAAAGGTGAAAAAATATTATTAAAAGGTATTGCTGCATCTCCTGGTGTTGGTACTGGAAAAGTAAAAATAATATTATCTCCAGAAGAATTTGATAAATTTGAAGAAGGGGATGTTCTAGTTACTGTAATGACAAATCCAGATTATGAACCATTAATGGCAAAGGCTTCTGCAATAGTTACAGATGAAGGTGGTCATTTATCACATGCTGCAATTGTTTCAAGAGAACTTGGTAAACCCGCAGTTGTTGGAACAAAAGATGCAACTAAAATATTGAAGGATGGAATGGTTATAACTGTAGATGGAACACATGGTATTGTATATGAAGGAGAAGTAAAATTGGGAGAACTAACTAGAAAGGAAGTTGCAAGAAAAATAATAAAATCTACACCACTAGAAATTACAGCTACAAAAATTATGGCAATTGCTGATTATCCAGAAACTGCAAGTAAGGTAAAAGATTTAGTAGATGGAATAGGGTTATTAAGAATGGAGTTCTTAGTATTAAGAAATAGAAAACATCCAAGATGGTATTTAGAGAATAATAAATTAGATGAATTTACAAATATGTTAGTAGAAAGGTTAGAAGAAATATTGAGAATCATGTATCCAAAGCCAGTAATAGTTAGAACATTAGATATGAGGACTGATGAATATAGAAATTTGGAAGGAGGAGAAAAAGAACCAAAAGAGGCAAATCCAATGATGGGATGGCATGGTATTAGGAGAGATTTAGATCAAGAGCAATTATTTAGAGCTCAAATAAAAGCTTTTAAAATATTGGTAAAAGAAAAAGGATTAAACAATTTATGGGTAATGCTACCATTTGTAATATCATGGGAAGAGGTATATAAAGCAAAAGAGATAGTTAAAAGCGAGGGATTAATACCTGGAAAAGATATAAAGTTTGGAATAATGGTAGAAACACCTGCTGGTGCATTAACAATTGAAGATATAATTAAGAATGCTGGCATAGATTTTATATCATTTGGAACAAACGATTTAACTCAATTAACATTGGGAGTAGATAGAAATAATGAAATGGTACAAAGGCTAATGGATGAAGGACATCCTGCAGTTGTTAAATTAATATCAAGCGTAATAAAAATATGTAGAAAATATGGTGTATACACATCTTTATGTGGACAAGCCGGTTCTAGACCAGATTATGCAGAACTATTAGTAAAGCTTGGTATAGATTCTATATCGGTAAATGTAGATGCAATAGAGTTAGTAAGAGAAACAGTAATAAGGATGGAGAAAAAGCTTTTATTAGATAAAATGAGAAAATTATAAATGAATAAAAAAGATATACTATATATATCTTTAATAACTATTTTTTCAATATTCTTTATATTTTTGCCAATAAATGTTAATATATTTGTTAAAATTGGAATAATTGTATTATTATATTTAATTTATTCATTAAAATATCTTCAAGAATATTTAGAATATGAAGAGATGGTAAACAATTTTCCATTATTTTTAAGAGATCTATCTCATTATTTAAAAATAGGACAACCATTACCCATTGCTTTAAAGAGTGTATCAAATAATTATTATGGAAAGAGATTAAATAGAGAAATTAGATATATAATTTCTGAAATGGAATATGGAAAAACTTTCTATGATGCATTAAATGATTCTTCAAAAAAGATAAATAATTTGGAAATATCCGAAGTTTTATCAAACATAAATAATGTTTTAAAAAGTGGTGGAGATTTAAGTAACTTGCTAGATACATTATCAGAAAGTATAAGAAATTTAGAAATGATTAAAAAAGACAGGTTGTCTCAACTAAAACTTACTACTTATACATATTATGGATTATATCTTGGAGTTCTATTATCAATTATTGCAGTATATTATTTAATAATTAATATAAAATCTTTGGGTTTTTCATTTAATAAAGAAACATATTATGAATTAATAAATACATATAGGTTCTTATCTTTTTTACTATTATTGATTAATGCAATTTTTACAGGTTTAGTTATTGGGAAACTTGCAAGGGGGACTATAAAGTCTGGTATAATTCATAGCATAGTTTTGACGGCTATATCTGTAGGCTTTTTCTTTTTATTATAATTTTAAAATTTTTCTATTTAAGGAATTATAATGGTATTCAACAACTATAATGTTAAAATAAGAAAAATCAGGGAATCAAAAAAAATTATGAGACCACCTTTCTGGGCAGCAATTAAGAAGTTTGGTAGGGTAGTTTCACTTTATAGATTAAAATAATTACACATTAGGTTCTACGTTCCTTATTATAGGGTCTATATCCATTCCTTGCCTTCTATTTTTTATTAATACAATTCTTGAATCGATATCTTCTTTAGATATTTCATAACCAGGTAATTTTTCTACCAATCCCTTTGCAAAATTTCTTATATCTTCCATACTTGGAACATTCTCATATTCTAATCTTGATCTTGAATATCCTAAAAATGAATAGGATTTTACCTCTACAAAATGAGGATTATATAATTCAATTAATTTAGACCACTCATCAAAATATTTTGGATCATCATTTATTCCTTTAATTAATGTTATTCTTGCGACTCTCCTTGTTTTCATTTTTGATGCAATTTCTAGTGATTCTAGAAATTTTTTCCAATAATCTTTATATATAGGTACGGATATTTTTTTGTACATTTCTTCATTTGGAGCTGTAAATGATATATATAATTGTGTTGGTAATGCATTCTTTTCAACCAATCTCTCCAATGCTTCTGGGACTTGTCCAGATGTTACTATAAATATTGATTTTATCCATGGCCAATTTTTCTTAATATATAATATACTCTCTGCAACATATGGGTATAATAATGGTTCTCCAGATAATGAGAATGTAACATGTGTTGGTTTATCAACAAATTTATCTAATAATTCTTTATTTGCTTTTGAATTTCCATAATATCCAATTAATAATTTCTTTCTTAATTCTCTTAATTTCTCCATTATTTCTTCAGGTCTATCTACTTTATCTTCTGGTAATATATTATAATAAGGTTCAAATTTTGTATTTGGTCTCCAGCAAAATATACATCTATTTGTGCACCAAACAACAGATTCAGTCATTTCCATGCATCCTGCAGTATCTATTCCATAGAATTTATTTTTATAACATGTTCTTCCATTTATAATTGATTCTTTTGTCCAATGACAAATCTCAACAGCAGAATGATTATAAACCCTATATCCTGCCTTCTCTAATTGTTTCGAATTCTTTAAGTCATGTACCTTCCATTTTTCATTATCTTCATTCATCGAATAATATATTATATAACACCATTATAAATCTATCAGTGAACTTGGCAATCATCATTTATCAGCTGAGAAGGCTTTCCTCACCTAGATAATTATATATCTTAAATGATTTTATTTCATAATCTTTAAAATATTTTTTAAGTAATTCTCCTAATTTTTCTTTATTTAAGTTTTCTCCACTACACCATGCAGCATCTATATCTATATAAGTTCCATCTTCCTCAGTATAGCTACTTATTACTATGTGAGATGTTGCTAAAATTCCAGTAAATGTTATATCCTTATTTCCTTCAAAATCTGCTGGAAATAGATAAATTTTATAATATAATAATCTACTATTTAAAATTTTTGCAAAATCATTAGAAAATTCTCTAATAATATCTATAAAATTTTCGTTTTTATTTATCTTTACTATGGCTATTAATCTCTTTACGTCCTTAATGGATATTCTTTTATATTCCTTGTTCATTTATGGATAAATCTATATATTTTTATCTTTAAAAATTTATATTTAGGAAAGCCCCGTCGTCTAGTGGCCCAGGATTCAGGGCTCTGGTCCCTGAGACCGGGGTTCGAATCCCCGCGGGGCTATTCTTATAAAAATAATTATCTACCGATTTTTTTAATGACCAACAATCTTGAATCAATAATGAGGGATGCTGAATATATAATAAATAACGCTGATAAATTAGCAAATCCTGCAGACTATCTTCCAATACTTTCAAAATTTCCATATATACTTTCTCAATCTGATGCAGAGTTTTATGAAGGAATAGAAAGAACAAGGGTACCTTTTAAAGAAATAAAGGGGCGTATAAATCTAGATAATATAGTTACCAATGGTTGTTCTATGGTTGGGAATATAGAAATAGCAAGGATTTTAGATTATGATGAAAAAGATGTAAGTAATGTAATTGATATAATATGCAAAGATCAGCAAAGAACCAAAGAACAAAAAGATATCGTAATAAAATATTTTGAAAAGGGAGGATATAAATATAAATTTTTACCTAACAATACTTATGGATTTAAATTAAGTTTAAATGGAGAAAAAATAATTTCAAACTTATATGGAATATATTATTATATAGAGGTAGAGTTAAATGGTCTAAAATTATATATAACAATTGATACAGCAGGAAATGTGTTTATTAAAAAAAGTGGTTTAGATCGTGCATTATATTTTGATAATTTTGGATTATTCTCTTTACTTTATAAATTCTTAAGATATAAAGAAAGAGATATAAAAGATTTAGAAGAATATGAAAAGAAATATAAAGATAAAATTAAAGGAATAATAAATAAGGGATTTAGTGAAGAAGACTTTAATAGTTTAAGAAATTCAATTAGTAAGAAAGATATAGATAGGATAAGAAAAAACTTGGGTAAATATTTTGAAAAACATCCAAGTTCTGTATATGAAAGTTTATATAAAGTTATTGAATATGTTTAATAAACTTTTTTGGTGAATTAACTATTATAGATTTTTCCAATGGTATATTTAAATAGATAGAATCTAATAAAATCTTTATTAATATATTTATTCTATCTGGAACATTCTTTATAGATCCATATAATTCTATTCTTTTATGTGGTAAATCAATATTTCTAAATAGATATTGTGTTGCATATTGCCAATTTAGATCAACATCAACAATTCCTCCCAAAATAAATAGATCATATTTCTTTAAATCATCATCATTTAATATTTTATCTCCATAAGGATCTAATATTACTGCTTTATATTTATAGAAATCGAAGTCTTCTTGTTTTTTATATACATTTACAAAATTTTTACCTAAAAAAGAATAAGCAATATCCCCTATCAATATTAAATTACTATCAAATAAATATTCTCTCATAACTTTTAATGATTGGAAAATTTGTATTTTTAAACTAATCTTTCCTTTATTTGGTAATAGATTATATAATGAATTATCTATTAAAAATTTCTTTTCATTTTCAATATCTTTTAATATTTTTTCTTTTGGTATATCTATTTCTTTTTTTGCATTTTTATTATATCTTACTTCAATAAAATTTTTGTATATAGGTTCTCCATCATCTTCATACAATTTTTTCTTATTTAATAAATATTTTACAATACAATCTTGTCCAATATCTCTTTTGCTCTTATCATAATTTCTTACAGTTATATAATTAATATATTTTGAAGTAATTTTCTCTAATATCATAAAAAATATTTTTTATAAAAATATTTTAAGGCCCGTAGTCTAGGGGTATGATGCCGGACCCACTATCCGGAGGTCCCGGGTTCAAATCCCGGCGGGCCTAAAGAATGTAAGGTTAATGATC
>JAWDMD010000027.1:0-5957 GCA_046536775.1 Candidatus Nanopusillus sp. | reverse complement strand
GACAGGCAAAATTGGTAGCAATTGCATTAGATGTAGATCCTCCAGAAATAGTAATGCATATACCAGCATTATGTGAAGAAAAGGGAGTAATTTATGTATATGTTTCTTCAAAACAAAAATTGGGACAGGCCTGTGGTATAAATACACAAGCATCTGCTGCTGCTATAATAGAAGCTGGTGAAGGGAAACAAATTATGGATGAAATAGTAAAGGCACTTAGTACATTGTTAAAGAAGTAATCTTTATAAATTTTTTTAATGTTATATGTAAGTTAATATAGGTAATGAAAGGTTTATAAAACTTATGTAGATATATATACTATGGCGTTAGACGATGTTGTTAAAAATGCATTTGCCCAATTAAGTACAGATACCAGTTTAGGTCAGCAAGTATACAATGCAGTAATAAGTTCTCTTAGTGATACTTTACAAGCTACTACAAAACAAATAGAGATGCAATTAGACCCAAAAGTAAATAAATCATTAAGATATACAATTGAAGGATTTAATATTAATTCTACTAAAGATGGTATTGATCCTTCACACTTATATAAGGATATGGGAAATATATATAAACAAAATATATTTGGAAACAGTACATTCTCTAATATATCTTTACTATCAACATTGTATATAAGAGGTCTTAAAAAATTAGGATATCCAGATCCAATTACTGGTAAAAGAGAATATGCTACTAGACAAGAAAGAGAAAATGCACAAAATATTACAAGTATAACTGGAGAATTATTAGCAGAATCATTATATCAATATTATAATTCAATAGGAAAGAATGTAACAAAGTCAGATATTATGGCAAATCTAGATAAATATGCTTCAACATTGTATGGTGCATATAGTGGGGTAACAAATCAAATAGGATCATATATAATATCTAAGACTCCAAATATATCGTTATTAGAATCTTCAACTAGATTAATGTCTACATTGAATGAAACGTTCTTATCTACTATAGAAGGATCAATATATTCAATGTATTCAAAATTACAAATTCCAGAAGCAGTAGCATTAATATTGGGTAAATTGGGTCAAATAGGATTATACAATAATACATTTGATGAAATGTATAGAAAAATTGGCAGTTACATAGGACAAGGATTAAAGCAACAGCAGAATCAACCAGCAGTTCCTCAGCCAGTTCAGCAAGTTAATCAACCCAATATCCAACAATCCGTACAACAAGCCAACCAACCACGACAAAATCAACAAAACCAGTTGGTACAAGTTCCCCAACCACACGTAATAAGACCTCCAAATCAACTCCAACAAAATCAGCAACAAAATCAACAATCACCATAGTTAAAAAAACCGAAAAATGAAAAAATTAGCAGTATTATCAGATCATAGATGGGATTCGGGTGTTAAAACTTTTTCTATTGGTGCTTCATTATCTTTTTTAAGATTATATGAATTACTTGAATTATTTAAAAATAAATTAGGGGATGTTGAAATAGATTTTTACGTAATGACATATAATCCTTATGGTAAAGTAGAATATTTTAAAGTTGATTTTAATGAATTATATGGAATATACAAAAATAAAGATATAAAGAGAATTATAGGGCTTGCTAATAAAAATTATGATGGTATATCTGAAAGAATTGGATTGGACGATATATTAAATGAGTTATCTAGTTCAGATTTTAAATTTATTACTAGTGTTGGTTTTGGTATTTATAATGATAGTTTTGAAAAGAAAGAAGATTTAGATAAAATATTATCTAATAATGGAGCTTATATGATAATGTTTCATACTGACTATCCTAGCAATTTCTTATATAATCTTGTGGAATTTATGAATTCTAGATTAAAAAATATAAGTGAAAGACCTAAAAATAAAATATATTCATTACTTAATAGAAAATTAATTAGAGGCTATATGGATGATAGAGATCAAAAAGAATTAATAAATATAATAGAATATTTATCGAATTCTAATACTGAAGAAGCCATAGAATTTAGAGAAAAATATTCTTGGTGGTTAGATGAAGTAAAGAAGTATATATATACATTTACTAAGCTTACTGAATCAGAAAATGTAATTAGCATGTTTCCTACATATATTGTTAGTGATTCTAATAGTAGATTTATAAAAAATGTTAGCGGATCAAATATTAAGAAAAGAATAGTTTTACATGAGCCCATATATATGATAACATTAGATAAGTATTATAGAAATGAGATAGAAGAATATAAAAAATATTATCTGAATCTGTATAACAAAGATAATAAGATAAATTTGCTTTATGTAGGGAGAAGATCAAAAGAGAAAGGAATTGATGATATAATAAGGCTGTTTGAAGATTTAGTTAAAGAAGGTGAAGATATAAGATTAATAATTGTTTCTCCAGATTTTGGAGAAGATACTAAAGAATATAAAAAATTAGAAGAAATTGTAAATAAATATAAAAGAGGGGAAATTCATATATATAGCAAGGCTTTGGGTAATTCTTTGCATGAATATCCTTTATATTATATAGGATTATTAAAAACACTCGGAGAATTAAATTCAACAATATATATTAATCCAACATATTTAGAATCATATGGTCTCTCTGCTTTAGAAGCTATTATATTTGGAAAACTTTTAACAATATATAGAGATGTTGATGGATTAAAAGAATTAAAAGAAGAGGGATATCTAAATGATCAAACAGCATTTAGAACATATGAAGATCTCATTAATCTAACTAAGAAAATTGTTGAAGAAATTAAGAATGGAAAGTATGATGAATATGTAAATAAGAAAGCAATAGAGATACTGGAAAGGGAAGTTGATCCAGAAGAGCTTGCAGGGAAATATGCAGAAATAATATATCTTGCAAAGGAATATGAAAAAATAATACATAATGAATCGAAATTAGAATATAATAATAATAATTTAGAAGCTCAAAGTGAAAAAATTGCTGCAGCGGCGGCATAGTTTTTCATTTTTTGGTGGTTATTTAATTTTTATAAAGATCAATATTTCTCTAATTTTTATGGTATATATAAAGTGGCTTAATGAATTATCTAAAGATGATAGAAATATTGTTGGTGGAAAAGCTGCAAATTTGGGAGAAATGACAAAAATAGATATTCCAGTTCCTCCAGGATTTGCAATAACAATAGATGGCTATTGGAGATTTGTAGAATATAACGGAATAGGAAATAAAATAGAAGAAATATTAAAATCAATTGACGTAAATAATATAGCTCAATTAAGGAAAGCAGCTAATCAAATACAAGAATTATTTATAAAAGGAAATATTCCGGATGATTTAAAGAACGAAATATTAGAAAACTATAGAAAATTATCTAGTATGTTTGGAAATGAACCAATATTTGTTGCCGTAAGATCTTCGGCAACTACAGAAGATTTGCCAAATGCCTCTTTTGCAGGTCAGCAAGCTACATATTTAAATGTAAGGGGTGAGGATAAATTGTTGGATGCAGTTAAAAAATGTTGGGCATCTTTATGGACAGCAAGAGTAATTAATTATAGGGCAATGATGGGAATTGACCAAAATAAAATAGCTTTAAGTGTTGTAGTACAAAAACAAGTATTTTCAAAGAAATCTGGTGTTATGTTCACTGCAGATCCTATTAAAAATGACTTATCAAAAATAGTAATTGAATCTTCTTGGGGCTTAGGAGAAGCAATTGTTTCTGGAGCAGTAATACCTGATGAATATATTGTAGATAAAAATACATTAAATATATTGGAAGTAAAAATAAATGAAAAGAAAGTTATGACAGTATATGATCCAGATTCATTTACAAAAGAAGTAGAAGTTCCAAATGAATTAAAAAATGCTAGAGTATTATCTGATGATGAAGTAAAGAAATTGGCAAATTATGGAAAGATATTAGAACAACATTATGGAAAACCACAGGATATAGAATATGCAATTGATGATAATGATATATATATTGTACAAACAAGAGATATAACAACAATTAAGAAAGTAAAGAAAGAAGAATTAGAAGTAAAAGGTGAAAAAATATTATTAAGGGGTATTGCTGCATCTCCTGGTGTTGGTACTGGAAAAGTAAAAATAATATTATCTCCAGAAGAATTTGATAAATTTGAAGAAGGGGATGTATTAGTTACTGTAATGACAAATCCAGATTATGAACCATTAATGGCAAAGGCTTCTGCAATAGTTACAGATGAAGGCGGACACTTATCGCATGCTGCAATTGTTTCAAGAGAACTTGGTAAACCTGCAGTTGTTGGAACAAAAGATGCAACCAAAATACTGAAAGATGGAATGGTTATAACTGTAGATGGAACACATGGTGTTGTATATGAAGGAGAGGTAAAATTGGGAGAATTAACTAGGAAGGAAATTGCAAAGAAAATAGTAAAATCTACTCCATTAGAAATTACAGCTACAAAAATTATGGCAATTGCTGATTATCCAGAAACTGTAAGTAAAGTAAAAGATTTGGTAGATGGTATAGGATTGTTAAGGATGGAATTCTTAGTATTAAGAAATAGAAAGCATCCAAGATGGTATTTAGATAATAATAAGTTAGATGAATTTACAAATATTTTAGTAGAAAGATTAGAAGAAATATTAAGAATTATGTATCCAAAACCAATAATAGTTAGGACATTAGATATGAGGACTGATGAATATAGAAATTTAGAGGGAGGAGAAAAGGAACCAAAGGAAGCAAATCCAATGATGGGATGGCATGGTATTAGGAGAGATTTAGATCAGGAACAATTATTTAGAGCTCAGGTAAGAGCTTTTAAAATATTGGTAAAAGAAAAAGGATTAAATAATTTATGGGTAATGTTACCATTTGTAATATCATGGGAAGAGGTATATAGAGCAAAAGAAATAATTAAAAGTGAAGGATTAATACCTGGAAAGGATATAAAGTTTGGAATAATGGTAGAAACACCTGCTGCCGCATTAACAATTGAAGATATAATTAAGAATGCCGGTATAGATTTTATATCATTCGGAACAAATGATTTAACACAATTAACATTGGGAGTAGATAGGAATAATGAAATGGTACAAAAATTAATGGATGAAGGACATCCTGCAGTTGTTAAATTAATATCAAGGGTAATAAAAATATGTAGAAAATATGGAGTATACACATCATTATGTGGACAGGCTGGTTCTAGACCAGATTATGCAGAACTATTAGTAAAACTCGGTATAGATTCTATATCAGTGAATGTTGATGCAATAGAATTGGTAAGGGAGACAGTAACAAGGATGGAGAAAAAGCTTTTATTGGATAAAATAAGAAAATTATAAATGAATAAAAAGGAAATATTATATATATCTTTAATAACTATTTTTTCAATATTTTTCATATTTTTACCAATAAATATTAATATATTTGTTAAAATTGGAATAATTGTATTATTATATTTAATTTATTCATTAAAATATCTTCAAGAATATTTAGAATATGAAGAGATGGTAAATAATTTTCCATTATTTTTAAGAGATCTATCTCATTATTTAAAAATAGGACAACCATTGCCAGTTGCTTTAAAGAGTGTATCAAATAATTATTATGGAAAAAGATTAAATAGGGAAATTAAGTATATAATTTCTGAAATGGAATATGGTAAAACTTTCTATGATGCATTAAATGATTCTTCAAAAAGGATAAATAATTTAGAAATATCTGAAGTTTTATCAAATATAAATAATGTTTTAAGAAGTGGTGGGGATTTAAGTAACCTATTAGATACATTATCAGAAAGTATAAGAAATTTAGAAATGATTAAAAAGGATAGATTATCTCAACTAAAGCTTACTACCTATACATATTATGGATTATATCTTGGAGTTTTATTATCGATTATTGCAGTATATTATTTAATAATTAATATAAAATCATTGGGTTTCTCATTTAATAAAGAATCATATTATGAATTAATAAATATATATAGGTTCTTATCTTTTTTACTATTATTAATTA
>JAWDMD010000026.1:0-6174 GCA_046536775.1 Candidatus Nanopusillus sp. | reverse complement strand
CCCGAAGCGCGAACGGTGCTCACGGCCCAGCGTGCGCCCGCGGCTTTTAAGGCGCCCCACCACGCGCGCGCGTGAGGCCGCCCACGCGCCGCTCCCTGATCGCGGCCGCGCTGGCCGCGGACCTCCTAGTGGCCGCCGACGTCCTGCTCACGTACCTCGCGCTGAGTGACCCGAGCCTGCCGGTCGCGGAGGGCGACCCCGTGACCGCCTCGCTCATCGGCGCGCTGGGGCTCGCCGGGGGGCTCGCCGCGGACGCGCTCGTGAGGGTCCTGATATTCACGCTCGCGCTCCGCTACATATACGCGAGGGCGCTCGCCCGGCCGCGCATCATCCCGCTGTTCCACGGCGCCGCGGCCGCGCTCATCATACTCAACGGCGCGGTCGTTGTGAACAACGTCTTCGCGGTGTGGCTGGCGCCGCGCCTCGCGCCCCCGCCGACCTGGCGAGGCCGCGCGCGGTAATACTTGCGCAAGTATTACGCACCGATCTTATATTGCGCCCGGCGCAGAAGCGTGCGTGGACATGGGCGCGAGTCCCTCACCGCTGGCGGGCGCGCTGGAGATCCTGCCGGCGCGCGAGATCCGCGAGAGGTCCCACCCCGCCCGCGGGGTGGGCGCGGGGATCCCGGTGGATAAGGTGGTCGACGCGCTGGTCGGCCTCGTGCGCTGGGAGCTCGGCTCCCCGGAGGGGCCGGAGCTCGCGGGCCTGGAGGACGCCTTGGGGAGGGCGGACCCGGAGCTCGCGGAGCTCATCCGGCTGTTCTCGCGGCTGGGCGAGGGGGAGCAGTGGGAGATCCTCCGCGAGTTCGCGGGGAGGCAGGCGGAGGCCCTGGCGGAGAGGCGTGGGGAGTTCCTGCGCTATCTGGACGAGCGCTTTCCGGACCTCGCCGAGAACACCAATCTCTACGTGTACTACCACGCGCTGATGCGCGAGTACGAGATGGTCGCCGACCGGGCGGGCGGACTCGAGGACCAATATTTCCCAATGGAGGTCCTCTCGGCCCTGGCGAGGCACGCGGCCATCTTAGTCGCGCGCCTCGACGGCCGCGCGGATGACGAGGCCTTCGAGTGGACCCTGGGAGAGCTCATGGCCAATGTCGACCGGATACCCGTGCTCGCCCCACCGGAGCACATGTGGGCGGTGGACATGGTGCTGAAGCTGGCGGCGGCTCTCACGTGATGCTCAAGGCGCGACCGTGACGGTCGCGGATGCGGTGGCGGTCCCGGCCGGCGTTGTTATGGTCGCCGAGACCGTGCACTGCGAGCCGGGCTGCAGCTGCGCCGCGAGCGTGTAGTTGAGAATCGCGGACTGCCCGGGGTACAGGAGCACCGGGTGGTAGTAATACACCGGCGCGCTCGACCACAGGCTCCAGTAGGCGCCGCCGCCGAACTGGAAGTAGTCGTACTCCACGAGGTAGGTGCCGGGCTGCACCGTGCCCGAGGAGTGTACAGTCGCGGGCTGGCCGTACCACGCGCTTATCAGGTTCGCGGGGTTGGAGGTCCCCCCGAGCCACGAGGTCTCCTGAGTGAAAACGCCGGGGCTGTAGGGGATCGCGCCCAGCGCCCCGCCGTCGTCTATGTCCACGTAGAACACGGTGGGCTGGGTCACCACCATGTACCCTATCTCCTTGATCGCGAACTCGTTCCCGGGGGCGGAGACGGGCGGGTTCGGGAAGGGCGCGCCGCCCGTGTACTCATACTGCATGTTGTCTATCACGTTGGGCTGGGTCTGCCCGTTCACGTCCTGCGCCGACCCGGCGCCGGGCGTGGTCCAGGGCCCGACCGGCGCGCTCCAGGTGCCGTCGTACTGGAAGGAGCTGCCGGGGGCCAGCGGGGCCGAGTACACGAGCGACTCGGGCGGCTCGTCCCACATTATGTTCGGGTTCGTGTATATCTGGTACAGCAGCCCGGGCGCGCCCGGCGCCCAGAAGACCCGCGACCCTCCCTGGTAGAGCGCCACCGAGACGTACCCGGGCGCGCTCCCGGTGTTCGTGACCGTGAGCGTCACGAACGCGCCGCCGGGGAACGCCTCCACGGAGGCGCCGCTCACCGAGATCCCCGCGCCGCCGGAGGCGCGCTGCGCGGCAAACATTCCGGCATGGTACACCAGCACGGCCGCGACCAGCACGATCGCGATCAGTATCAGGGTGCCGAGCATCTGGGATATGGCCGCCCTGCGCCTCACGGCGACACGTGCGGCCGCGGCTTAAAAGGGCAACGCCGGTAATACTTGCGCAAGTATTACCACGTGGCGCTTTTTAGTGCGCGGCCGCACGGGCGCGCGTGGACCCGGCGCTCGCCGGCACGGCGCTCGTGGCCGCGAGCTACGCCGCGGCGGCCCACCAGGACCTGAGGAGCAGGGAGGTCGACGACCTCGCCTGGGCGCCCGCCGCGCTGGGGGCCGCGCTGATGACGGTGCTCGGTGTGGCCGCCTGAAGGCTCATACTTACGCCCGAACTCCCCCGATCGGGACGTCGATTTACGCTCCCTCGGTATAGCTAAGTCTATGGATCGGTCATATCGTTCACTTTCACCGCCCGCGCGAGCCCCGGTTAGAGCATACGCAGCAACATCATGACTGCGAGCCCCGCCACAGACGCTGCGGCCGCGGCCAGCGCGCCGCCGAGTAGCCCGTACCTCAGCGGGCCGCCCTTGGGTAGCGTCAAGTAGTTGCCCAGCACTATGATGAAGAGTGTGGTCAGCAGGAGCAGGCCATCGCCGATCATCGATTGTTGTCCGCGCCAGAGCACAAGGGACATGAAGACCAATGAGAGGGCCGCCGTGAGAAACCCTAGGATCTCAACGAGAACCGCGAGCAATCTGTACAATAAATTCACCCTAAGCTTGAGTGTAATGTAATATGGTACCTCCAATAACCACGCCCACATAAATAATAATGCCGCAAATCTCTCCGCTGGCCGCGCGTCTGGCCTCGGGATAACGGGCCCTAATTCCTCTAGCTCCAGCTTTTCCGTGCTTGAAGGAATCTCCATGCGGTAGCCGAGCGCGCGATTGCTGAGCGCGATCACGTCGAGCTTACTCTTCAACTTGCCCATCACTCCTTCACCCTCCTCTAAGGACTTCCTGGCCCACCCCTCGTCGATCTCCAACCAGTCCTCCCTAATGCGGAACACGGTGTACAGCGACTGCGGCATTATACTCGGAGCTCTTCCGGGCGGATAGTTCCACATGAGCACGGGGACGTCCCTGTACGGCTTGACCGCGGAAAGCAGTGACCGCCGCGTGTAGCGCTTCACCACCGCGGAGGGCTCCTCAATTGAGAGCGGCGACCCCTCGTACATGAGCTGCACGGTGTAGTATTCATGGGGTCTCAGCTTGATCGCCGGGAGACTGAAGCATATGTGCCCTGGGCCGCCGCCCTCCAGGCACGGGTCTGCGCTCCTCAGCAGGTTAAGCCACGTGCCGTCCTCACCGTACGCCCGCAGGACGGCCGCGTACTTATACTCGAAGAGTGCGCCCAGATTCAGGCTGAGGGCGCGCCTATCCACACATATGACGTCCAGCTCCTCATCGCACTCGTTGTAAAAGGTGATCTCAGATTTCTCGTGGAACCAGTTATGGCTCTCGAAGACGACCTCGCGTTGCACCCTAGCCACGCGCGCACATTTCAGGATGTCGCCTACCGCCCTCTTCCTGCCCTGACATTTCGCCGGAGCGCTCATCCTTCTCAGCCTTCTTCTCAGCCTCCTTGGCGCGCTTTATGTAGTATTGGGCCCACCAAGCGGCCTCCTTATGCACACTCTCCAGCTCTTTCACCATCTCCTCGATCATCTGGCGCCTCTCGGGCGGCGCCGCGATCCAAGTGTCCTGTACCGCCAGCCCGAAGTACCGGGGGCCGAACCAGTCCAGCCATTTCTTCAGCTCCTTCACGGCCCTCTCGATCTCCCTCTCGTCGCCGCTGCGCAGGGCCTCCTCGAGGACCTGAACGAGCGCCATTGGGTGGGTTTCTGTGGAAGTGCTATATAAACAAACACAAGCACAACAACAAGTACAACAAGAGCCAAGGACTCCGCGCGGCCTTATATGCGCGCGCCCTCGCGGCCTCGGCGCCTCGGCCCCGAGCCGCTCGGCCGCCCTCCTGACCCACGGGTCGGGGTCCAGCACGAGCGCGAGCCCGTACTCCTCGGCCAGCAGCTCCAGCATGCGCTCGCGCCAGTCGTCCTCGGTGCCGGGCGGGGCCATGATCAGCGCGTCCGGCGCGGCGCCGAGCCCGCGGAGCTCCGCCTCCGTGGCGGACCTCAGGCGCTCTGGGCGCGAGGTCACCACGATGAGGCGCGAGCCCTCCGGGCGGCGTAGCGCCCTCGCGAGCAGTGGGCCCGGTTTATCGTGGCGCAGCGCCTCCTCTGCGTAGTACGCCTCGAGGAACCTCGCGCGCGCCTCGCCCGTCAGCCTCCACGGCGGCGCGTCGAGCGACGCGCCGGCGGCCGCCAATGCGGCGCGGCGGCGCTCCGAGTCATCAACTAATGCGCCGTCCACCTCCGCGACCGCGACCGCGGACCCCTCCGGGATCCCCGGCAGCAACCCGGGCCGGCACTCGCGGCGGTAGGGGCAGTGGGCGCACTCCCAGAGCCCTCCCGTGAGCAGGCCCTCGCGGACGGCGGCGGCGACCAGCGCGGCGCGTAATATCTGCGCAGATATGCACGCCGGCGCGTTAAAAGGCCCCTCGGCACGGGGGCGCGGAAATGTCGAGCGAGAACAAGTCCGAGAAGAAGGGGGAGGAGGCCGTCGCGGCGGTCGAGCGGTGGCTGAGCGAGGTCGTAGCCCCGGTGCGCGTGGCCATCGTCGCCGCGCTCCCGCGGGCATCGCCCGAGGAGCGCGCGGTGGTGCTGGCCCGCGCCCTACAGTTCCTGCCGGGCCCGGCGATCGCTGGGGCGCCCGCCCCGGCGCCGGCCGCGCCGGCGGCCGCGCCCGTGGCCGGGCAGGCGGAGGCGAAGGAGCCCGCGGCGCCGGCCCCGGGGGTTATGGAGCCCCTGAGGCCCGACGCGGGGAACGGCGATGCGGCCCTCTCCAGGGCCTTGGAGGCCCTGGAGTGGAGGCGCTCAAAGAACGGGCACGGCGAGTGGGTCTTAGTGACGACCCCGTCGGGCGAGCCGGCGGGGCCGTTCGCGGGGCCCCCGCTCCGGGAGTTCCTGGAGCGGGTGCGGGCGGCGCCCGCCGAGACGGGGCTGGTCCTCGGCGGGTACCGGTATCGCCTGCACGAGGGAAAGTTCCTGCATAGGTGGCCCCTGAAGCGCGCCTGACCTCCCCCCCTTCCCTGACCCCCTTTTCTCACCCGCCCGATCCCCAGCGGGAGCTCCGCCGGGCCGCGGCCGGTAATACTTGCACAAGTATGCGCGCCTCTAGCGGCTGACCTCCTTGGGCTTAGTAGTGAACCTCTCCAGCTCGCCCTTCGAGAGCAGGTTGCGGAACGGGACGTGGCCCAGCGGCGATATGAGCAGGCCCTGGCCGACCCGCGCGCTGAGTATGAACCTCTGCTCCTCGGGCGAGAGCGAGAGCGGCCCGGCCAGCAGGTCGATGGCGGCCGAATCCTGCCTCAGGACTATCTTTGTGGCCGCGCTCTCCATCACGACGCGGCCCGGCCCGGACATCATGTCCGAGACCCTCTGCGTCGCGATGATGAACGCCGCGTTGTAGTGGCGGCCCGTCCTCGCTATCTCGGGCACGAACCCGACCGCCCCCGGGAAGTACGGCTTCCCGGTGCGGGGATCCGTCTCCACGAAGGCCCACCCCTCGTCCACCACGATCATCTTGCGCTCGCGCACCGGCAGCTTCTTCACCGTCCTCCAGATCCACGCGAGCACCAAGTAGGCGGCCGCGTCGCGCACCGCGGAGCTCGCTATGCTGCTGAGGACGAACACCTGGCGTCCGTAGAGGTCGCTCCTCGCGGACCACAGGCTCTCGAATGGCTTCAGGCCGGCCTCCAGCCTCTTCTTGAGGGATCCCTCCGCCTTGTCCACCAGCTCGTACACGTCCCCCGCCTGTATGAGGTTCAGCTCCGCGCGGAGGTCCGGCTCGACTATCCCCGCGAGGTCAGCTATGAAGGACGCGGCCGCGGCCGGCGTCTCGAAGACGTCGTACGGGTTCAGGCCCTGCGGCTCCGAGAGGTCCAGGACCCTCGCGCCTATCAGCTCCGCGAACGACCCCTCGTACTTGC
>JAWDMD010000025.1:0-6202 GCA_046536775.1 Candidatus Nanopusillus sp. | reverse complement strand
ATCTTCTAATATTTCTTTTGGATTATATTATCAGAATACTTACATTCTATTAAATATATATCTTTTGTATTTTCATTATTTGTATAATCGTAATTATACTAATTGTAATTATACATATATAAAGTTTATTATCATTTAACCTTCTTTGTATCCAAAAATAGAAACTTAATTTAAAGATAATATACTTAAGAGAAAACTACAATCCAAAAAATTATAAATTAGATTTTTCAAAAATACAAATTTCCAAACTCGTAATAAAAAATCCCTAATTATGAATTATAGATAAACTAACGGTAGTTTGTTACACATTTCTGAATAATGTGCAATAGTATTATGCAATTTAATAATAATATGCATTGTATATTAATATTAACATTATAATTGTAGCCTGGATTATTAATATTGTTAACATTAATAGCATACCTACTAATGTATTTGATATAATTCCCATTATCAATATGATTATTAAGAAAATAGCTAATAATAAAAGTAATGCAAACAAATCATTTTTTGCTTTACCTGATCCTTCCAATAATGATAATATAAATAATATAAACATCAATATTCCAATCCATATAACTATAAGCCAATTGACTTTGACAGCAAGTATGTCTCCTATTAGATATAATATCGTTATACAAGTATATAATATTTTTAATTTTTCATTATCCAAATCTTCTATCTCGGATAAAAAATATGGTACTAATAATATAAGGAAAATAAACCCTATAATAGGTGATGAGTATATTAGAGATAATGGATATATTAGAGATGTTGACAATACATATGCTATAAATTTTATAGATTTAAAGAAATACCATCCCAACATAATAGACTAAATTACTGACCAAAATACAAAATTTTCTAATAACCCACCACCATTCATAAATAAATATCCTTTTCTTCTGAGATAAAAACATAATAGTATTGATATTATAAATGATATTATCACATAATATTCAAACATAGCTGGATTATTAGTAGGAATTATGGCTAATATGAATCCAGCTATATATAATAGAGACAAACCTATAGTCAATTTTATTGCTATATCCTCATCTTCATCTTTTATCTTTGACACTATATATGATGCTAATAATACAGAAAGAAAAAACATGGTTATAATCCCAATGACCTGTATTAATGATATAAGATTTACCGATATAAGATTTGATGATAGCAACTCTATAAATTTGCTAAAGTATGTTCCTAACAAAATAGACCAGCCTATTAGAAATACTATCAATATTTGATCATTGTTTATAGACATAGATTAATATTTTATTGCCTTTTTATAAACTTTTAACACTCTTAAAAAATAATTTATTATAAAGATTTATTTTATTAAATTGAAAAGATATTAACAAAATATTAAAAATTTTATTTTTATGTCTAAATTGTTAATAGATATATAAATCTATTAATTTAGAGAGAAAAAGCTTGCTTATTTTTATCTATTTCAATGGGTATTTAAATATCAAATATTAATATTTAAATAATTATAGAAATCTATAAACAAAGAATCTAAATCAACCAAAAATATATTTACTTTCCTAGATTTATTAATTTCTTTATGTCATCCCCATATTTATTTAATATATCTCTTAATTCTTTTATTTTATTTGCATCTAATATTTCTACTTTATCTTTTATTTCTGGATGTGTATTTTCTAATAATTTCTTTGCCCTCTCTTTATATTTATTATCTAAAACTATCAAATATAATCCCTTAGATTTAAGAATTTTATATGCATAGGATAATCTTGAAAGAGCAGTATCCACAGTATTACTATCTACAACTTCAAAAACTGCCACAGGCGATTCTTTTTTACTATTAAACAATTTATAGACAATATCAAACCTATATGGTTCATCTGCATATTCAGGATAAGCATAATATCCTAATACTTCACCAATCTCTTGTAACCAAGATTTTACTTCTTCATGATTATAATCAACTTCTTTATTTTCTTCTTTATTCATTTCTTGATCTTTTGGTTTTGGTATATAAAATTCTGTATTTTTTCCTTTATAATAATTAAACTTATTTCCACATTTATTACACTTATATCTAGATACATCAAAAGCTCCATATTTCCATGAACTAATTAATGTTAAATCTTCAGAACCACAAAATGGACATCTTACCATTAGTATGAATTTGAATAAAATTTTATTAATATATAGCGTGTATTCAAAAATTTTTCAATATTATCTGATTAATGAGATTGCCTTCCATTATCACTTTATTACATATTATTTAAGAAAAATCCAATTAAATAAAATAATATAGTCTCCTTAACATATCATATTAAAAGCCAAAAGTAAAATTCATAAACCATTTATAAATTATAATATTATGTCTTCTGATATTAACCCCCTAGATAAATTAAATATTGATGATATTGTAGAATGCTTTAAAAATGCAGTAAATCAAGCACTTACTAAAGGGAAAGAAGAAAATTTAAGATTTTTAGTATCAAATTGTATTATAAACAAGATAATAGAACCTTTAAAAAGAGAAGGTATAAATATTCCATTCGAACTTGAATATACTTTACCTTCTGGTAAGAGAATTGATCTTTTATGCGGAAATGTTATCATTGAATTTAAAGATCCTTATAAATTTTCATCTGAATCAGCAGAAGAGCAAGTTAGAAATTATATATTAGAAAAAGCTGAACATGATAAAAAAGATTTAGATGATTTTTTAGGTGTAATTATTAGCGATAAAATCGCTTTTGTCAGATATAATAAAACAGAAAATAAATGGAGATTAGAAGGGCCCTTTGAAATAAACAAAGAGAGTATTAAAGAATTAATAGAAGCTTTAAGAGGTCTAAGAAAGAAAAGTTTAAGTGCTGAAGAACTTGCCAAAGATTTTGGTATAAAATCACAAATATCTAAAAAAATAGTAAGATTACTTTATACAAAATTATTAAATACAACAGAAAAAGAAAAGACATGGGCATTATTTAATGACTGGAAAAGATTATTTGGACAAATCATAGGTTATAGTGATGAAAAAGATCTTGAAAAATTTAAAGAATTAAAAGAATTAAAAGAATACTATGAAATTAAAGAAGATAATATTAATTATTCTTATCTTATTTTTGCAATACATACATATTATGCATTAATAATGAAACTACTTGCTGCTGAAATAGCTTCTATACATGCAAATGGCGAATTATATAGATCTTATATTGGAGATCTCCGAGAAGCTTACAAATCTAAACTAACCGAAGGTTTAAAAGATGAATTACAAAAAGTAGAAAGTGGATATATATTTAAAGAACTTTTAGGTATTGAAAACTTTTTAGAAGGAGATTATTTTTCTTGGTATATAGAAAAAATTGACAATAAATTAGCAGAAGCCATTATTGACCTTGTAAAGGAACTTTCAAACTACGATATGACCACAATTAAATCAAATCCAGAATCTACTAGAGACTTATTAAAAGATTTATATCAAGATCTTATTCCAAGGGATATTAGACATCGCTTTGGTGAATATTATACACCTGATTGGTTAGCCGAATTATTACTTGATGAGATTGGCCTAAGCTATGAAAATTTAGAAAATATGGGAAAAGAAGATGATTTAAAACCATTAAAAATTAGAGTTTTAGATCCTGCATGTGGATCGGGTACATTTCTTATACTTTATATTAGTAGATTAAAAAGATATGCAGAAAAATATTACTTAAAAGATAAATTAGCTAAATATGTACTTGAAAATGTTGTTGGTTATGATTTAAATCCATTAGCCGTTTTAGCTGCAAGAACAAATTATTTATTAGCTATAGGAGATCTAATTTCTGCTAATAGAAATGAATTAGGGAGCATCGAGATTCCAATTTATTTAGCAGATTCTATAATTATTCAAGAAGAACACTTATATGATGGTAAATATTTTAAATTAAAAATTAGAATAGGGGAGAAGAAATTTGTTGACCTTAGAATACCTGATGATATAGCAAGAAATACAAAGCTTCTAAAGGATTTATTGAATGAAATGAGAAAAGGCCTAAAATATAAATGGACAGATGAAGATTTTGAAAAAAGAATATCCTTCTTCAACTTACCCCCTGAAGAGAAAGAAATTTTATTAAAAGAAAGAAAAAAATTGGCTAAGCTTTATCAAGAATTATTTAAGCTCGAAAAAGAAGGTAAAGATGGTATATGGATATATATAATTAAAAATGCATTTGCTCCGTTATTAAAAGGCAAATTTGATTATATAATTGGCAATCCCCCATGGATAAATTGGGAGAGTCTACCTGAACAATATAGAGAATCAAGCAAAGAACTTTGGAAAAAGTATGGATTATTAGAAATTAAGGGAAAAACCGGATTAGGTAAAGTTAAGAGAGATTTATCTATGTTATTCTTAGCAAGGTGTTTTGATTTATATTTAAAAGTAGGTGGAAAATTAGGATTTGTAATAACATTTACAGTATTTAAAAATCAGGCTGGTGCTGGTTTTAGAAATTTCTTAGCTAGAAGAACAAAAATACATGTTATCCATGATTTAGTAACATTAGCACCATTTGAAGGTGCAACAAATAGAACAGGAATTATTATTGTTGAAAAAGTTTGTGAATTAGATAATATGAATGATAATGAATGCGAAATTATTAGAAAAGTACAAAAAGAAAATATGAATAGTATCAAACATGTTATATGGAATGGAAAGAAAATAGATCCAAATAAATCTTTAAAAGATATCATTGAGATGACAAAACACCATGAAATAAAACACTATGAAATAACAATGGTACCCCTAATTCCCAATGATCCATCATCACCATGGATGCAAGTTAAACCCAATATTGTAAATGCAATTAGAAAAGTAATAAGTGGAAACCAATATTATGAAGCTCATGCAGGAGTTTATGTAGGTCTTGATCAGATTTATTATGTTAAAGTATACGGAAAGTCTTATGACAACATGTTAATAATAACTAATCCGCCCGAAAGTGGACAAAAGAAAAAAGTCAAACAAATTAAAGATAAAAAAGTAGAACCAGACCTTATTTATCCATTAATTAGGGGTAGAGATGTAAAAAAATGGTATGTAGAGTTTAAAGATAGATATATTATTGTACCACATGACCCAAAAACAGCAAAACCTATTTCAGAGAGAGATATGAAAGATAGATGGCATCTTACATATGATTATTTATCTAATTATAAGAATGAATTGGAAAATAGATCAATACATAAATTATGGGGTAAAGGAAATCCTTTTTATTCTATATACGATATAGGTACATATACTTTTGCACCCTATAAAGTTGTATGGAAAAATATAACTGGTGCTATTACAGGCAAAGCAGCAAGTTTTGCTTGCGCAGTTGTTGAACCTATTAATGGAAAACCTACTATACCTAATGTTAAACTTATGTTAGTAGAAACAAAGACATCTGATGAGGCATATTATATTGCTGGTATCTTAAACTCGGTTATAGCACGTTCTATCATAGCATCTTACACATATGAGACAGTAATATCTACTAACATTATAGATATCATTAAAATACCAAAATTTGATCCCAATAATAATTTACATAAGAAAATTGCTAAATTATCTGAAAGAGCTCATGAATTAGCAAAATGTATATATTCCAATAATAAACCTGATTATTGTAAAAATATTAATGCAAAAGAAGAACTTAAAAAAGTTGAAGATGAAATTGATTTATCAGCTGCTGAATTATATGGAATTTCTAAAGAAGAATTAGAAGGATTTAAAGAATTAATGGATATACTATCTGGAAAATAAATTTTATTATTACTTATAAAAACATTAATATTTTCCCTAAACAATTTTTATTCAACTAATATAAATAGACATTATTAATCTCAATAAAATTATTTTTGATAAAATTCTTCATAGAGATGAACATTTCAGGATCGGATATTCTTATATATTTTCAAAACTTATTTATTCATTTGCTAAACGTTATTTGAATATAAATATATCATTTTCTAAAACTTGGGTTATTACCTTTCTTTCAGGAATACCATCTTCTATAATTCTTTACGGGATACATCTTGTAGAGACTCAAGACATAAGTAGTATACTTGCCTATATTATATTTATTTTAATTGCTGTCTTTATTGCTTTTTCTCTTATTGAAGGAAGTCTACCCTTCACAAAAAATGAACAAAAACCAAATAATAAAAATAATTAATC
>JAWDMD010000024.1:0-6340 GCA_046536775.1 Candidatus Nanopusillus sp. | reverse complement strand
TTATCGAATTGGCTGATTTAATTAAAGATTTTGATGCAGATGTTACTATTGCTACTTATTATTTGACAGCTTTCTCTGTTTGGTTTTCGCAAAATAAAAATCCATTTTATTTGATGCAAGATTTTCCGGAATTGGTTGAAATATATGAAGGGAAAGTTGGATTAAATATATTTAAACTATCTCTAAAGCTTCCTTTCTCCTTTGTTGCAGTTTCTTCTTATATTAAGCAATTAATACTTGATAATAATCCTACTGCTAGAGTCACCATAGCCAATCCTGGCGTTAACTTAGAAATTTTTAGACCGAAAAGCAAGACAAAAGAAAGTAATAAGAAGAAAGTTATGGTAATATTGAGGGGATCTAAATATAAAGGTGATGAATTAGCATTAAAAGTTCTGAAAAATGTTAATAAAAAAATACCTATTCATGTAATTTTTGTTGGAAATAAAAGACTTGTTAGTTATTATTCGAAGACTATGAAGTTGGACTTTAAATATACAGTGTTTTCTAATGTTTCAGATGATGTCCTTGCCGAACTTTATTCATCATCAGATGCTTTTCTTTATACATCTTATGTTGAAGGATTTGGTTTGCCTCCATTAGAGGCTATGGCTTGTGGAACTCCTGTAGTTATGACTGATAATAAAGGTTCTAGAGATTATGCGGTGAATGGTTTTAATGCATTAATCTCTCAACCTGGCGATGTTAAATCCTTAGTAGATAATTTATTGAAAGTTCTTCAAGATGATAAACTAAGAGATAAATTAATAGAAAATGGTCTAGAGACAGCAAAAAAATTCACATGGGAAAAAACAGTAGAAAATTTTGAGAAAGCATTAAAAGAAATAAATTGAGTTATAAAGTGGTATAATAAAATTATATTATTTAGCTATTTGCTATAGTAGATATATAAGTTTTAATAGATTTTCATTTATAATTTAAAAATATATTCCTTCTACTTTTGATTGATAGCTAGGTAACTATTTGATTAGTATCATATAGATAAGGATAGCCTGTCTTTAGATCACGATATATGTGTCAATATAATGTTTAAAATATTGTTATAGTGATTTAATAATCAATTAAATGAAATAATAGATATCTTTTTGGGAATCATATATTGTAAAAATTTTAAGACTTAAAAAATATCTTATAAGGAATAACTAAATTTATTATATTTTTGTTTTTCATAAAAATAGACTATTTCCAAGGTTCATCTTCCTTAAAGAATTTATCATTTATTAATGGCTTCCACCACCATTCATTTTTAACATACCATTCATAAGTTTTCTTTAAACCTTCTTTTAATGGTGTTACTTCATAAGATAAAGAAGATTCCATACAATATCTTTTATCATGACCAGGTCTATCTGATACAAATTTTATTTTTATTTCTTTTCCCATTACTTCTTCTAATAATTTAATTAATTCTAAATTTGTAACTCTTTGTTTTCCAGTTATATTGTATATTTCTCCCTTCCAATTTGCTTTAGAAATTATATCAAAAATAATTCTTGCAGTATCTTCTACATATATCCAATCTCTTTCTTGTTTACCATCTCCATATATTGGAACTTCTAATCCCATTAAAGTTCTTATTATTGTCTTTGGTATGAATTTTTCTGGAAATTGACGTGGACCATAATTATTACATGGTCTAATTATTATCGCATTAACTCCATAGGTTCTTACATATGCTTTAATAAATAAATCTGCAGAAGCTTTCGATGCGCTATAAGGCGATGAAGGATTTAAAGGCGAATTTTCATCTGTACAATTTTCTCCATATAAATCCCCATATACCTCATCTGTAGAAATATGTACATATTTAAAATTATATCTTCTAGCAGCTTCTAAAATATTTATTGTTCCTAAAACATTTGTAGTTACAAAATCTTGAGGTTTATAAATAGATCTATCAACATGAGTTTCGGCAGCAAAATTAACTACTATATCAACATTTTGTAATAACTCCTGAGTTGAAGGATCTCTAATATCTGCTTTTATAAATTCATGTTCTGTATCTTTTAAATTTTCTAATCTTCCAGCATATGTTAATAAATCTATTACAAGAGGCTTAATACCTCTTTTATTTAATTCTCTTACAAAAGCAGATCCTATAAATCCAGCACCTCCTAAAACTGCTATCTTCATATTTCTATTTGTGAATTTTCTCCTATTATTAATTTACTCCTTTTCTTTCCCTTTTTTATATTTGAATTATTTCCAATTAAAGAATCAATTATAGATATTTCATTTAATTTAGCATTATCTAATATTACACTATATTCTATTTCACTATTAGATATTTCACAATTTTCTCCTATCGATGTAAATGGGCCTATATATGAATTTGTTATTATACTTCCCTTTCCTATAAAAGCTGGTCCTCTAATTATAGAATTTTTAATTACTGCTCCCTTTTCAATATATACCCTTCCATCTATATTAGATTCTATAACTTCTCCCTCTATTTTTCTTTCAATATACATATCTAAAAGGAAAGAATTTGCTTCTAAAATATCATCAGGAGTTCCTGTATCTTTCCACCAACTATCAATTATTTTATATTCAACTTCTTTTCCATTATCTATTAAACCTTGTATGGCATCTGTTATTTCTAATTCTCCTCTCCAGGATGGTTTCAATGTTTCTATTATATCAAATATATCTCTTGTAAATGCATAAACACCTACTAATGCTAAATCTGATATTGGTTCTTTTGGCTTTTCTATTAATTTTATAACTTTTCCATCTTTTATTATAGCTACACCAAATCTACTTGGATTTGGAACTTTTGCTAAAAGTATAGATGCAGAACCTTTAAAAGAAATGAAAGAAGAAAGATCATGATATGGTATTATATTATCACCTAAATAAACAATAAATCTATCTTCAACTAAATCTTTTACCCTATATACGGCATCTGCCAATCCTCTAGCTTTTCCTTGATATACATATGTAATATTTACTCCAAATTGGGAGCCATCACCATAATATTCAATTACTCTATTTGGATTATTATTACCTAAAATAATTATTATATCTTTTATTCCAGAATCTCTTAATTGTTCTAAAACCCATTGAGATACAGGTTTTCCGGCAACCTTTATTAATTGTTTGGGTCCTGTATGTGTTAATGGTCTTAATCTAGTTCCTTGACCCCCATGCAATATTACTGCTTGCATAAATAGTTTTATTTAAATTTTATTTAAAAATTTATCTAATAAAATTATTTAATGCCATTTGAATTTGAAAAATTAGATCTGGGATTAATCTTAATTAGGCCAAAAGTATTTCCAGATAATAGAGGATATTTTAAAGAAATATTTAAGGAATCTGATTTTCAAAAAATAGGGATTCCAAAGCCTTTACAAGTTAATATGTCTTATTCTAAAAAAGGGGTAATTAGAGGTTTACATTATCAAATACCTCCAAAAGAACAGGGAAAAATAGTAACAGTAATAAAAGGTAAAATATTAGATGTTGCATTAGATATAAGAAAAAATTCTAAAACATTTGGAAAATATGTTTCTATAGAATTAAGTGAAGAAAATCACTATATGTTATGGATACCACCAGGTTTTGCCCATGGATTTCAAGCTCTTGAAGATTCAATAGTATTATATTTTGTAACAAACAATGAATATTCTCCACAACATGAAAGATGTATACATTATTCAATAATAGACTGGCCTATAAAAAATATAATAGTTAGTGAAAAAGATTCTAAATGTCCTATATTAGATAAAGCAGAAATCTTTGAATTATGAGAAAAATTTTATATTTTTAATTTTAAACAATTTAAAATGAAAATATTAATATTCGGTGCTTCTGGACAATTGGGTTTAGAACTTTCTAAGATCTTACAGGGAGATTTAATTAAAGTTTATAATTCAAATGAAATAGAAGATGGATATAAATTAGATTTAACAAATTTTTCTATGGTTGAAGATTTCATATTAAAGAAAAAGCCAGATATTATAATTAATACTGCTGCTATTACAGATGTTGATAAATGCGAAACTGAAAAAGATATTGCATATAAAGTTAACACAGAAGCAGTAAAACATATAGTAAGAGCTACAAGAGTTATAGAAGCATATTTTATACAAATAAGTACAGATTATATATTTGATGGGCAAAAAGGTTTATATAAAGAGGAAGATTTACCCAATCCAATAAACTATTATGGACTTACAAAATTGTTGGGAGATGCTTATGCTTTATCATATGATGATAGTTTAGTTATAAGAACTTCTGGAATATTTAGGAATAAAGGTTTTCCTATCTATGTTTATAAAACATTAAAAGAGAATAAAGAAGTTAATGCATTCAAAGGTTATTATTCCCCAATATCTGCAAGAAAACTTGCTGAAGCTATTAATGAAATAATTCAATATAGAAAAACTGGAATTATTAATATTGCAGGAGAAAGGATTTCAAGATATGAACTTGCATTAAAAATTAAAGAAAAATATAATCTTGATGGAATAGTTAAAGAAGTAGATAATGTAAAAAGCTGGATTGCAAAAAGACCTTTTGATTCATCTCTTGATATTTCAAAAGCTAAAAAATTATTATCTGTTGACTTCTATTCATTAGATGAAAATTTAAATTATATGATAGTATAGCTTATTCACAAATTATTTAAATTTTATTTTTTATACTTTTTTTATGAAAGCTTCAGTAATAGTTATTGACTATAAAAGAAAAAGATATATTCTAGATGCATTGCAAAGTATTAAAAATCAAAAAGGAATAGATTTAAATGATATTGAAGTAATTGTTGTAAAATATTATCAAGATGAAAAAATAGATAATTATATTAAAGAAAATTTTCCTAATTATAAGATAATAAATTTAGATCCTGATGATCCAGATCATTATATTGGTAGAACTTTTTCTGAAGGAATAAAAGCTGCTTCTAATAATTTAATATTTTTATTAGAAGATGATGATATGTTTACTGAAAATAAAATTAGTAAAATACTTGAAGTAGTAAAAAATATTAAATATGATGAATATGTAATTTGGAATAAGGCTATATTAATTGATCAAACAGGAAAGCCGCTAAATAAGTCAAGAAATAAATATGCAGCTAATAATAGTAGTATAGTTCTAAATATTAAAGATAAAGATAAACTAATAAATTGTATAAGAAAGATATATTATGCTATAGATGTAGCTTTTCTTTGTTATTTTAATAAAAATAAAAAGGTTATAAAAGTAAATGAACCATTAACTTACTATAGAATACATAGGGAAAATATATCTAGAAGTATAAGTAATAGAGAAATGGCAGAAATGTTTTTGCATGATTACCAATATATTTATGAAAAAACAAAATGTAAAGGATCAATATATGGAATAATAAGCTATAAAATTCTATTAAATCTTATATATAATGCTAACTATAAGATATCATTAAGAGAATATATAGAATGTTTATTATTATTTGATGGAAATTACCTTAAAGGATTGTCAAAGATTATTTTATATAACTTATTTAGAAATTATCTAAGAAAATATTATCTGAGAAAATATACATTTGCAGATTTAAATACTCAAAATACTTAAAAAATTTATAAAAATTTTTATCTTCAATAAGTTAATAAAAATTGCTACATTTAACTTATAGGAAATCTCGTAGTTGTATCAAATCTACTAGATGTAATTAGTACATTCGGAAAATTTGAATCAATTTATTACACAAAACTTAATAATGTAGAAGATTATATTAATTGAATATTAAAATATTATCAAATATAGAAGAATAATAGTGATAAATATGAAGAATTATCTAAAAAGTAGAGAACTTGCAAATAAATATGATTTAAATATAATATTACCAAAGATAGAGAGGATATTTATAAAAGTTTATGAATCTTCATAATTATTTTCTATTATGAAGATTTTACTATTTCATCCTTGGTTAAAATCAAAGGGGGGAGGAGAAAGATTAGTTTATGAATATTTTAAGAGATCCAAGCATAAAATAAAGATAATGACTTGGATTTATATTAAAGAAAAAACCTATGATTTTGGAGAAAAAAATGTTATTAGTTTATATGATAAAAAATTTGAAAGAATTTTTAGGCAATATCTAGCTAGAGGAGGATTATTATTTTTAGATAGATTAATAAGAAGATTTAATATTGATGATTTTGATTTATTATTAATATCTACAGCTGGTATTGCGGAATTACTATTATTTAATCAGAATTTTAATATGCCAAAAGTTTTATATTCTCATTCTATTTTAAGAGCTGCATACAAATATGATATATATTGGAATCTTAAATATAGAATACCAAATATAGAAGTTTTACCTTATAAA
>JAWDMD010000023.1:0-6398 GCA_046536775.1 Candidatus Nanopusillus sp. | reverse complement strand
TTTATTACAATTTCTACCATTATTAAAACTTTTAAAAAAATCTTAAAAATATTTTATTATGAGATCTTATTTTTATACAATAATTCTAGGAATAACATCTATATTGGTATTATTTTTTATATTTTTATTAAATAATGTAAACTTTAATAATAACTATGTTTTAGAAAAAACAAATATTATAATTGATAATCAAAATATATCATTATATTTATTGAATCTATATGGAAATGGGTGTTATTTATATAATATTACTGACGGATATTTTATAATAAAAAATAATGGACCTGGAATAAATTATATAATACCATTGGTAGAATATATTAATACTACTTCATTTATATTTTGTAATCAAACAATTTATTATAATATAACAATTGAAGAATGTTTACCAATTGTAAATCCATGCAATATAACATGCAAACCTGGAGAATTATGTCCAATGATAAGATGCATTGAATTTCCATCTTGTTCTAATGTAACATATTATATAAATATGACATATCCAATAATAATTGTTAAAGACAATGTATTTTTATATGAAAATAATGTTTTTTGTTATTCAGAAAATTGTAATATAATTTATCAGAAATTACCTGGAAATTATTTATACAACTTAATATATAATTTAATAAGTTCTATACCAAAAAATATGGTATGAAACTTGCAGTATTATATTCTGGAGGAAAAGATTCAAATTATTCATTATATATTGCATCAAAATATCATGAAGTATCTGTATTATTAAATATAATCCCAAAAAATAATGAGAGTTATTTATATCATTATATTAATAATAATTTAACTGAACTACAATCAAAAGCATTAGGTATACCTATAGAAAGATTTTATATAAATAATAATGAGGAAGAAACACTATTTGAAGCATTAAAATATTTAAAAGAAAAATATAATATTGATGGAATTGTTACTGGAGCAATTAGATCTACATATCAGGGATCTAGATTTCAAAGAATATGTAAGAGATTAAATCTATGGTGTTTCAATCCATTATGGTTAAAAGACGAAAAAGAATATTTATATGAATTATTGAAAAATAATTTTCAGTTTATAATTGTTGGATGGTATACATATCCTTTAGATATAAATATTTTGGGAAAAGTTATTGAGGAAAATATAATAAAAAAATTAATTGAATATAAAGAAAAATATAAAATAAATATTGCAGGAGAAGGTGGGGAATATGAAACATTTGTTTTATATCAACCATTATTTAAGAAAAGGATAATAATAAAAGATTATGAAATAAGGGTAGAAAAAAATTATGCAGAATATATTATAAAAAATGCTTATTTAGAATGATCGGAATAATTCATACAAATAAAGAAGAACTATCAAAATATGAATTTCTATATCCAATAATAAATATTTTAAAAGAATTGAACATTAATTATAAAGTTTTCTCATATAAGGATAAAATAGAGAAATATTTTGAAAAAATAATAATAACTGGTACTGCAATAATGGATTTTGATTATTTAAATTATATAAAAAATTTTGAATTTATAATTGAAAATAATATAAAAACTCTTGCAATATGTTCTGGAAGCCAAATATTAATAAGATTATTAAATTACGATTTTGAAGATAAAGAATTGATTGGAAAATATTATGTAAAAATGATAAATAAAGATAAAATAGTTGATAAAGACTTTGAAGCATATTTTTTAATAACAAAAATTCCAAAGATTGATGAAAAATTCTATATAATTGGAAAGGTAGAAAATATTCCAGTATTGTATAAATATAGAAATATATATTTTTCATTGTTCCATCCAGAAGTTTTAAATAAAGATATAATAATTAATTTTTTAGAACACATATAGCCCCTACTAGGGTAACCTTAGATAGATGAAAAAGGTTGAGTTAGTGGGGGTACAAAATGAAGAAACCGTCCCAGGCTGAAAAATGATGAATTAAAGCAAACAGATAAAAAACTATTCTTCAGCTTTTTCCTTTTCTTTTTTACCACCTCTTCTTGATTCCATTAATACTGCAGCTATTATTATTATTGCTAATACTACTAATATCCAGAATATCAATTCTGATGATGGTAATGCTACTGAAGATCCTTGGGATACAGAATATGTTTCATTTAATGAATATAATACTTGTCCTGTTTGTTGATCTATTACATTTACATATATTGTTACATTATTACTTTCTGCAGTTACATTTAATGGTATTTGTTCATTATACATACCCCCTATCTGTACTTCTTGTTGTTCTGGATATACTTCTCCTCCAGATGCATATGCCTGTATTAATAAATTATATATTTCTGTTGTATTTGAACTTATTACTAGATATATTGTTGAATTTTCTCCATATTTTAATGGTAGATATCCAACCAAAGATGCACTTATTGGTTTTGTTATTATTTTTGTTCCATTTACATATAGATTATATGTATATGTTTGTGATATTCCATTATAATTAAATACAAATTGTACTGGATAATATCCTGCTGTTAAATTCTCTGGAATATATATTACTATTGGCAATTGTGTTACTTGATTTTGTAATAATGTTACTGTTGATAATTGTTGGAATATATTTAATTGTTGTGATTCTACTATTGGTTGTACTTGTATATTCATTGGTAAGTTAGATTCTAAATTTGCATATAATTCTATAAATTGTCCTGGTTTTACATTAAATGTATTTGCATATACACTTAATACATTTACTGGTTGTATTTGTTGTTCATTTATTGTTATTGTATAATTATATTGATATATTTCTGCTCCATTTTGATATATATATAATACTATTGTATAATATCCTGGCTGTAATCCTATTGTATTTAATGGTAATGTTACTTCCCCTTGAGAACCTGAAGATATTATTTGTGAACCTTGTAGATTGTATATTAAATCCCCATATTGATCATATAGTAACATTTGAACTGTTGCATTTACTGTCTGATAACCTGAATTCTCCATTAATACTTCTACATTATATACAGAATTTACTAAATTGTTCAATGAATTGAAGTTTGGTGATACTGAAACTACTTGTATGTTTTGTCCATTTTGATTATTTGATATATAAAATGATTGTTCTGCTTGTTGTGTTAATACTTGTCCATTAGATAATATAACATTCAATTGTTCTAATACATACATTTGTCCTTGTACATTTTCTAAATAATAGTTTGGTATATTTATAGTCAATAAATTCTCTCCTGATTGCAAATTTACATTTTCTTGTGTTTGATATACAATATTTCCTTGTGAATTGTATAATGTTAATGTTAATGTAGAGGATTGTATGTTTGTTTCAACATTTTGTAAATATACTACTGATTGTACATTTATTCCATATTGTTGTGCTTGTTGTTGTGAAATTACTTCTGGTAATTGTATTAATGATAATGTTAAATTATATGGTACAAATGCTAAATTATATGATTGACTTGATGTTACATCTTCTAAACCAGATGGATATAATAATGTTACATTTGCCTGTACTGTAAAAGTATATTGCGGTGTTGAACATCCATAATATGTACATGAATAATTATACTGTTGTACTAAATTCTCCAATTCTAAAGGATTTACTGATACTTGATATATATTTAATCCTGTACATACTGTTATTGGTTCATAATATTGATATATTAATTGTCCATTTGGTGCATATATATTAAAATACATATATGCCTCCTCAGGTATCTGATTTACTCCATATAACTTTATTATAAATGTTGAATTGTTTGCTGCATTTGCTAATAATGTTTGTGTTTGTGGTTCTATTAGTAATTCTTGTGAATGTATACCAAGTGCTAATAATACTACCCCTATTAAAAAACTAAATAATCTACTTATTGTTACCACTACTCTGTTATCCATAATTTAATTTATGATGGAAAAATTTATAAAAGTTATTACTTGATAGATAGTATATCACTATCACCAGGAAGATATCCTACTATAATATTATAATCAACTTTAAAAATATTTTCTAATTGTTTTGCAATATCAATTGGTTTTTTATTTCCAGGAACTAATATAACATAATTTTTATATTTATCTTTTATACTTTCAGGTACCCCCGAAATAATATTATAATCTTCAAATGCCAATGCAATTTCTAAATTTACTTTTATATAATTCTTTTCACCATATATCATAAAAGAACCTTTTTTTAAATACATTCCAGAAGGTGCTTTTTTTGATACCTGATCCGGATATACATAATATACATCTATAGATGATAATTTATCTTTCCATGCTCTAGAATATGATCCAACGAATTTTGCAGCTTCATATATATCTATTTCACTTGCATCTCTTCCATTTTTTAATATACCAAAAGGAGATCCAACAATATCCGCATGAAATACTAAATCATTTTTTTCTAAATATTTATTTATAATAATTTCATTTGTGACAGAATCTTTTCCAGCGATTAATAGAAAGTTATTTGTTGTAAACATCCATCTAAATTTCTCATACCATTTTTTATTTCTCTTAATTTCTTCCTTCTTTTTTTCAATAATTATTTTTTCCTCAATATTATTTAATTTTTCTTCCAATTCTTTTATCAAACTTTCTATTTTTTGTCTTTTATTTTTTAATTCTTTTATCTTTTCATATACCTCATTTATATTTTCATATATACTTTTTCTAGTATCAATTTTTATTTCCATTTTTCCAACAAATATTATAAAAAGCACATTTTTTGCATTTTTCAGAGAATTTTTTTCCAGGGTCCTCTTTTTTGTCTACCATATTAATTATTTTATCTTTTATATCAAGTATTTTATTTATTTCACTATTATTTCTAAACTCTATTTCTATTTTATGGTTATCTTTTGCATATAATAACATCCCTTTTTTTATATCATAATTTGGAAATTCGTCTTTTAATAATAAATAATATGAATATAATTGAGTAATATGTTCCCTTCTAAAAAATCCAGATTTTATTTCGTAAGGTATCATTTGTTTTTTATATATTTCTAGTCTATCAATCCTTCCAACTATATTATATTTTAAAGATGTAACATCAAGTTCTGTCTTTATTTTTGGTTCTAAGAATTCCCATAATTCTATTCCATATACATCTTTATCTTTCATAAAATTAAATACATTTTTTGCTCTATCTTCTATATCCTTTATTACATAGCTATATGCCTTTATTTTTATACCATTTTTATCTAAACTTAAATTTTTTATTTGTTCCTCAAATTCTTTTATAGATTCCTCCAGTAATTCCATTAAAAAATGATTATATAAATTTAATATTTTTTCATATTCAACAAACTCTTTTATATTAAATATTATTTCCTTCTCTTTTTCATTTATTTTATCAAATAAAGAATGAACAATTGATCCAAATATTTTCTGTTCAGTATCTTCTTCCGAATATCTTAAAACTCTTTTTAGATAAACTTTTCTAGGACAAAAAATATAATCTGTTATATCTGTTACTCTAACAAAAATATCATTTAATTCCACGCTCTATTTATATTTTTAATATTTATAAGGTATAACATCGATATATTCTGTATGAAAATAAAAACATGGGTTGATAAAGATACTTGCATTGGTTGCGGAACCTGTATTGCAATTGCACCAGAAATATATGAATTCGATTCTGATGGAAAAGCAAAAGCAAAAGTTGAAGTTATTGAAGATACAAATTTAATACAAAAAGCAAGAGATGCTGAAGTTGCATGCCCAACACATTCAATTAAGATAGAAGATGTAAATGATTAATGAAATATATAGTAGATATTGATTATAGTAAATGTATAAATTGTTTGGCATGCTATTTGATAAATAAAAACATTTTTTCAATTGAAAATAATAGGATAGTAATAAAAAATAATACAATTTCTTCTGAAGAAGATATAGAAGATATAAAAATTGCCGCAAAGGCATGTCCTACAAATGCTATATATTACGAAGAAATATCAGATAAAGATTAATAAATTATGAAATATTATTTTTAAATATGGCATTTTATGATACGTTTATAACATTATTGAACAACCTTGGATTCTTTAATGTTATATTGCCATTCCTATTAGTTTATGCTGTAATGTATGGTATATTGAGTAATTATAAAATTTTAGGTGATCCTTTTGCCGAGGGGGATAAAGGAAAGGTTACAAGAAGTTTAATATCAATTGTATCTGCAGCTACTGGGTTTTTTATAGTTGGATCTGCAAATGTTGTATTATCATTAAGAACACTAATTCCATATATAGTATTATTTTTATTAACAGTATTTTTCCTTATCTTGGCAATTTCTCCATTTTTACAGAGACAAGAAAAGAGTGGAGAAATACAACTTGGTAATAGAGCAAGAATAATATTGTTAACATCTGCAATAATTATCTTTACATTAATAGTAATATTCATACTCGG
>JAWDMD010000022.1:0-6416 GCA_046536775.1 Candidatus Nanopusillus sp. | reverse complement strand
AACGGGTCGAACCGGGAAACGGCGAGGGGGGCTAAGTCGTCACAAGGTAGCCGTAGGGGAACCTGCGGCTGGATCTAGTTAATTCCGCTGCAATCCCCAAATAAAATTTTCTTATATTATAGAATAATGTTTGAAATAAAACATAGAGATGGGGCTGGAAGAATAGGAATTATTAGATATAAAAATAAAAAATTAGAGACACCTCTACTTTTACCAGTTATAAATCCATATAAGAATATTTTACCAATAGATACAATAAAAAAATATAGAATTAATGCAATAATTACAAATGCATATATTTTATATAGAAAAAAATTTGATGGTGATATACATAAATTCCTAAATTTTGATGGAATTATTGAAACTGATTCGGGATCATATCAAATGATGCATTATAAAAAAGAATTAGAAATAAGAAATAGGGAGATTATTGAATATCAAATAAGAATAAACTCCGATATATTAAATGTTTTAGATATACCTACTGATATCGATAAATCAAAAGAGGAAGCTGAAAAAGAGTTAAATATTACAATTGAAAGAATAAAAGAAGGAATAAAATTAAAGGAGGATAAATTAATTAATGGAGCAATACAGGGTGGAATTTATGTTGATTTAAGAAGAAAATCTGCTGAATATGTAAAAGACTTAAATATAGATATATTTGCAATTGGTACAATTGTTCCATATATGATAAAATATAATTTTTATAAATTATTAGAATTGGCAATCGAACCAAAGATTTTATTACCATCTAATAAACCCGTCCATCTATTTGGAATGGGTCATACATTGATAATCCCACTATCAATATATTTGGGTTTTGATATATTTGATTCTGCTTCATATATATTGTTTGCTAAAGATAAGAGAATATTAACACCATATGGTACATTTAGATATGACGAAATAAAGAACTTTTATATTGAAACAAAAAATAATATATATCATATAGAAGAAATAAAGGATTATAATAATGAAGAATTAATAAAAATATTGGCAGAGCACAATTTATATAATTTAATTAAGGAAATTGAAATTACAAAAGATGCTATAAAAAATGAATATTTAACAGACTTAGTATTAATTAAGGCACATACTCATTATTCATTATATAAAGCAACAAGATTAATTTTAGATAAATATTATAATTATTTAAAATCCTTAGAACCAATAAGAAAAAGATCTGGGATATTCTATGGAGGAGAATTAAACGAAATTAGAGCAGATGTTAAAAGAGCATTGGAAAGAATAAATGAAAGGGTTGATAAAAAAGATATTGAAGATGTATTTGATTATATATATCCATTTAATTCATTTAAAAATTTAAAATGAATATATATGAAAAATTGACAAGAAGGGAAATTAGAAATTCAAAAAAATTCAAAAAAGATTCTAATATAAACATAATTGCATTGGAATCAAATACTAGGGATTTTGTTTTAGATATAATAAACAAAATAGACAAAAAATTTAATATGGAATTTAAAATTAATTTAAATATATATAAAAAAATTGAAGAAATTGAAATAAAGGAAAACTCAATATTAATATTACCAATAGAAGGTGTATTTTTATCTTTTTTATTATATAATTATAAAAAAGAGGAAAAGTATAAATATTTAATCCAAAAGAATAATAAATATTTCTATAACATTGGATATAATATTTCAGAATATTATATATCAAAATATCTAAATAAACAACCCCAGATATTTACAGATTATAAAGATATGCTAAATTTTATATATGAAATAATTTCTATGAAAGAGAAATATGTTTCTGGCATAAAAAATATCTTGGACTACCTTTCAAAATATTATTTATAAAAATTATACATTAAATATAAATAATGCCAGAATTCATGATTAGAGGATATACATTGGATCAATTAAAAAATATGAGTATTGAAGAGTTTGCTCAAAAAGTTGCAGATAGTGGGACAAGAAGGGCGTTATTAAGAAGATTGAAAATTGGATTTCCACCAGAATGGGAAAATTTCTATAGAAAATGCTATTTACAATTACAAGGAAAATATAAGAAAACAGTAAAAACACATTCAAGAGAGATTGTTATATTACCTTCAATCGTCGGTGCAAAAGTTGGAGTACATAATGGAAAAGAATTTGTTGAATTTGAAATAAAACCAGAAATGGTTGGAAAAAGATTGGGAGAATTTGCATATACAACAAAGAAAGTTCAGCACTCCGCACCAGGTGTTGGAGCTTCTAAATCTTCTAGGTTTATGAAAGCAGCAAAGAAATAATTTTACATATTTATATTTATTAAAAACATACCTTTTGGAACAATTGGGTTTATTATATTAAATAATATTATAACCATAAATAGAAATATTGCTACATATTTTGCTCCAGCTTTATATGAATCATCATACATCTTTCCCATCGATAATCCAGCAAAAACTGCCTGAATTATTGACATATAATACATTAGATCATTAATAAAATTAAAATTAACATTTGATGCTTGTCCAGGTAATGAAATTTGTAAGAAAGGCAATAAAAATACTTGAAATGTAAATACTATACCTAAGAAAAAAGCAAATACAATATAAGAATGAATTATATTTTCATGCATCTCTGCTTTTTTGTCTTCTTTTATCTTTCTAATCTCCATTATACTATTTATAATTGCTTCCAAACCCTGTTCAAGATTCCCCCCTTCTTTATATATATCTATTAAAGATTGTATTGTTCTCTTAATCATTCTATTATTACTTTCCTCTGCAAATTCTGTAAACGAATCTTCAATACTAATACCCCAGTCAATTCTTGAGGACAGATTTTTTATCAATTCATTAATTCTTCCATAATCATTTTTTTCTAATTGTTTTAATGCAATTGGTAAGGATAATCCAGATTTCAATAATCCAATTAAATCAATTGAAAATCTAATAAATTGTTCCTCTTTTTCTTTTTCTATATTATTAGCAATTGTTTGATAGATTAAATAAGGAAATATGCCAACTATTATTCCAGTTACAATTGAATTTAAAATATTAAAATTAAATATGAAATAAAATAAAAATATAGTTATTATAATAATAGATATATCAATTATTTCTTCCTTCATTCTTTTGTTAATTTATCAAACAGAACTATAAAGCCAACATTAATAACCGGTAATCCTATATATGTAATTACTTCTAATATTCCCTGAATATTCATATTATATGTTTGTTGTAATATTGACAATAACATTACTCCAACAGATATTATTATCATTGGAATTGTTAATACCATTCCTACATATAGATCTGAAAATGTCTTCATTACTTGATTAATTTTCTTTAAAAAGGTATTATATCTAATCATCTCCTGCTGAGAATATAATATTAAAAATTCTGATATCTTTCTCCCGGATGTAATTGTTAATATTAATTCTTCCAAAAAATCTTTTAGATCTTTTGATAATGTATCATCAGCAACAGCTCTTAATGATTCCACTAAACCTTCTCCCAAATTTATTTTATCATATATTTTTTTAAATTCTTTTGATAAATATCCATATTCCTCAGTTTCACTTATTATTTTTATTACATACTTTATTTCTATTCCAGCATCTGCTAATGAGGCCATATGTATTATAGCAAATGGTAGATTCCTATTTATATCTTCCACTATACTCTGTTTTTTATAATTAAAATATAAAATAAGTAATCCTGCTACAGATAAAAATGCTAGTACACCATAAATTAAATAGAAAATATTTAATAGGTATAATGAAATAAAGATCGAGATAAGTATAATAATTGATAAAAAAGAAAACATAACAGATAATAATTCATCAGGTTCTATATTATAATATGCTTCCTTTAATGAGTATTTTAAATAGAAATATAATTTTGGACTACTATTTAAAATTCTTTTGGATATACCTCCAAATATTCTATATGAAAATCTTATTAATATATTTTTAATCTCTTGATAATAATCTATTTTGTGCTCTTCGGTTAATTTTAATTTAACTTTTGTTTTTTTCTTTTTTTCTTCCCTCTTTCTAGATAGTACATTTGACGCTTCAATAAATCTTTTACCAATCTTTATTTCTTCTTTTTTAAATATTTCTGGATAAACTTGATTAATATAATTTATTGTATCATCTATCTTCATTTGATAATATTGAATATTTTTATTTTCTTCTTCACTTTTTTCTTCTATATTCTTTAGAAATTCTATTATTTTTTGACTATTATTTATTAAATTAATTAGATCATACAATGTTAAATATTTTGATCTATCTAGATATTTTATTTTCTTTTCAATTATTGTTATTCTTCTTTTATATTCTTTTTCATCAAAATACCCATCCAAATATAATTTATGATAATATCTCTTCATTTCTTCCTTTTTCTTTATTTCCTTTACAATATTTTTTAATTTATTGATATATCTCTCTATTTCTTCTATATCCCTTTCTAAGTTTATTAGAACATTTTTATTAATCATTATGAATAGTTTATATATTCTGGAGTATATTAATCTTTTATCATGATAAGCATTAAATTTATTAATGATATAAAAATAAATGTACCTAAAAATAAATTTGAAACCAATATAACTTACCCAATTGTAGAGCCTTTTTCCTATGCGCGTATATATTTCGATAGAAGTACATATGATCTTATCTATGAAATAATAGAACCAGAATTAACTGAAAATGAAGAAAAAATATATAGAAATATAATTTCTTATATTGAAAAGCTATTATATATTAAATTATCTGAAATTAATAATTTAAACGATGCTATAAATTATTTACAAAGATTATATGATTTTGTATTAAATGATCTAGGAATAAAGTTGGGACAATCTTCTTATGAAAAAATATTTTATTATATTTTTAGAGATCTTTATGGATATAATAAAGTAGATTCTTTATTAAGAGACCCATTAATTGAAGATATTGAATGTTCTGGTCCAAATTATCCAATATTTATTGTTCATAGATATTTTGGAAATTTAAAGACAAATATAATTTTAAATGATAAAGAAATTAGAGATCTAATTGAAAAATTTGCATTAAGGGCTGGAAAACATATATCGTATGCAGAACCAATTTTGGATGCAACATTACCAGATGGATCAAGATTTAATGCTACATATTCGCAGGAAATTACTACAAATGGTCCAACATTTACAATAAGAAAGTTTAGAGAAATTCCATGGACTCCAATAGAATTGATAAGATTGGGAAGTGCAACTCCAGAGATATTTGCATACTTATGGTTAGCAGTAGAATTTAGAAAAAATATAATTATAATAGGTGGTACTGCTTCTGGAAAAACAACAATGTTGAATGCAATATCTATGTTTATACCACCAAATGCTAGGATTGTTTCAATTGAGGATACAAGAGAAATAAAGTTATATCATCCAAATTGGATTCCCTCTGTAGTAAAATATTCTTCTGATAAAAATAGGGAAATTGATATGTTTGAATTACTGAGGATGTCTTTTAGACAAAGACCTGATTATGTGATTGTAGGAGAAATAAGAGGAGAAGAAGCGTATGTAATGTTCCAAGGAATGGCTTCTGGTCATTCTTCTTTATCAACAATGCATGCTGAAAGTACAAGATCATTAATAAGCAGATTAACAACACCGCCAATAAATTTATCTCCGACATTAATTGAATTATTAAATGTTGTTGTAATAATGCAACATGATAATTTTCTTGGAACAAATCTAAGAAGAATTAAGGAAGTTAATGAAATTATAAAGCATAATAGATTTAATATTTCATATAAATGGAATCCTTTTAAAAGAGAATATTTAGAAAATCCTAAAAAGTATTTATTTAGATTAATTGAAAACGATTATGGAATAAAATATAAAGAAATATATGAAGAATATGTTACAAGAGTAAAATTATTATATAGATTATCTGAATTAAATATTTCTGATTTTCAAACATTTAGCAAAATTGTACAAATGTATTATTATAATAAAGAGAATGTTTTAAAATACTATAATATTGAATAAGATTTGGGGTCGAGGGAATATATAGTCTCACGGGAACTTCAAGCGGTCGGCTGAACTCCTTTTCGGAGCTTACACCGCCGCTCTAAGTCGGATCTTTTATCCGACCCCTTAATGGCTGCCTATTTTTAAGGAGGGCTTCACCCTTAGATGCTTTCAGGGCTTATCCCTTAGGGCGTAGCTACCGGGCATGCCCTTCTCGGACAACCCGTATACCAGAGGCCCCGGTCCACCGTTCCTTTCGTACTAGGTGGACCTTCCCCTCAGGCAGCCAACACTTCCGACAGGTATAGCCGAACTGCCTCGCGGCGTTCTGAACCCATCTCACGATCCCCTTTAATGGGTGGACACCCCCACCCTTGGCGGCTTCTGCACCACCAGGATGGGGAGAGACGACATCGATGTCGCAAACCG
>JAWDMD010000021.1:0-7560 GCA_046536775.1 Candidatus Nanopusillus sp. | reverse complement strand
TAATATTAAAGATACAGCTAATATTATCTCTACTAAATAATTAAATGATCTCATATACCTATTTATGAAGAATATAAGTTTATATATTTTTTTAAGAATATGTAAAAAATGAGCATATTAATGAAAATCTTATCGTTTATAGAAAATAATTACAAAAAGTTTCTGATGATTTCCATGGTAATATTTGTAATATTTGTCGGAACAATATTATTCAATTACTTTAAATATGGATATATAATTAATAAATCTATTACAATTTCTGGAGGTTATGTAACATTGATAAATAACAATTATCATATAACAAACACAGAAATACAAAATACATTGAATCAAATGAATATAACAGATTATGTATTATATAATACACCAAATATTATTTATATTGAATCGGGAAAACAAATTAATGAAACATTATTAATTAATTTACTAAATCAAGATTATAATATTAGCTTATTATCTACAGATATATCAATACAACATTATAGTTCTTTAGTAGGTAATCTTATATTTAATCAATTTTTATTCTTTGTAATCTTAGCAATGGTACTTACGGCATTTGTAATATTTATAGCATTTAGAGCTTCCAAGATTACTTTAAATATAATATCTACTATATTATTTGATATTGTTGGATTATTGGCAATATTATCTATAACAAAATATCCTATAGGAGCAAATGGGTTTATTGGAATGTTAATGATTTTAGGATTTGCAATTGATAATAATGTAGTATTATCAACAAATATAGTAAAGGAAAAAGAAAAACCATTTATTGAAAGAGTAAGAATGTCATTTAGAGTTGGAATGCTAATGGAGATTATTGCATTGTATACATTACTTTTATTATATTTTATAGTGCCAGAACCATCTGTTGATGAATTCGCATTTGTATTATCTGTTGCAATAATATTAGATTTATTATATTATCTAATTGGAAATATACCTTTATATAAATATTTTGAAGCTAAAAAAGAACAGGAAAGTTAGACATCAACAACAATTTCTGTACTCCAATAGGTTTTCATTATTTTTGTAATATTTATATCATGTAAAGTAACTGCTTTAACTTCCTTCTTAAATCCATGTTTTTCCTTATCATATTTTTCTCCATAAACTTCAAATCTACATACCCATTTATATTTCTTGCTTTCAACTCTAACTTTTTTTAGGTTTTTTACTCTTATATCCCTTAAAGCAAACTTATCTTTATAAAAAATATCCTCTAAACATATCCTAGCAACATTATATATAATTTCTAATATATTTTTTCCCTCAATTACAAATTGTTTTGTTTCCTTTTTTTCAACTTTTTCATTATCATATATAATATTAAACATTCCCAATATTAATGCCTCAATAGCCCTTTTTGGGGTATTTCCATAACCAACAATCTTTATATCTGCAGTATGATCCTCATATTCATATTCTCTCAAAACAGTCATATTAGAAATATTTTTAAATAATTTTATAAATCAGTAGACCGACAATTCATCATTTTTCAGATTTTAGATTTTCATCATGAAAGATAAATATATTAAATTTTTAAATAAATATATTTTATGGAAATATTAGATATAAAAATACCCGATAATGCAATAAAAGTAAATATATATTCAAGTTCCTTTAGAGATTTGGAAAAAATACCAAAAGACTATACATGCGAAGGAAAAAATATATCATTTCCAATAGTGATTGAAGAAATACCAAATGATGCAAAAAGCATGTTATTATTTGTAGAAGATCCTGATGCACCGGGTGGTATATTTAAACACTGGATTGCATATATAAATAAACCAGTAAAAAATATATCTCTAGGAATTAAAAAAGAAAGAATTGTTAAAATAGATGACGTACAAATTATTCAGGGTAAAAATGACTTTGGAAAAATTGGATATGATGGTCCATGTCCTCCAAAGGGCCATGGTAAACATAGATATTATACAATAGTATTATTTCTAAACAAAGAATTATATATAGATGGATGGTTCTTTGAAGATTTTATTAGATATGCAAGAGAAGAAAATATTGTTGGATATGGGTATTTTATAGGTACATACGAAAGATAATTTTTTTAATATTTTTATCATTTAAACTAGTATGGAAAATAGTCAAATATCAAAAGAACAAATTAATGATATAATAAAAGAATTATGGAATAAAGGATATACAACATCACAAATTGGGAGAGAATTAAAAGAAAAATATAATATAAAGGTTAAAGAAATATTAAATAAAAAGCTGGCAAAATATGCAATAAAAGATTTAAATTTAAAACAAGAAATACCAGAAGAGCTATTATATTTATTTAAAAAAGTAAATAAAATGTTAAAACATCTAGAATTACATAAAAACGATGTTGTAACAAAGAAAAAATTAGAAGAATTGGAAAATAGGATAAAAAGTTTAATAAAATATTATAAGAAAAATAAAAAATTACAACAAACATTTGAATATAGTAGAGATATAGCAAAGATGTATGGATATTCATGAACAATAGGTTTTTATCTTATATAGAAGAGATATCTAATAGAATAAATAAGGCAGTAGAAAATAAACAAAATTTTTTGATTATATCTTCACTAAATCCTGATGGTCTATCTTCTTCAATATTTTTATTAAAATATTTATATGAAAAAAATTCTGAGGTTCATCTAACATTTTTAGATTATATAGGTAAAAAAGAAATTAATAATTTATTTTTGGGCGAAAGTGGATATGAATACGATAATATAATATTCTTAGATATTGGATCTATATTTTCAGATGATTTAATAAAATTGGCTAAAGATTTAAATAAAAAGATATATGTAATAGATCATCATTTTTTAACAATAAAAGATATTGAATTAAATAATGTTGTGAATCTTAACCCAAATATTTTTAATTTAGATGGTTATAAAGATATATCTACATCAAATGTTCTATATTACTTATATCAAAGCCTAAATCCATATGATAAAAATATTCTATATTTATCATTAGTCGGAAATTTATATGATTTTAATAAACCAAATAATGAAATATTAAATGAATTAGTTGATAGAGAAATATTATCAAAATATACTGGAATAAATCTTCCAAGTATATTTACAAAACCTTTATATAAGGTATTAAGTTCCCCATTTAATTTTTATATCCCAAACATTACTGGAAGTGATGAAAAGGCTTTGGAATTAGTAAAAGAATTAAATATAAAAGATGAGGGGGTTGCAGGTATATTTTATAGAGATTTATCTGAAGAAGATATTAAAAAACTAGTTAGTAGTATAATAAAATCAAAATTAAAATATAATTTACAAAGAACAGATGATCTAATAGGGGAGATATATAAGATTAATAAAAGTGAAGAGATTGGGGATTTATTAGAATTATTATATGATATTGAAGGATTAATTGAGAATAATAAAAGAGATGGTATATTATATTTCATTAAAAAATATAATGTCGATATTTTGAGAAAATCTGAAAATAATCTAAGATTACAATTTTCAAAATTATTATATGATATAATAAATAATAATATACAAATAAAAGATGAAAACGGATTGAAAATAATAACAATTGAGAAAAATTATGGAAACGGATATTTCTTATCTCTATTATTAAACCTTTTAATTAAAGAGAATATAATAGATGGAAAAGTTATCGTTTTACTATATAAAGTAAATAATTTTTATAGAGGAATAATTAGGACAAATAAAGATGAAAATAAAAAATTAATAAACAATATATTGAAAAAATTATTTGACAATAATCTAATTTATTATTCTAGTTTCGATAATTTTGGAGGTTTTTTATTGGATATAAATAATTATGAAGAATTTATTAAAAAATTAAAAATAAATTTAAGACAAGAAAATCTCATATAATTTTCTTTTCTTTTAATCTATAAAATCCTTTCTTTAATATTTTCCTAATTAAATATCTTTTATTTAATCTTCCCAATTTAATTGCAGCTTTTCTTAAACTCCCACTTTCAATTAATATATTTAATAATTTTCCTTCTTTTTCATTCAATTTTTCATCATATTTTAATATCAATTTTGCTAACTCAATTAAATCAATCTTTTTTCCACCCCAAGCAAATTCTTCAGAGGATATATTATTTATTATTTCTATAGGTTCAAATTCTATAATTGCAACCTCTTTATTTAAATCCAATCTTTTATATATCTTTTTTAGATCATTTATTAATTCTTCCTTATTATTATAACCATCTCTCTTTGCCTCTTCATCTGTTATTTGGTATAACTTTTTTGTATATATATTTTTTACCCTAAATTTTCCAATTACTTTTCCTCCAGCATGTAAAATAAAAATATCTCCAGTCCTTAAATTTGCCTTTGATAATCTTATAGTTAAATTTTTATTTCCTTTTATTATATCATCTGCATATTTTCCCAAAAATTGCAAATGCTTCATTAACCTTCAATTGGAGATGGTTGCATAGACATTTTTTCTACCTTATATACAGAAGCTTTACCGTATTTAAATGCTCCATATACCATAAATACTGCAATCAATACTGCAGCAATTATTATTAAAATAAATGCCCCTTGAGAATTTCTTTCTTCATTACCAAACTGGTTTCTTAATATACTAAATGCTGTAGAAAATCCTTCTATATAACTATATATATCCCAAATAACAGCAATACTATTATATACTGCAATAGCTATATCAAAGAACCTTCTTGTTTTTGATGCGACAATTATACTATTAATAGTTACAACAATTCCAAACAATATTATTAAAAATCCGAATACTAAAAATGAAAATGAAAGAACTCCTAATAATGTATATATATCAATATATCCTAAATAATATGCGGCAATTGATAATAATGATGTATTACTATATGCTGCACCTGCAAAGGATAATATTAATGTAGAATATGCAACCATTCTTGGCCAATCACTTTCAATGTTATTTAATTTCATATATTCCAAAGATCTTCCTGCGTTATATGCATTCCATATAGATAGTAGTATATCAAATATTACAATCAATATATAGAATATGCTTATACCCATAATCCTTATTCTAGAATTTATATTTAAAAATTAATATTTTAATATTTCAAAATTTTTTATTTATTATAATGATAGATATAGTATCGTTGTTTCAAGCATTCTTAACAATATTCATATCTACACTGACAAATATAGAGATTATATGGATTACATATCCAGTTTATATAACCTGGTTTGCAATGGAATTTTTAGTAGAAAGAAAAGAAATTAGGTATTCACACTCATTAGCAAATAGTATTATATTTTCATGGGTTTCTATAGATTGGTTAAGACATTTATATCTTGATAATGAACTTAATGATTATAATAAATTAATTATAACACTATTTTTCCTATTTTTATCCATCTTTATATTAATAGCATCTATAAAAAAGAAAAAAATTGCAAAAATACTTGGGAAAACTGGATTTTTTTCATATTTCCAGATTATGTTTACACCATTCATATATGGAACAATAGAATTTAATTACATAAATTTTCTTTCAGTAATAATTTTCTTTCCAATAATATATCTAACAGTATATATAATAGATAAATTAGTGCCAGATTTCGTTGAAGAAGAAGAGGAAAAATATGGAGAAGAAAATGAAGAAGAAAATAATGAAGATAATACTGATAATTTCGCTGAGAGTAATTTGCAATACAATCAACAAAACAATAGTAATTATTATAACTATTATGGATATAATTACGGAAACTATTATGGAAATTATTATAGATACAGAAGATAGCCCCGACCGGGATTTGAACCCGGGCCTGTGGATTACGAGTCCACTGCTCTACCACTGAGCTATCGGGGCTCCTATATTTTTAAATATTATTGTATTTCAATATTAAATGGATTTTTCAGATATAGCAGAAGAGATAAAAAATTCAGATAAGGAAATATTAATAGTAGCAGACTCTGATTTAGATGGAAAAATGTCATTGGGATTAATGAAAATAATATTAGAAAAATTAAATAAAGAATATATGGAATATTTTAGAATTGGTGGGGAAAATAATTTAGATCTAATAAAGATATTAGATGGAATAATATTTAATAAGAAAACAATAAATACAATAATATTTCTAGACACGCCAATGGATGATAAATATTTAATTAATTTTTCTAAAAGACATGAAAAAATAAAGATAATATATTTAGATCATCATAAAAGGAGAGTTCCAAGAATTTTACCAAAAAATTTAACATATTTTGATGTAAGAGCATTATTTAATTTAGAAATATGCACAACAAGTATATCATATAGGATTGGAAAAATATTGTTCGGTGAAGAATTTTCAAAATATTCAATATTAGCATCTATTGGAGCTGTAGGAGATTTTATGTTAGAAAATGATAATGAATTATTAGATGATCTCTTGAAAAATTACAACGGATTTTATAATGGCAAATATTTTTATGTTCCATACATATTGTACTTTTATCTGTTCTTAATATCTTATCCATATAAAATATCGAAAAATATTGATAAGGCATTGAATATTGAAGAATTTATAAAAGAATTTGATTTAAGAAAATTAAAGAATGAAGCAATAAAATATTACGAAGGATTAAAAAGCGCTAAAAAAATATATGAATCTGAAAAATTATTAGTATTTAAAGCGAAGAAATCTTCAGTTATATCTACAATTTTATCATCATTTTATCCTGAAAAAATAATATTGGTACTATCTTTAAAAGAAAAATTATTTGGAAGATTATTTAAGGGAAAATATAAAAGATATAGTATATCATTAAGGAACCAATCTGGAAAATATGATTTAGGAATATTAATGAGGGAATTTGCAAAAGAATATGGAATAAATGGCGGAGGACATCCAAAGGCAGCTGGTGGATTAATATATGAAAAAGATATAGAAAATTTGATAAAATTTTTAGAGGAAAAAGCAAATGGAAAGAATTAGATTTTATTTATATGCAATAAAGAGAATAATTAAGAAAATATTAAAGAAGATTCTATAAAAATTTATAATCTTCTTCCTCTTTTTCCTCCCTTCCTTCTACAATGATCATGTGGTATTGGAGTTATATCTTCAACAACACCAATTTTCAATCCTGAAGTAATTAATGTTTTAATTGCAAATTGTGCAGATGGTGTAGGAACCCAAGGACCGTTATGTCCACCAAGTGCCCTTACCCTAACATGAACAGCATTTATACCCTTCTCTAAAGCCTTTTGAGCAGCCTGTTTTGCAGCTAAAATTGCAGCAGTTGGTGTACCTTTTAATCTTTGAGCTAAAACAACCCTACCACCAGAACTAAATGCAATTGTTTCTCTACCAGTTATATCTGTAATATGAATTACGGTATTATTTTTATTTGAATATATGTATGCAATACCCCATCTATCCTTTTCAGCCATTAAATTTAAAATTATAAATAATCTTATAAAATTAAAAATAAGGAATTTATTAAGCCGCCGTAGCTCAGGGGTTGGAGCGCCTGGCTCATAACCTATAAAATCGATGAGTTTGTGAGAAACCAGGAGGTCCGGGGTTCAAATCCCCGCGGCGGCATTGG
>JAWDMD010000020.1:0-7708 GCA_046536775.1 Candidatus Nanopusillus sp. | reverse complement strand
GGCAATTGACAAGTTAGAGTACTAGAAGTAGTACTTGAAGTTAAATTTGATATATTAAAAATAATTGGTGGTTGAAAATAATTAATTAATGAATTAGAAATATATTTTATAGTAAATATTCCAATTATATCATTTTCTAATCCAACTTCTAATTCATAATTTCCATTTTGATCTAGAGGAATTTGTGATAAATTGGCAACAACAATTAATAAACCATCGTTATATGGATTTACAATTGATCCATTTGAATTATAAGGATAAACATTAGCTAATTTATCATTTACAATTGCAAATATTTGAGAATAATTAACAGGTTCTGAAGGTTTTACATATGCATACAATGTATTGTTTGCTATAAAATAATCTAATAATTGGAAATTTAATTCTAAAGATCTTGAAATTTCCTGTCCAGATGGATTTATAATATTTAAATTTGGAGATATTATATTGAATATTATAATAGTAGCAAGAGCACCTACTATTAATAATATCAATGCTATAATTGTTTCAGATTGTAATCTCATATTATATTAATTAACTAGCATATATTAAAGTTTGAAACTTAGCCCCATAACAAGATGCCAATATTATATAGTTCCATGAATTATTTACTAGATAATTATTATTAAAATATATTGTTGCATTTTCTCCAGGCAATAATAGATTTGATGAATATAAATAATATATGGAATAATTAAATGAAGAAAAATAACCATTAACATATAATTGAAAACATGATAAATCCAATGCCTTATTTCCATTATTATATATAATTAAATATGGACTCGAATAGTTTGTTTGATTATTTAAAAATTTTATATTTTCTCCAACAATATTTTTTATTTGATTATCTATTGAATTTGCTGTATAATAAAAATTTTTATAATAATTATTTAAAATTAAATATAAAACTGATGAAGAAATAATAAAAATAACAAATCCAATAATTGCTCCGATAATCGATCCTAAATCAGATCTCATTCTACTGTACATGTACTTGCTGTTGTATTAACATATATTAAATTCTGTGTATATGCCCCAGTAGATGCTACAATTCTTACCTGATAAAAGTTTGTTGTTACAGAAATATTTGCAACAATTGCAATTGTATCATAAGGACCCCATGCAGAGGTACCAGTATAACTATTTGCAATATAAATTTGTGTATTATTTATCAATCCTCCATTAATAAATAATAATGTTAGATTCTGATTTAATACAACACTTCCTCTATTTGTTACATAGAAATATAATAAATTTGTAGTACTATTATATGCACAAGAATCTAATGTAATATAAGTATTTAATTGATTTTGTAATGATTGAGAATTCTCAATTGCAGCATTACTTATTCCATTTAAATTATTATATGCAGTAGAAACAAATATATAAGCAGCAATACCAGCAACTATAAATAATATAATTTCTACAAGAATTGTTCCGAATTGAGTTTTCATTAAGAATTATGATCTATTAAAAAATATAAATCTATTCTATTAACTCATATCCTTCAATACCTCTTCCATTCATAATCTTTTTCCATTCTAACATTCTTTCTTGTCTTTTCACTTCAAGTTCGCAAACTTTATCTATTATTTTTAAATTCTGTACACCCTTTATTTCAATTTTTTCTCCACCTTCTATTGATACGTTTACATCTTGTCTAATAGTTCCTAATCCTCTTTTTACTTTTCCAGTTAATCTCAATATTAATCCAATATATTCAGCAACCTCTTTTACTTCTTTTGGATCTTTCAAATCAGGACCTGTAGATATTTCTATTAATGGTATTCCCAATCTATCCAATCTATAGATTATATAATCCCCCCCATCTTCAATTTTTCTTGCAGCATCTTCTTCAATACAAATCGTTCCAATACCTATTTTTTTATCCTTATATTTTAATTCACCATTTAATGATAATAATAATGTCCTTTGAAAACCAGATGTATTTGATCCATCTACAACAATTTTTCTCATAACCTGTAAAACCTTTGGGATATACATATTAAAAAATGTTGAAATCAATATTCCAAATTTTAATGCCTCAATATTAATCAAATGTGGAGGTTCTTCATCAAGTTCAACTAAACAAGAATAATCTTTAGAATATTCGTATATGTATTTTTTATCTTTCATAGTTTCATATTCTGCAGCAATATCTTTTTTTCCAATTTCACTTAATGTTGCTCTTAATTTTCTTTCAATTCTATAATCATATTTATCACTTAAATTTGTAGGACAATTGCAAAACAATTTTTCTTTTGTGTCAATTTGTTGATGTATTTCTAATCCAGCAATCATAACAATAAAAAATATTAAAAAAATTAATAAATTATAATTTCAAAATAAAGTTATGCAATTTATGAAAGCAAAGGGATTCTATTCATTCGATTCTTCAGATTTACTCTCTCAAATTGAACAATACTTTATGGATAAAAGGTATGGACCTGGGTATATCCCAAAAAGTATAAAAAAAGAAAAAAATATAATTTCTGGAATTGTTCCACATGTAAGTTATGAATACTTTTTACCAGTTTCTATAAAACTATATAAAGAATTATATGAGAATTTTGATTTTGATACAATAATAATTATTGGTCCAAACCATTATAATATTGGTCAGAAGATAAATTTGATAATTGATGATTGGTATACACCCTTTGGTATAATTAGAACAGATGTAGAATTTGCTAGAAAAATATTAAATAATTATGATTCATACGAAAATCCAATATTACCTAGATATGAATATTCAATTGAAGTTCAATTACCCATATTGAGATATTTATTTAAGGATAAAATAAAGATTGTTCCAATAATTGTAAAAGATGTTGAATTAGAAATAATAGAAGATTTTGCTAAATTATTAAAAGAATTATCAGAAGAATTAAATAGGAAAACATTATTAATATCGACTGGAAATTTATATCATCATGGAGAATTTTATGGAAATATTATATATAAAGAAAATATATCTAAAAATGTAAAAAAAGAATCTGAAAAAATAATAGAATATATATTAAATCTAGATTCTGAAAAATTATATAAATTGGAAATAGATAGTAAAATATTTTGCGGAAAATATCCTTTTTTATTTTTTATAGAATATACAAAATTATATAAAGGAAAAACAGAACTAATAAATCATATTTTATCTTCTGAAATAAACAATGATGAAAAGAATGTTGTTGACTATGTATCTTTATTATCTTATAAACCATTAAAGAAATAATAATATTATGGATATAGACGACTTTAATGACATATATGAAGAAATTAGGAGAGAATTTGCTAGACAGATGAAATTATGGAGAAAAACACTCAATAGAGCTAGAAAAAGATTAGGATTTAACTTTGAATATGAAGTACCTGCAGCAGATGTAGTAGATAAAGGAGATAAATATTTGGTAGAAATAGATCTACCAGGGGTTGATAAGAATGATATAAATGTTACCTTAGTAGATCATCATCTAAAAATTATGGCATCAAGAAAAGTTGAAAAGGAAAAAAAGGATGAGGATTATATATTATCTGAAAGAGTATTTTCAGGATATAAAAGGATAATTCCATTACCAGAAGATGCAGATGAGAATTCTATAAAGGCAAAATATGAAAATGGAGTATTAAGGATTGAAATAGGAAAAAAGCCAGGCTATGAGGGAAAGAAAATTAATTTAGAATAATTTTTTAATTTTTTATAATATAAATTTTTATGAAATATAAATTTGTGGAAGAATTGTTATCATCAGCATTTAAAAGGGCTAAGAATAATGGTAATCAATTTTATGATATAAAAGAAAGAAATATTGTAAAATTGCAGACAATGTATCAATATATTGATGATAAATTAGAAAAAATATATAATGATATAATTTTACCTGAAAACAAATTCTATAAAGAATTATATAAATTATTATTTACAGATATAAATATAAAAAAATTGAGAGAAAGGATAAAATATATAAGAAAAAAAATAAAACAGGTTTATTTAAAGTATAAGAATGATATAAAGTTAACAAAAGATAAAAAATTAATAGAAAAATATAGAAGAGAATTTTATGGAAGAATATCTAGTATATTAAGAAGAAATTGGATAATATTCAAATATTATAATATCTATTTAAATAGAAGAAGAAAAATTCCAAACATTAAAAATTTGCCTACAGTTGTTATTTCGGGTTTACCAAATGTTGGAAAAAGTACATTATTAAAAAATCTAACAGGATCAAATGTTAAGATTGAACCATATCCATTTACTACGAGAGATTTAATGATAGGATATATTAAAACACCATATTTCGATATACAGGTAATTGATACTCCAGGAATTTTAGATAGGTCTATAGAGGAAATGAATGAAACGGAGAAAAAAGCTATATTAGCATTAGATTATCTTGCAAATTTGATTATATATATTTTTGATTTGACTGAAACATGTGGGTATAGTATTAAAGAGCAGGTAAATTTATTAAATACAATAAAAAAGACATTTAATAAAGAAATAATATTTTATTTCTCAAAAAAAGACTTGTTTACAGAAAGAGAAGAAAAAATTCTTAATGAATTTATTAAAAAACACAATAATATGAATATTTTTTATGATTATAATAGGCTAAAAGAATTTTTGATATCTTATATAAAAAATAAAAAAGAATGGTATATATAAATATATTATGAAGCTAATAGTCTCATCTGATATACATAATGATTTCGGAATGATATATAAAATAATAGAATTATATAAAAAAGAGAGACCAGATTATATAGTGATTTTGGGTGATATAGCGGAATTAGGAGAAATAGAAAGAGGGCTAATAAAAAAATTAACAGAACATGTAGATCCAAACAAGATTTTAATAATACCTGGAAATCATGAAACATCAGAAGATATAAAATTATTAGAAAAGCTATATAAAATAAGAAATTTAGATAAAAAATATATAATAAAAGATAATTCTATATTGGTTGGATTCGGAGGAGCAGATGTATTATTAAACCTAATTGATGAAAAGGAATTTAAAAGCTTTTTAAATGAATTAAAGAAAAAATTTAACGACAAATATCTTATTTTATTAACACATATTCCTCCAAAAAATTCTACATCATCCTTAGATATTTCTGGTAGTTATGAATTGAGAAAATTCATTGAAAATAATGACAAGGTTATTTTAAATATACATGGGCATATACATGAAGCAGGTGGTTTAGAGGATATAATAAATAAAGCAAAAATTCTAAATGTTGCTAGAGAAGTAAAATTGGTTGAAATATATGATAAAAAGACAAAAATAAAGTAAAAATAAATAATTAGTTAGTTAGAAGATAAAATAAAAGAAAATAAATTTGTTTATTATATTTATAAAAATATACTATTGATTATCAATGAAATAAATATTTATAATTGGTATTTTTAAACCTCTGCATAGAAAAGGATTTTAAAATTTTTTATAAAAAATTTAGATGAGTGATAAAGAGTTTATAAATGGTTTTTCTCATGAAAAAAACGAAAAAGAGGTTGTTTTAGGACAAAAAGATTATAAAATAAAAAAGGTTATTAAAAGAGATGGAAGAATTGTTGACTTTGATCCTGATAGAATAAAATATGCTATAGAAAGAGCAATGAAAGCCGTTGGCGCTTATGATAAGGAAAAATTGGAAAAAGTTGTTGGTTATGTAATAAAAGTATTAGAAGAAAAATATGATGATATAAAATATCCAAATGTTGAAGAAATTCAGGATATTGTTGAATTATCTTTATTAAAGTTTGATTTATACGATGTTGCTAAGATATATATTTCTTACAGAAAAGAAAAAGAAAAAATAAGGGAAGAAAAGAAAAATTTATTGGGAAAATTCTATGAGGAGGAGGTTGCAAAAAGATTTTCTGTTAATTCAATTAGATTAATGGTAAATAGATATTTGTTAAGAAATGAATATAAAGAATTAATAGAAGGTCCAAAGCAAATGTTTGAAAGGGTTGCAGCTTTGGTTGTAATACCAGATATATTATATGATGAAAGGATATATGATAAAGATGGAAAACAAAAAATACATCAAAAAGAGGAATTTGATTTTGAAAAGAATGAAAATAAATATGGATTACCAATAAAAGATCCTAAATTTAAGTGGAATAGATATCATTTAGAAAGAATGAAATATTTGTATGATTATTTAAATGAAAGAGGTCATATGAAAGTTTCATGGTCAGAATTTATAAAAATGCTAGAAAACGGAGAATTTGACAAATATTACGAAAATTTCTATCAATATTATGATTTAATAGCTAGCAAAAGGTTTATGCCAAATTCTCCTACATTATTTAATGCTGGCGCAGTCTTAGGACAATTATCCGCATGTTTTGTATTAGATATTGACGACAATATGGAATCAATAATGAGATCCGCAACAGAAGCAGCTTTAATATTTAAATCTGGAGGTGGGATTGGAATAAATTATTCAAAATTAAGACCTGAAGGTGATGTTGTTGCATCTACTGGAGGTGTTGCTTCTGGTCCTGTTTCATTTATGAAAATTGTAGATACTATTACAGATGTAGTAAAACAAGGAGGAAAGAGAAGGGGGGCAAATATGGGTATTTTAGAATCCTGGCATCCTGAAATATTTAAATTTATTCATTTAAAGGAAAAAGAAGGTGTATTAGAAAACTTTAATATATCTATAATGTTTGAGCCATCTTTTTGGGAATATTTTGAAAATAAAAAAGAATATCCATTAATTAATCCAAGAATATTAAGGAAATATAATTTACCTTTGCCAGGAGATCCAGATTTTGATATAAATAAAATAAGAAAAGAGGCAATTGCTGGATATATAAATTCTGAAAGAATATTACAAGAGGCTTCATATATTGCATGGGAAAAAGGAGATCCTGGATGTTTATTTATGGATAATATAAATAGAAGAAATGTTCAATATAAATATAGAGGACCAATTAGAGCAACAAATCCGTGTGTAACTGGAGATACAAGAATTTTAACTCCATATGGTTTTTTGAGGGCTGAAACATTACTTTATTTAAACAATGAAAATGGTAGTGATATTAATAATATAAAGCTCTTAGTAGATGGAGAAGGTGAAATTTTGTATACAACAGTTAATGGAAAAACATTGAGTGTAAGTTCTCCAATATTGGTTGATGCGAAAGTTTGGAAAGTTGGATTTAAACCAACTGTTAAATTAATTTTAGAAAATGGAATGGAGATTGAAGTAACTGAAGATCATAGGATACTTACAAAAGATGGCTGGGTAGAAGCAAAATATGCTGAAGGAAAAGAAGTAAAGATATCAAGAATTGATATTGATAAGTTAGAGAATTATGGATTAAAAGAAGTTGATGGAATAAAATTAGATAGAGAATTAGGATTCTTATTAGGATGGTTGGTTGGAGATGGATATATTGGAGAAAAAGTATTCTTCTACTTTAATGCCAAAACAGAGAGGGAAGTTTTTGAATATGTAAAAGAATTGCTTGAAAAGAAATTTGGAGTAAATGTTAGTAAGTATGAAAGAAATAATGAGATATGGATTTATGTGAGTAAGAAGGAAGTTATTGAAATTTTCAAAAAATTAATGAGAAAGAAAACTAGTTTGCCAGAAATTGTTTTCCTAGCAAATTCAGAATTTGTTAAAGGATTTTTGAATGGTTTGTTCTCAGCAGATGGATATATTGATAAAGATGGAGCAA
>JAWDMD010000019.1:0-8492 GCA_046536775.1 Candidatus Nanopusillus sp. | reverse complement strand
CCCTCTGGAGCAGCCTCTGAATGTCCATTTATTTCAATTTCTATTGTAGGATCTCCTCTAGAATTTAAAACAACTCTCGCTTTTGCAGATTTAATTTCCATAAATGAATATATTTATAGAAATTATTTATTCTTTTAATTAACTACTAAAAAGTAAATCATGATAGTGTATATCCATTAGATATTGGATTATCATAATAATATACATAAATAGTAGAACCACTTAAAGAATTTATTCCAAAACTATTCATATTAACTGTCATATTTATAAGAAATAGAGAATTTTGAGGTATTGTACCATTTATATATGGATTGGTAGATGATGGATCTGTTATATTATACACATAACACTCCAAATATCCTCCAGTATTACTACTTAAAACTAAAGGACATTTTTGACTTTTTCCATTAGTAGAAGAAAACGTTACTAAAAGATTATTTGCAACTAATTGCGTAGATCCTATGTTTTGAGCTAAGATAGATATATCACCATTTGAACTATTATAAATTACTTGTAGTATTTGAACCTGAGCACCTAGATTTGTAACTTGACTACCAACATAACCTCTTGCCCATCCAACTATAATTGCACCTAGAGCTACTGTCAGAGCAATTAATATAATTGTTGCAATCAAAGGGGATACAGCTTTTATTCTCATAATATATTTAAAATTTTAGTAATATATAAACCTTATACTTTCTTCTTTATATTTACCTTTAGCCTTTCCCATGGCCTCTTATCTATTAATTTTCCATCCAAAAAAATTGAATAATCATTAAAGTAAAAAATAAATTTTGATATAACCTTTGGAACTACATATATTTTATCTTTACTCTTTATATAAAATGTATTTTTTGTTTCATCTATTATCTCTCCATAAATACCTATCAAACTTTTTATTTTACAATCATATACTTCTACATTTAACCCAATAAATTCATAAGATAAAAAATATTTATTCAATTTCATTAGATATTTCTATATTTTCTTCCTTAAAACCCAAATCCAATAATGTTCTTTTTATTTTTTCTCTATGATCCCCCTGCAATTCTATTAAATTATCCTTATATGTTCCCCCACAGCTCAACTTTTGTTTTAAACTCTTTAATGTTTCCTTTGCAATAGATGGATCTATACCTTCTAAAATCGTAACAATTTTTCCATAACTTCTCTTCTCGGCTCTTACGATAATCTTCTGAAACTCTTTCTCTATTTCTTTAGTTGTATTCTCTAAATCTATTGGAAGACCTGAGAAAAGTTTCTTTTTCATCCCACAACAATATTTTCTCTGGCCATTTTCTTTCTTATTTCTTTTATTGCTTTTGTATTATTTCCTAAATTTTTTCTTCTTGCGTTACTTCTCAATTTTATTAATTCCAACAGGGTGTTCTGATCCACCATTATAATATAATGATTCACAATATAATATTTAAATTTTATATTCAATATCTTCGGGCCTCCAATATGGATTAATCCCATCAATTATATTCATATCATTTTTATACCATAATATTCCAGTCCATGCAATCATCGCACCATTATCATTTCCTAAATCCAAGGGAACAGTCCCAAATTTTACATTCCTTTCGTTACACATTAAATATAAAATTTCTTGTAATCTTTTATTTACAGCAACTCCACCAGTTAATCCAAATTCTTTTTTATCTAATAAAGATAACCCTCTTTCAGATATTTCTGCTAACATTGAAAATACATATTCTTGAATAGAATATGATAAGTCATTTATATCAATATTTTCTTTTTTTATTAGATTTTTTATATACGTATATATTCCCCCCAACTGAATATCCATTCCTTTAACAGAATATGGTAATTTTATTAGATTTTTTCCTTTTTTTGATAATTCTTCAATCTTTGGACCAGCAGGAAATCCGATGTTTAATAATCTACCAACCTTGTCTAAAAAGTTTCCTACACCTGTATCCAAAGTCTCTCCAACAATTCTATATTTATTCCCTTCAAAAGACAATAACATTGTATTTGCCCCTGAAACCAATAGAATTAGGGGATTAGTAAATTTATTATATAATTTAACAATTTCAGCATGTGCTATTAAATGATTTACTCCAACTAAATTTGAATTAAATATCTTGGAAAATAATTTACCACTAAAATATGCCTGAACTAATGTCGGATATAAACCAGGTCCAGCAGAATATGAAATTAAATTTATTTTTCTTTCAAAATTATTTAAATTGTTTATATATAAATTTAAACTATTTTCTAATTCTTTATTATCAGAAACTATTTTATTATTTTCAATCCATATTCTACTATTATTGTATATTATGTATCTTTTTCTGTTCCATGGTTCATCAAAAAATATTTCTTCGGATCCTTCTAATTTATTTTTTATTTCATATAATATATCTACAATATAAAATTTACCATTTAATTTCTTAAAAACAAATCCAGCTTTCCATACAGAATTTCTTAAAATATTAATACTCTCTTTTGAATGCAACTCTGCAGCTTCTCTTGGATGTATTCCTCCTTTCTCACTTTTATATATTATTCTCTCATTAGAATATATATTTCCATTCTCATCAACAACTCCAATTGAATAAGTATGAGCAGTAGATTCTATTCCTAAGGAAATTATCATTGAGATTTTTGCGATTTAAATTCTTCGTATATTTGATTAAAATCTTTATTTCCATATTCTTCTATTTTGGTATTTATTTGTACAATTTCTGGAGATATTGTATTTCCTCTAACCATTTTTTTAACCCTTACTTTTTTATTTTCATTATACCATACATATTTTTTATTCATTCCTTCAACATAATCTACCATTGGAGCACCTTCAAATCCAGAACCACCAATTATCTTTAATTTGTATCCATCTAAATTAATTATTGATCCATCAATTATATCTCCAATTTTCTTACCTACTAGAGATTCGTCTTTTGTTTGTACTTGAATAGACCTTCCAGTCTTTGGATCTGATACCACAACTTTAAATATAATTTCTTTTCTCTTGTTTGCCATTTTATATCAATTATGGAAAATATTTTTATTCTTTAATGAAAAATTTTTATATAACAAATACTTTAAATTTATTATGAGGGAACTATTACATATTGAACAAAATGATGAATTTCCAAATTTTTTTAATGGAATAATATTAAATTTACCAGATACAAATGCGATAAATGTAATAGATTTTGATTTGAATATAAATACTTATATGAATTTAAAAGTATCATATCCTTTCTATTTTGGATTTATTCCTAGAACTTTTATTGATAATTATCCGTTATTTTTCTCTTTTTTCTCAGACAAAAAATTTAATATATTTAATTCATTAAAATTGGAACCTATATATTTTTTTAAAGTCTCAAAAGATGTTACAATAAATATAATTTATTCAAAATTACCTGGTCAAAATATAAATATAGATAAGGAAAGTATTGAAAATATATTAAAGGATTTCTTTGATACAGACACTATAATTTCATTAGCAAAACCATCCCATATTTTAGAAAATACAAATAGAGAATATAAAAGAAAATTTAGTAAAATTAAAAAATTATAGTCCCCAAGCAGGATTTTCTTTTCTCATTATATTTGCTATTTCTTTTAATATTTCTTTTTGTTCATCATTTAAAATATCTTTATTTTCTTTAAATTTCCTATAATCATTTTCAGATATAAAAGTATATAATATATAGTCTTCAAATATATTTCTTCCAACCACTGCATCATCTATAGATACAGCAACCATATCATTTTTAATAGCTACATCTATATTCTTTTTTTCCTTCTGTATTGCCAAAATTTTTCCAATTATTTTTCCATCTAAATCAATTAAATATGCATCTCTTTTTATTTCTCCCCCTAAAACTTCAACTCCAACAATTGCAGGATTTGATCTTCTAAATATATTCCCTTTTAATATTTTTACCTTTCCTATTGGTGGTAATTCTTTCAATATTTTTTCTTTATTATATTTTATATCATTAATATATTTTTCAATTTTTTCAATTAGATCATATATAACGCTTGATATTATTAAATTTATATTTGAAGATTTTACATATTCGTCATCATTCTTATTTATTCCAATATTAAATCCAACTATTACAGAATATTGGGGATATTTATCCTTCATAGATAATGCTATATTTACATCTTCTTTGTTTATATCCCCTATATCTGCTTTTTTTATTGGGATATTTCTATCTCTTAACATTTTTACTAATACTTCTAATGATCCCAATGTATCTGATTTGACAATAATACCTTCTTTATCAGTTTGAAATATTATATTTTCTATATCTCCTTTTAATTTTTCTTCTATTTCCTTTAATTCTTTTTCATCGTTATATACATAGATTGTAGAACCTGGTAAAGCACTATCCAATCCATCTGCCGATATTCTTATTCCACATGCTGCATATGCAATATCTATTTCTTTAAATTTACTTCTACTAGCAAATCTAATATCTGTTAAAAATACTGGCTTCAATATCAATTTTACTTTTGTTGTTTTAATACCATCTCTTGATAAAAATGCAATTTTATCGCCTTTCTTTATTTTACCATCATATAATATTATATCTATTACACTACCCAAACCCTTCTCTTCCTTTACTTCTAATATTACACCAACTCCATTTCCCTCAACATTTATTTTTAATTTTTCTTCTAAATATCTTTGAGATAGTCCTGCAATTAATAATAATAAATCTGGAATACCTTCACCGGTTTTTGAAGAAATTGGAACAATTGCAACCTGTCTTCTAAAATCTTTTATTCTATCATACCTATCAGAATCAAACCCCAATTCATATAATTTAGCTACAATATTATACATATACTCCTCTAACTTATTTATTACTTTTTGATCCTGATATTTTATACTTTCTAAAAATGGCTTATTTTCTTGGGGTTTCCATCCATCTATTTTATCTATTTTATTTAATGCAATTAAAAAAGGTACTTTTAATTGTTTACATATTTCTATTGCCTCATATGTTTGTTTCTGAAATCCATCCAATATATCTATTACAATAATTGCTAAATCTGAAACAGATCCTCCTCTTTTTCTTAAATTACTAAATACTTCATGGCCGGGAGTATCAATAAATAACAAAGAAGGGGTTTTTAAATCAAATTTAAACATATTTAATAGTGGTTTTGATATTTCCTTAATTACATCAATTGATACCTCTGTAGCGCCAATGTGTTGGGTCATTTCACCAGCTTCTTTTTTTGTATAAGATGTATTTCTAATCTTATCTAATAGAGAGGTTTTACCAGCACCAACATGACCTAAAACAACAATCACAGGAGATCTTATCATTTAAAAATGATTTATAAGAAAAACTTTTATTTATGGCCATATCCATCTTCTATATAAACCCTTTTCATTTGCAAAATTATTTGCTTTTTGATAAGAATCTATTGTACCAATATCAAACCAATATTCATTATCATCGCCATATATATGTCCATATAATTTTTCTCCCTTTTTTATTAAATATTCAAAGAAATTTCCCATGGAATCTTTACTATAATTAGAATTCATATATTCATCTAATAGATATAATTTTATTTTTGGAATATAATATATTCCAGTAGATATTGTAGTATATAATGGATTTTGGGGCTTTTCATAAAATTCTTTTATCATATTATTTTCTAATCTTACTATTCCGTAATTTTTTGCATCATCATAATTTTTTATATCATATATTGCTAAGGCTATAGAATTATTTTCATTTCCTAATTTAATTATTTTATTTAAATTAAAGCTAAACAAATTATCTCCCAATAATATTAATAAATTATCATTTAAACTCATCTCTTTTATTGCATAATGTAAACCCCCAATTGATCCCAGTTTATTTTCTTCAGAATTTGATGGTTCAATTACTAATCTTATTTTTCCAATCTGAGATGGTTCGTAGAAAGAATATAATGATGCTAAAATATGCCTAAAATGATGCTCATATTTTTTATTTGTAGATATAATTATTTCATCCGAACCTGTTTCTAATGCTTTTTCTATTATATGATATATTAAAGGTACTCCTCCTACTGGAAATAATGGTTTTGGTACATAATCTGACAATGGTTTGAATCGCTTTGCAAAACCACCCGCTAATATTAAAGTAACCAAACTCATAAAGAAACAATTATCAAAAAAATTTATGAATAAAACAGTTCATAATTTCCAAATCCTTCAGGTATAAATGTACTATTTGTGGATATTATATTTCCATTACCCCCTACTATTTTTTCTATAATATAACTAGTAGCAGATGGTAGATTAATAAATGTAATATTTCCATTTATATTTCCTATTATTGATATTCCTGCATAATAATTATATAATGTGTTATTTACATTTGCGCTAGATATTAAACCATTTAAATTATTTATGAATCCTTGTGAATTATTATAATATACATTTACACTTCCTGTAGATGTTGTTAAATTATTTATATATCCATTTCCATATATTTCTATACCTAATTGTGAATTATATAATGATATATTTGTTGCATTACCTGTTAAATAATATCCAAATATTCCTCCATTTGTTGTTACATTTATTATATTATTTGGTTGTGTTATATATAATCCAAATACTTGTCCTACCTTTATATAATCATTTTCTATATTATTTCCTGAGGATGTTAAATATATTCCAAATATATTTGATTGTATATTATTATTTATTATATTATTATTATTTCCGTTATTTATCTTTATTCCAAATATATTAGATATTACATTACTATTCTCTATTATATTATTTATTGCATTTCCATCAAAATCTATTCCAAATATTTGTCCATTTATATCTGAATTATTTATTATTACATTATATGGATTATTAATATACACACCCCATACTGATGATTGTATATTAGTATTACTTATTGTTGAATTTTGTATATCTCCATATATTGATCCTATATTTCCATTTATTGTAGAATTATATACATTTACTATTGATGGATTCTTTACATCTATTCCAAATAATCCTGAATTTATATTTGAATTTATTAAATTTAATTCTCCATTATTTACATTTATTGCGAATAGGTTTGTATTAATATTTATATTTTGTATTGTTACATTTGATGATTCTACATCTATAACAGGTAATCCTGGATTTGCAGGTTCAAATAATGTATTTTGTCCTAATAATGTTATATTTTTACCCTGTGGGTTTATTACTAAATTTACTAAATATACTCCTGGAGAAAATATTATTATAGGCATAGAACTATTAATTGCAGAATCTATTATTCCTTGTATTTGTGTACTACCTAATGTTGGATTTATTACTGATACATTATATGCATTTTGAGATATATATATTACTTGGGGATTTGTATATTGGTTTAATCCATAATTATTATATGCATATACTCTATACCATATTGAATAATATCCATTACTATCTAATTTTGCATATTGTTGTAATATTCCATTATATAATATATCTGAACATGAATTAATTATTGTTATCCATTTATTGCTTGTTTGATTTAATAATTGTATCTGACAATAATCCTGACCTAAAGTATTATCATATACATTTGCACTAACTTCTAGTAACCACATATTCTCTTGTGTACTATTTGATGGTGTGGGATATACATAGGATACATTAAATGTTGGTGAAGGTAATGTATATATATAATAACCTGTTGAATTTGTTTGTCCTAATGGATTTGATGTTGATAATTGGATTGTTATATTTCCTCCATTTGGTATAATATTATATAATCCTGGTAAATTGTATGATGACTTATTATAATTTAGCTGTATAATATTATTACCTGGTGTTACATTTATACTATATGTATTTCCATTTATTGTTACATTTACATTTGGATAATTTGTATAGAATGATATATTTAGTTGATAATAGTTTGATACTGAATTATTGGATGGAGAAATAATATATATTTGTGGGTTATTATATAATTGTTGTACATTTATTGTAATTGTAGTAGAATTTGTAGCTCCATTTTGGGAAGTACCCGAAATTGTTACTGAATATGTTCCAGGTGTAATTGATGATGATGCAGTAACAGTTAATGTTAATGATGCATTTGGTGTAACAGTTGTATTAGATAATGAACATTGTAGATTTGAATTACTTGTTGAACAAGATAAAGTAACTGGCAAAGCAGTATTTCCTGTTAATTGATTTACATATATTGTTGTTGAATTAGAAGAGCCCGCATATACATAAATACTATTTGGTCCTGTAATATCAAAAGTAAATACTGGAAATCCTAATACTAATGCAGAAACATAAGATCCCTGATTTGAATTAATATTATATGAAACACTATAACTACCTGGAGATAAATCCTTACATTCTGCAGCATATACACTAGCAGAATTTCCTGAAGATGTTAAGAATAATTGAGAACATCCAGTAGGTAATGTAACACTACTTATATATCCACCATTTATCCCATTGCCTGATAATGATAATA
>JAWDMD010000018.1:0-9184 GCA_046536775.1 Candidatus Nanopusillus sp. | reverse complement strand
TTCGACATGTATATTCGGGGGCCCTACAGCCCGGACCTCGCGGACGCCTACTACGCGGAGGCGCGGCCGGCCCGCGTCGAGGTGACCGACCGCGCGGCGGCGTACGCCCGCGAGATTCTGGGGATGGACCCATGGACGCTGGAGCTCGCCGCGACGCTCGTGATGTTCTGCGAGTACAACGCGCGCTTCCCGGAGTTCACCGCGGAGGAGGGGCTGGAGATCCTCCTGGAGAGGAAGCCTTGGGCCACCGAGGGGGACGCGCGCCGGGCGCTCGGGGTTCTGAGGGGCCTCGCGGCCAAGTACCCCGAGCTGAGGCTACCCGCGCCCTGCGCGCCGCGCCGAGGGGGGCGGGAGGGACGAGGGCCGTCACCCCCGAGCAACTCCTCGGGCGCGGGCTGAGCGGCGCCGAGCGCGCGTACGCGCCACGCGAGCTCTACGTCGAGGGCGCGCTGGAGATCCCGCTCGGGGGGCCGCGCGTCGCGGTGGTCGGCACCAGGCGGCCCTCGCCGGCCGGGCTGGGCGCGGCCCGGCTGATCGCTGGGAGGCTCGCGGAGCGGGGCGCCGTAATTGTGAGCGGGCTCGCGCGCGGTATAGATACCACGGCGCACCGGGCCGCGATCGAGCGCAGTGGGAGAACCATCGCCGTCTTGGGGACCCCACTTGACAGGTTCTACCCTCCCGAGAACCGGGAGCTCCAGCTCGAGATAATGAGGAAACATTTGGCGGTCAGCCAGTTCCCGCCCGGGCACGCGACGCGGCCGCGGGACTTCCTGGCGCGCGACCGCACGATCGCGCTGATAGCGGACGCCGTGGTCTTAGTGGAGGCGGGCCCGGCCGGCGGGACCGCCTTCACGGGGTTGGCGGCGCTGCGGCTGGGGAGGCCCCTCTGGATCTGGAGGGGCGCGTTCGACGACCCGAACCTCGCGTGGCCCCGGGAGATGGCGGGGCGCGGCGCGAGGAGGCTGGACGAGGGCTCGGTCGACTCTATAATAAAAATTAAATAAAAAGATATCTGGTTGCCGCCCCCGAGCTCAGGACGCGGTTACGGTCGCCGTCGCCGTGGTCGTGCTGCCGCCGGCGGCCGTCGCCGTGACCACGACCGTGTACTGCTCGCCTGGCGAGAATGTCCCGGTGAACGTGCCGGAGGTGGTCTGCCCGGGCGCGATGCTCGGCGGTGAGAACTGACCATTCACGTTCACCGCGGCGCCGCCGCTCTGGTAGACCTTAACTTGGAGGGATTGTATTGTACTTGTGCCCGTGTTCTGCACCGTGATGGTCATTACGCCATTCTCGCCCGAGATCGTGAGGCTCTGGATCGACACCGCCGTCGCGCTGGACGCGACGTTGGCCTTCCCCGTGAATATCTGGTAGACCAGCACGCCGGCGACTATCGTGAGCGAGAGCAGTATTATCACGGCGAGCATCTCGGAGATTGCCTTCCTCCTGCTCAGGGGGCCGTGCCCGTGGATAACGGCGCTCATCGGGGGCTCGTATTTCAGTCCCTTAAAAGGCGCCGCGGCACGCGTGAGCGATGGCCTGGTGGCCCAAGCGCTCGCGGTGGGAGGAGAGGTCGGTCCCCATCTTCGGGTTCACCGCCAGCCCGCGCCAGATCGTTATATTCGCGCTCTCGGCCGCGGTGGGCGCCGGGCTGGCGGCCGCGCTGAGCGGCGCGGGGATGCTGGCGCAGTTCGCCGCCTTCATGTTCGTGATCCTGCTCGGGGTCGCCTACGCGAGCCTCCCCGTCCGCTCTGTCCCGATGGAGCTCATCCTGTGGTACGCGCTGACCCACAGGGGCCCGCGCCCGGTTCAGCCGCCCCCCACTGCGCCCGGGGCCGCGCCGGGGCCCGCGCGCGCCGAGCCGGAGCCCCCGACGGATCTCTACGCCGATTCGACCGTGCCGCTCGTCATAGAGGGCGAGGTCAAGGCCCAGGGACCAGTGAAGGTTCGCCTGCTGGTGGACGGGCAGGAGGCGGCCGCCGCGACCGTGGGGCCATCGAACTCCAGATACAGGCTCGTGTTCACGCCGGGCGACTGGCCCATTGGGGAGCACGAGCTGGTCGTGATGGTCGGGGACGAGGCCGTGCGCACGATGCGCGTGACCGTGAGGCCGAGGGCCGGCGCGGGGGCAACCCTCTTGGAGGCGGCGGGCCAGCGCGGGAGGTGAGAACACGGAGCTCCCGTCCGTGGACTACGAGATGCGCAGGCGCCGCGGGGGCAGCCGCTCCGGGCTGATCTGGGAGCTCGTGATAGTCGTGATAACAATTCTTCTGGGTATTGCGGTCTACAAATTCACGCTGGGCTACATGGGATCCGTGGGCTCAGCGCCCGGCGCGCAGTTGGGCAGCGTGCAGCTCACCGCGCCGCCGGGCGGGCCCGCCGTGCTGACGGTATCCGTAGTGAACACGGGCTCCGTGCCAATCGAGTGCGTGAACGTGACGGGCCTCGGCAACTGGAGCGGCAGCGCCCGCGCGCTCGGGCCGATCGGGCCGGGCGGCTCCGCCTCGGCCGCGCTCACGCCGGGGGAGCTCCCGGCGCTGGCGTCCGTGTCCCCCGGCCAGCAGTACCGCGTGACGCTCCTAGTATACTTCGCGGATAACTCGACCGAGGCCCTCACCGCTAACGTGGAGGCCGTGCCGCGAGGGGTCGCGGCCCCTTAAATATCCCTCGCGCACGAGGGGGTGATGAGGTCCATCGCCATCGGCGCACCCTTGGTGCACCGTGATGCCAACTCCGCGCGCAGGAAGGCGATTTCACCGATCATCGCGACGATAATTCTGATAGTGATAACGGTGGTTGCTGGTGCATTTCTATATGTTTATGCGACCGGAATGCTGCACTCCAGCGCCGCCTCGCAGGTAGCTAACGTCCAGTCCGCCTCGCTGGTCGTGCCGGGCGGGACCGGCGCGGGCACGCTCACGGTCACCATAAGTAACGGCGGAACCGTGACTATCACCTCGGTCAACGTCACCAACTTCGCCGGCCAGGCCGTGGACGTGCAGCTGATAACTACGCCGATAGCGCCCGGCCAGACCGCCAGCGGCACCCTCACCTCCAGCCAGATATCAGGCCTCAGCAACGTCGTCGCCGGCCAGAGCTACGAGCTCCAGCTGACCGTCGGCTACGCCAACGGCCAGACCCAGGTCATCACGACCTCGGTCACCGCGAGCGAGTACGGCAGCTGAGCGCGCCTTCCCGCGCGAGTATTTCCCCTTTTTCTTTCAGTTCCTGAGGAAAGCGGAGCTGGGACTGTGCGCCCGCCCCCTTATAAGGCGCCCCAAACAATTCTGATATGATGGCGGCCGGCCGCAGGAGGGCAGTCGCCCCGATAATAGCGACCGTGATCCTGATAGCGGTCACGCTCGCGGCCGGCGTCACCCTCTACAGTTACGCGCGCCAGGTGATGATGCAGAGCAGCGTCGCGCAGGCGGTGTACGTGCAGGACGTGGACCTGCTCGCCCAAGGCGGCGGCCCGGGCGTCCTCACCGTCACCGTGAAGGACCCCGGAACCATCTCGATCGACGAGGTCGACCTGATGATGTTCGACGGCGTCGAGCAACAGTCCCCCGTGAAGGTGATCGGGGCCGTGGCGCCCGGCCAGAGCGCCGGCGGCGCCGTCGACATCGGCCCGAACTACCCCGTGCAGGCCCTTGGCCCGCTGATGGCCGGCGTCACCTACCCCGTGGAGCTGCAGGTGGTGTACGCGAACGGCGTCGTGCAGACGATCCCGCTGGAGGTGGTGGCGACCGGCTCCGATTACGTGTGGGCCAGCGGCCCGGCCGCGGTGCAGGGCAGCGCCCCATCAATCGAGGCCAGCATCGGCCCCGCCAGCAACGGCTTCGCCGTGAACGTGAAGAACACAGGCGGGTCGAACCTCAAGACCATCACCGTTTGCGTGTACAACGCCAGCGGGTCGCTCGTCCTGACGAGCGCCATGTACCCGGGCAACGGTGGCGTCCCGCCGGGACAGACGATCTCCAATGTCGTCACGGGGGCGCTCGGCCCCGGCCAGTACACGGTGAAGCTGGTGATCCAGAACCCGTCCAATAACACGGCGGTCGCGGTGCTCCACGCCGCGGTCGCCGAGGGCGGCGGGCACGGGCGCTGATCCGTGCCGGTAATATTTGCACTGATATTACGCACGTGGTCGGGATCCGGGGCCGCCGCCCTCGGCCTCCACCACCGCCTCGAGCGACCCGTCCTCGCGGCGCCTTATCACACCGGCCTCTATGAGGCCCTCCAAGTGCTCCCTCACGTCCTCCACGTCCGCCCCGGCGAGCTCCGCGGCCTTTTCCTCGCCAGGCCACCCGTTGATCACCAGGGTGACGAGGAACGAGTCAAGGTCCTCCTCGGCCGGTGTCTGCTCGACCATGCCGATGTTCACCACCTCGATTGGATACTCTATGCCGGCCTCCCGCATTATCGCCCTGAGCTTCTCCTTATGCGCGTTCGAGTCCGTCACGAAGGCGGCGCGCGGGTAGCGCCTCACCTTCTCCAAGTTCCTCGGTATCTGCCGCCTGCGCCCGAGCATCGTCTCCACCTCTATCGCCACCGGCTCGGGGTCCCAGCGCGCCGGGTCGCGCTCCTCGCGGGTCTGGAACTTCGATTCGACGCGGCGCGTGACCGGCCTCCAGACCACTATGTCCGGTTTCTCGGGGCCGGGCGAGCCGTCGTCCACCTCGCAGTAGTAGCCGCGCTCCCAGTAGTCGTGCAGGAGCTTCCGGACTATCGCGTTGTGCACCGGCCCGCCGGCCCGGGGACCCGCGACCGCGCTGTGGAAGTACCTCTCAGCCTCCCGGGTCACCTCGTACTCGGTGTCGGCGCTGGCCCCGGCCGCGACCAGCAGGCCGGAGTCCATCAGGTAGTTTATCGCGGACAGGGTCACGCTCTCGTCCCACGCGTAGCGGTGGTACATGAGGTCCACCAGCGCCTTATAGGTGGTCGCCATGCCCAGGCGCACGGCCGCCAGCACCGCCCAGCGCGCCGGCGTCAGCGGCGGCCTCCCGGACCTCTCCGCGGCGCCCTCCATCGCGCGCCTGTAGACTATGCTGCGGTCCTCGTTCGCGGTGGGCGGGGCCTCCCTCAGGCGTTTGAGCACCTCGTCCTCCGGGAGGACCGGCGCGGGGGCGCGCGGCACCCGCATGTAATAGGTCAGTATTCCGCCGCCGACCGGGTTCCTGCGCACTATCGCGGTGTAGTTGGGGAGTGAGGTGAGGACGGCCTGGTCCTTGACGTTCAGCACCTGCTTCATCTTGAGCGCGTCGTCCGGCCCAACGCGGAACGAGACCACGAGCGCGGCGTTCCCCGCGAAGCTCTGGAAGAGGTCCTCCCTCACCTGCGCTATGTTCTGGTGCGCCACGATCAGGTAGAGGCCGAACTTGCGCGCCTCCGCGAGTATGGTCTTCAGGAGGTCCAGGTCCGCCACGTTCTGGAACTCGTCTATCACCAAGTAGACGGGCGCCGGCCCCCCGGAGAATGAGGACACCCCGCCCCCTCCCAGCTCCAGGGAGCGGAAGCGCCTCTGGACCTCGAAGTAGACGTCCATCACTATTGTCGACGTGGCGACGCGGCGGAAGTCTTCCGGGAGCGCATACGTCGGGAGGCGGAACGCGGATATCGAGCCCGGCCTCAGGAGCTCCGCGAACGGCACGGTCGTGCGCCTGCTGCAGAAGGTCTTCGCTGTGAGCGACCCCGGGGGGAGCACGAAGTTAGAGATCCTGTTGAGCACGGCCGTGAATGCCGCGCTCTCCAGCTTCGATATCGCCTCCAGCGTGCGCCTCACGGTCTCGTCGTCCAGCCCGGCGCCCTCCAGGAACTCGGCCGCCTCCCCCTCGTCCATGCCCATCAGGTCCGTGAGCAGGTAGTAGAGGTCCAAGAAGGTCGGGGTGTCGGTGAGCGTGTAGAGGTAGAGCAGCGCGCCGCGCAGGATCCAGAGGAGCCTCGGGGCGCGGTCGACGGTCACCGAGAATAGGTCCTCCATTATCCTGAGGAGCTCGCCCACGCGGAGCTGGACCATGAGCGCGCGGTCCTCCCTCGAGGAGTAGGGCCCGAGCTCCAGTGGGTTGAGGCCGAAGGGCGAGTAGGTGGGGTCGAACACCCGGGTCTCCGGTATCATACGCGCGAGGTCGAGCGACGCCTGGCCATGGGGGTCCACGAAGATCACGGCCGCGTCCATGCTCTTGTGTATGTGGTGCATGGTGTAGAGCAGGAAGTTGGTCTTCCCCGAGCCGGTGGCCCCTATCACCATCGCGTGCCCCAGGAGGTCGCGGTCCGAGAGCCTCTCCACGGCCGCGCGTGCCGCGCCGCCTTAAAAGGGCGCCTTAAAAGATCCGGCTCCGTACCGATCCGGCCTTTCCGCCCTCAGGAATCCTCCTTTTTCTTACATGGGAGCCCGCGGACCTCGATCCCCAAGGAACGTATCCACTCAGCGATGCGCGTGAAGTCGCTGTCGACCGTCAGGAGGGGGCCGGGACGGAGCCGCCTGACGTACGCCAAGTGAATTGCGTCCTTCGCCTTGAGCCCCAAGCGGGCCGCCAGCTCGGCGGCGTCGCGAATGGCCCAGAAGGCCCTCACCGAGCGGTTCCCCACCTTCAGCTCGGCGTCATCGATGGGGTCGTCGCAGACCTCGACCCCATTCTCGGCAACCCACGCGGAGAGCTCTTTCGTGAGATATGTGAAGACCTCAAGGGACGAGGAGAGGGGTGGGATCCCCCGTCTGGCCATCCCTTCCCTTAGGAACTCGTATCCGGGGGAGCTCTTTCCGCTCCTAATCCCCTCCGAGAGCCGGCCCAAGGCCTCGGCCAGAGTCCACGTCGACACACAATGCGGCTTTGGGGCCTCCTCCACGAGGTTATTAGCGCTCTCATAGCAGCTATCGAGGGTTATCAGGGAGATCACCACGCTAGTGTCCAAGTACGACCTGGGCACGGTGAGGGGCATCTCCGCGGATCTCACCTCGGGCGCGCCTCCTCACCCTCCTCACGCTCCCACGGGATGCTGACCCCCTCCCCGCCCTGAAGGGCGAGGCTTGTCGTTTTAACATCATTGGTCATCATCGAGGATGACCGGTGGTATGCCCATCCTAACTTGCGCGCGCGCGGAAAACTCGATGAACTCCTCAGTGCTCACGTCGGTCTTCCCGGTCCATGCGACATCCAGTATGAATCCCTTCCCGCGGACCTCCCGCGCCGCCCTCACCCACATCTCGAGGGCCTCCCTCGCGTTCGCGTCGACCGTCACGGTCACTATGGGCCCGAAGCGGTCCAAGGGCGGCTCGGTGGGCTCGACCTTCACATCGACGACGCGCCTCCCGGAGACCTCGTTCATTATGCGGTACGCTTCCGACATTGGATCCGCCGTGGACGCCTCATACGATAGCGATGCTCTTGGAAATGGTTTTGAGGGCTCGAGAGTGGGACTGAGCACGACCCACTGCGCGCTCGCGAGCACTTCGATGCTTGCGATCTCACCGCTCACAGATTGCCCGCTCGGCCCCATCGCCCTCCACTGGTCGGAGCCGGTGGCCGTTGAGGCGCTCGTGAGGACGCCGCTGGAGAGCAGCTCGTAGCTCTGATCCGCCGAAATTTCCGGAATGGGTCCAAAGGCCTCCCTCAGACGGCTCACTTGCCACTCACCTCGGGCTTCCATGTGATCTTGTACACCCACGTGGCCCAGTACAGGGGCTCGTTCGCGTTCCCGAACACGACCCGGTAGTTCAGGTTGCGCGCGACCATCGTCGCCTCGGCGGCGACCCTCACGGTGAATCTCCCCCGCGACGAGGTGATGGACTCCTCCGCGATCGCGGGCGCCTGCTCCATGATATCGACGAGCTCCCATCCATCCTGGGGCGGCTCTTGAGGGGCGGTCGGCTTGTCGGCGACGGCCTTCCTGAGATTCTCCGGCACGTCCTTCGTGATGATCCCGCCCACCGCCTTCACACTGAAGTTGACACCGCCGAAGGGCGAGAATCCGGCCTCCCTGATACCAAGTATCATTATTCTGAGCTCCAGCTCGGTTCCATCGCCGAGCTTTATCCTTCCCGCCACCTCGGCCATACCAACTTGTATGCTGCTCTGGTAATAGATAATGCTTACTCATAATAGCCGCGAGTCCCGAACTGAATCGGCGCTTTCAAGGGCGCCTTAAAAAGCGCCACGGCACGCGCCTGTGTGAGGCGCGCGGCCGTCTCCGAGATGCTCTCCGCGATCATCCTGATCGCGATAGTCATGGTGGTCTTCGCGGCCGCCGTCTACCCGCTCTACCTCCGCTACCAAGCGGCGTCGCAGTCGGCGGCCAGCGCTGTCTCACAATCAGCGCAGTCCGCCGGCGTGGGCATCAGCCTGACCTACTGGACCGCGACCCCGGTGAGCGGCGGCACGCAGGTGACGCTGTACCTCTACAGCTACGGAACCTCCCCCTTCACGCCGAGCGAGGTGGTGACGTACGTGGCGGGGAACACATACACGCTCGGGGGCGGGCAGTTCCAGCTGAGCGTGGATGGGAACGCCGCCAGCACCATCCCGCCAGACTCGCCGGCCGTCCTGACGTACACCGTGCCGTACACGGGCGCGTGGCCCAGCTCGTTCTCGGTGACGATCATCGGTTCCGGGACCGCGATCACGTTGACACCTGGGGGGTGAGAGCATGGAGCCCGTGCACGCCGTCTCGATAGAGGCCCTCCTCGGGAGGAGGCCCAGCGGGAGGGAGGCCGAGGCGGCCCCTAGCATCGTGTGGTGGGAGGGGCCGGTCGGGCCGGCCGCGCCGCGGCCTCTTGTGGCGGTCATAGGGTCCCCCGAGGCGCCGGCGGCGGTCGCGGGGTGCACGTTCCGCCCGCTCGACCGCGTCGCGCTGCACGTGGCGATGGCGGCCCGCGAGCTCAGCGCGGTCGGGATATCCCCGTCGCCGGTTCAGGACCTCGCCGGGGACGACCCGTTCCTGAGGGCGGCGCTGCGCGAGAACGGGCTCCTGCTCTCGCCGTCGCCCCCGCTGGACAACAGGGTGGACGTCGCGGCGGCCGACTCGCTGCTCGCGCTCCTCGCGGACGCGGTGATAGTGGTGAGCTCGACTGGCCGCGACGGTGTGACGGCCGCGGCGCGGGCCGCCCTGCGCCTGGGGCGCCCCGTGCTGGTGTGGAAGGACGCGTTCGAGGACCCCGGCGCCGGCTGGGCCCGCGCGCTCGAGGGGGAGG
>JAWDMD010000017.1:0-10325 GCA_046536775.1 Candidatus Nanopusillus sp. | reverse complement strand
TTAACTTAATATTTTTTCTAGATGTTCTAATTTATCTGGTAAATATTTATCTGCAACAAACTCTAATGAATTTGCTGCTAATGCATCCTGCTCAACTTTTATTCCATAATCTAACATTTTTCTAAATTGTCTTTGCCAATCTTTGGATTTCTTAAACCAGGGATAATTTGCTATTTCATTTATTCTTTTTATATCTCTTTGATTTAATTTTATTACTGCTCCTTTCTTTCTTAGATCGTATTCATCTATATCATCAATTGTCATTCCTATAAATTTAACATCTGGTGTAGCCAATAGTTCAGAAAATTGTGATAGATTCATAGATCCCCTCTTAATTACAGAATATATATAGAATCCCCAAGGATCTCCATCTGTAAATACATAAACTGGTAAATTTTTCTCCTTTCTTAGTCTATGGATTAATCTTCTAACACCTCTTGGAGGTTGACCTTTACTAGTAACTAATATTGCACGATGTTTTTCTGGAAATCTTTCTTCAATTAACCTATCAAACATTGCCTCTTTTTCAACCACTAAAACAAAATCAGCATTTACATCTCCAATTTCTATATCCTCAATTGTTGATGGAACACTCCAACCACCTCTTCCCAATTTTGAACAATTCCATTCATCACCCCTTTTTCTATCCCTTAAATATATATCCCCATATATCGCACCTCTTCCTTCAGCTTTTATATGAAATTGTTCTCTTATTGCTTTTATTGCTCTTTCTAGATCTTCAATTACTGCATCAGATTCTTCTTGTTCTTCTATTGTATTTACATTTAATATTAGTATTGTATGTTTTAATTGATAATAAACTTCTCTTAAGCTTGCAGTTTTATCATTTTCTACTAATTTTTTTGCTAAAGAAGCAACTAATAATGTTTGCATAAATCTTCTTACATGACCCAAATTAAAGAATTCCCTAGATCCAATTTTTTCTTTTAAAGTAATTATATCCCTTTTTTCATCATATTCAATATTTTTTATATTACCCCTTACGGCAAGCTTTATTGATGGATTTCCAGAAGAAAATTCATTATATATTTCATCAGCTAACTTTTTTATTCTATCTAAAACTTCTTCTCTAGATAATTTTTCTGTATATTGGACCATTTTATTTTATTATAAGTTAATTTAATAAGCTCAACTTATTCTTTTTGGCATCATTTATTACTTCTATTATTGTATCCTCTAATTCTTTTTCACTTAATAGATTGACCTTTACAGCATCTTTTAGCATATTTTTAATTAATGCTACTGCTCTATCTTCTTTTCCTTCTTTTAAATAAGTTTTTACTTCTTTAACAGATTTTAATATTTCATATATATCATTTACTAATTCCTTCTTTATCCTTTCTTTTATTCTTTTTTCTACATTTTGTTTTTCAATATCTAATATAGAACTTAAAGAATCTATAATTTCTAATCCATATCCATATAAATTTTTATATTTATCACCAATTGTTTCTAAAGCTTTCTTTTTCTTAATATATATTGATAATTCTCTCAAAGCATTTTTAATTCCCAATTCAATCTCTCTTATTATTTCATCATATGGTGCAATTGCTTCTTTTGATTCCGAAGTAAATGGTAACCAAACAGATGCAACATGAACCAATATTGCCATTGGATCTTTTGGAAATTCCCCTTCAATCTCGAATCCATAATGTTTCCAATTAATTTCCCTTAATGCATGTGTTATTGCATCTTCTCCAGGTTTATATAATAATGGTACTCTATTTGCAAATCTATAATATTGAAATTCAGTCATTTCTCCACCATATGCAATTCCAACTTCTACTATAAATGGTATACCTCTATACAATCCTGGTTTTCTTCTTATTGCAGCCATGTATTCTGGCTTAAGTATATTTTCCATACTCTTCAATATTATATCTCTACCAAGAGTTACGATATATTTTGATGGAATTGCTCTTAATCTTGCATTTTGTAATGCATTATATAACTTTATAATCTGATCGTCATTTAAATTCTTCGGATCTGTATCGGGATCTATTTTTGCTTTTTTTAGTATTTCTACTGCAGTATTTTGTCCTACAGATGAAAATGTTTTAGTTAAAAAATTTAGTAATGTTTTTTCATCTGTTTCTTTTATTAATCTATCAAAATATCCTAATTCAATTCCATAAGGGTGTGGCTTTACTTCTTTTAGTTCTGGGATCTCATTTATTATTCTTTTATAAGTAAATTTTTCTCCATCTGGATTTTTATAAATTATATTTGCATGCGGATTTATCAACGCGGTTAATTTAATATATTCATCAACAGATTGCTTACCTTTTATATACTGGCCCATTATCTTTGCCTTTATAATTGTTCCGCTCTCTTTTTTCATCTCAATTTCTTCTTTTTCTACAATTAATGGAGTATTTGTTTTTACGTCAATCTTTACTTTATATCTTATTCCTTTTTCTTTATTTTTCATTTTTGTAATAATCTCTACAGGTTCTTTTGTTGTAAGTTGTGAATATAAAGTAACTGCTGAGGCTCCTATGCCTTGTTTTCCCCTTGTTGATATAAATCTATGAAACTTTGAACCAAATAAAAAACTACCAAATATCTCTGGAACATTTTCATATGGTATACCTGGTCCATTATCTTCTACAGTTACCTCATAAACATCTTCTTCTAATTTATCTATTTCAACCTTTATATCTGGCAGTATTTTATATTCTTCACATGCATCTAATGAATTATCAACATATTCCTTTACTGCAATTAGCAGTGCTTTTCTAGGACTATCAAATCCTAGTAGATGTCTATTTCTTTCAAAAAATTCTGCCACAGATATTCTTTTAAATTTTTTATATAATTCATTTTCTTGAACATTTTGTTTACTTTTTTCTTTCATTTAAAAAATATTTATTTTAATATTTTAAAATGTTATTTGATATATCTTGCGAATTCCCTATCTTTATTCCTTAAATTTTTTATATATTTATCCAAATAATTGAATACCGTACTATGTTTTTCCCCTTTTATTATTCTTTTTATTCCTTCATATGCTGATTGCAAAGAAATGCTATCTCCAAGTATGTATATATATTTATCTTTAATAATTATGTCAGCATTTGTCCTATTTCTTAATTCTTCCAACACCTTTCCTTCTTCTCCAATAATTCTTCCCTTTACTCTAATTATATGGTTCATTTTCTTTTCAAATACTTGTTTTAAATCAATTTCTAATATATCCCAATCATTATCCAATATATTTAATATTTCTTTAATATCAAAACCAGCCTTTAATCCTTTTACAAACTTATCAAATTTATATAAGAAATAAAAGTCCTCATAATAAATAATTATTTTATTTTTATTTCTGCTATATTTTATATTTCTCTCTTTCAATAAATTTTCAAGTTCATTTACTTTTATACCCTTTATATCAAACTCATACGTATACATAAACAATATATATTGTAAAAATTTTTATACAGTTATTTGGCTCAAAACATCTAAATTCAATTCTCTATTTATTTTATAAAAAGATTGTACCTTCAATCCCTCATGCAATGTAGTTCTTGATACTTTATAAAATATACCAACAGGAATTTTTGCATCTTCTCTTAATGTATAATCATATTCCAAAGCTTTTTTTAATGCTTCATCAAAATTTGTTGGATTATGTCCAACGTCTTCTAATTTATACATATGTGCTTCATAATATTTCCTTGTATCATGCTGAACAGTACATGGTTGGATTATATCTACAAATGCAAATCCCTTATATAATATTGCTTCCTTCATTATATACTTTAGATGATCTACCCATAACGCATATCCCCTAGCAACAAATGAAGCGCCAGATACTAATGCCAATGCAATAGGATTTAATGGTTTTTCAAATACTTTCATACCTAAAGATTTTGAATAGAACCCTTCTTCAGTTGTAAATGTATGTTGAGCCGTTGTTAATGCAAATACCTGATTATTATGAACAAATAACTTCACATCTGCATTTTCTTTACATGAAGAAATAAAATGATCTATTCCCTCATTATATGTATCTCCATCTCCTTGAAATACTAAAACAGTTAATTCTGGATTCCCCATCTTTATTCCAACCCCTAATGGTAGTGCTCTACCATGTAATCCACTAAATGAACTTAAATTTAGATAATTATGTATCTTTGCTGCGCATCCAATTCCTGATGCAAATACAATCTTCCTTCTATCAATTTTGCCCTCAGATTCCAATTCTTTTAAAGTAGAAATTATTGCTGTATATATACCAAAGTTCGTACATCCGGGACACCAGGTAATTTGATAACCAGTTCTTAGATCTTCCATGATATAGATAATATATACCTAAAAATAAAAGATTAAAGATTAACTAAAAAGTGGAAATTATTTCGTAATTCTTATAATTAATCCATTAGAATATTTAACCCTATCCCAAATTAAATACTTATATCTTAGTTCTGCTTTTGGTAATTCTATATTTTTATATTCCTTTATATCTTTTGCTTCTAATGTATAAGAAATAACTATTTCTTCATTTCTTCTTATATTGTCAAATTTCCAATTCAAGCTATAGTTACTATCTACTTTATAAACTGAGGATGGTTCTACAATTTTATATTCTTTTACTTTTAATGGTGCGTTTACTCTATCTATTAATTTAACTTGATTTAATGGAAATATACTCTTATTTTTTATATTTATTGTTATATCTACAGTTTCTTTATCTAGATCAATCTTCAATATTTCTTTTGATATCTCTACATTATCTCTTAATAGTACATAGAATACTACAAATAATATTATCAATATTGAAGCTATAATTTCAGCTAATAATAGATAATTAAAGTTTTCATATATTGTATAAGATTGTCCCGGTAATAAAAATACATTATATATAGCATATTTAGATCCATTTATATTACCAGTATAATATTGATTTGGATAAAAGGTAGAAAATATTCCGTAATAACTTTGCAAATAGTATGTATAATTAATTGGATAATTATATAGGTTTGTTATATTTATTATATATTCTAATCCATTTTTATTTATTTCTATTATTGGGGTTGTATTTAATTGAAAAACCGTGAAATTTAGATAATATATATTATTATTTGAATATATTACTAATTGGTGATCTCCTACAGAAACATTATTCAATATAAATATTGGAATTTGATATATATTTACTCCAGGACTCAATGTCTCATTATAAAAAGCCGAAAAATTGATATCTGAAGATATATTAATTGATAAATTTTGACTGTAATTATTTGGGTTGTTTATTATTCCTATTAGATATATAAAGCTATTTTGAGTTGCTGTTGAGCTAGATAATTCAAAGTTTACTGATAATGGTAAAATTGTGGTTGAATTTGTCATAGTTGGTTGATTATAATACAATAATGGAGTAAATTGAATTATATCTGAATAATATTCTGAGGTAATATTTATATTATGCAAATATACAACTATTTCAGGTATTTGATTAATAAAACCTAGAGGTCTCATATATATTTTTATGTTCTCTAATTGATTAGGATATAAGTATCCAGAAATCATTGTATTATTTTCCCCTATGGTAAAGAACCATTGAGAGGATAATGGAGAAATATCATAATAATATGTATAATTTGTTGGATTATATATATCTATTTCATATACCGCATAACTATTTGGATTAGATATATTAATCTGATTATTTATTACCACTGGATATCCAACTATTGGCTGCTGCGAATATATTTCTAACATAGCTGGTATCATTAACATACCTAACAAAAGCTTTCTCCAATCCATGTATATTATGTTCTAATTCAAATATATAAATTATTATATTTTAACCTATATCAAACCTATTAGACTAACTATTATTGCTATACTACCGAGTATATAGTCGATATAATATATTTTTTTACTTTTTGCTAATTTCATCAAGATACCAATGGTTAGATAACCAACTATGAATGAAACAATTATTGCAGTTAGAATTCCATAATATCCTATATTGGATGTCACATACATGATATTAGATTTAGAAGCTAATATAGTTAGAAAGAATGCTCCAAGGGCTGCTGGTATATATAGAATATATGAAAGAGAAAAAGCAAATTTTGGATCATATTCCATTAATAACATAGTTGATACTGTAATTCCAGATCTACTAACACCAGGTAGAGCAGCAAGCCCCTGTGCAATTCCAATAATAATTATATCTCTTAAATTAAGATCCTTTTTATCCTTTATTTTTATCTTATTCCTTGTATAGTATATATAGATTCCATCTAAAATAAGTATTGATCCTAAAATTATCATTGGTATGGATATATTATATGCATTTTCCAATAATTTATCAGAAATAATATATAAAGGAGCGCCAACTAACCCCGTAAAAATTATTGCAATGATTATATAGTATAACATTTTTTTATCCCTTAATATTTGATATATATCATTCCTAAAGTATAATAAAGCAGATAATACAGTTCCAATCTCCATAAATAATCCAAATGTATATCCGATCGACGCACTAATATTTAGTAAATAGTTTGAAGCTATTAGAATTTGTGTTTTACTACTTATTGGCAACCATTCACTAATACCTTGGATTATTCCCAATATTATTGGATATAAATCCATTCTTCATACTTTATTAAAATATCTTTAAAAATTTTATTAAAAAAACTAATTTATGATTAAAAATTATATATTATCATTAATTTTGTATATAGAATCTTCTATAGCTTTATACTTTTCCTATATATACTCCCTAGATTTAATAAATAATCTATTATCCTCAACAATAAATTATGGTATTTTATTTATCTTATCGATTAGTTTGATGTCTTTTTTAATAACATTCTATTTAGGAACATATTTATCAAGAGAAGTAGAAAATAAGGCCTTCTATTTAATTATTGGAATTATATATTATGTTATTGGTCTTTTATTGTTTAATAATTTTATAAACATATATATAACATTTTTATTATTCTTTGTATTTAAAATAATAAAAAAGGAATATTCCTTTTTTGCAATGTTAATCTATTTTTTATCTATTTTATTCATTGTTCTTAACAGTTCAATATTCATTAATATAGTAAATCAATTTGTACATAATAAGTTAGAAAATCTTTATGTTTCAAACATAAATGGTCTATATCAGATATATGAATATAATTTGTTGAATACATATATTGGTGGTTATGAAACAGCAATAAATATTTTAGAAAATAATGGTGATATAAATGGAGCATATATATTATATAACAATTTAACATATGTAAATCAAACATTCTTAAATAACTTAAATTCAACAATAAATGAAGAACTAAATCAATTAAATCAAACTATTAATTATAAATTAGAAAATATTATAGATAATTTTTCATTTGAAATAAATATATCAATCGCCATCTTCTTCATTACCTTATTTTGGATATTTTTGGGAATAAATAAAAAAGTGGAAGGTTTATAAACATTTCTACAATATAAAATATTCTTATGAAATTTTGTCCAAAATGTGGAAGCTTGATGAAGAAAGAAAATAACTATTTGGTATGTCCAAATTGTGGATATAAAGAGAAAGTAAAAGATGCAAATTCTTTATTACTTACAGAAAATATAAATAAGTCTTCAGAAATTACAATTATGGAAGAAGATTATAAATTGTATCCAATTGATAATGAGATTGTATGTCCTGAATGCGGAAATAAAGGGGCATATTTCTGGTCTATTCAAACAAGAGCTGGAGATGAAGGTGAAACAAAATTTTATAGATGTGTGAAGTGTGGATATACATGGAGAGTATATGATTGAAAAAATAAAGAAACTAATAGTAAGAATATTTTTTGGAGATGATTATTTAAGCGATATATTATTTCTACTATTTATATTTATTGTATATTTTATTATTCAAATTGTATACCCTCCTTTATTTTCAGTAATAGTATCACCAAGCATGGAACATTATTATTTTAATTTCCAAAAATATGAACAATATAACATTACACAACAAGAATTTTCTCAATTTCCATACCCAAATGGACTGTATGTTGGAGATATAATAATAATTTTACCAATTAATACGCAATATTTAAAAATTGGTGATGTAATTTTATATAAAGGATCATCGATATATGAAAATGAGGACATTTTTCATAGAATAGTTGGTTATAATAATAGTAACTTTATAATTATGGGTGATAATAATCCAGGACCAATAATATTTGAAGGAGAAAATAATATGGATCCAAATAGAATTATTGGGGTAGGAATATTAAGAATACCTTTACTTGGATATATTAAGCTTTTGATTTAATTTTCTATATATTTCCTTTATCTCATAATATGAATCTTTTTTTGATAAATTTCTATTTAATATTCCAAATTTTGCATTATATCCAAAATCCCACTCATAATTATCCATCAAAGACCAAATAAAGTATCCTTTTATATTATATTTTTTTCTGTTTTTTACAAAATAATGTAAATATCTTTTAATAGTTCTAACCCTCTGAAATTCATCTTCAGTATTTACTCCATTCTCTGTTATAAATATTGGCTTATCCAAATTCTTTAGAATATCATCTAATATAGATACACTAAAGGATGGCTTTCTTTCATATATATCCTTTATATCTTTATATAAACCATAATAGTTTATTCCATAGAAATCTATTTCCTTTGGAAATATTAAATTAATATTTGAACTTATTATATCCTTTAATAAAAAGTTAAATGGTAATTTTAATAATGATAAATTTTCTGTATATATCAAATAAACATTAAATTCTTTAGTTATTTTATATAATTCTTTATTTGCATAAAATATATTATCTAATATTACTATTGTATTCTTTAAATCTTCTATTGAATTTACTTTTTTAAATGGGGGCCATTTACCAAAGATATAAGAGGATAATATATATATCCATGGTTCATTAAATGATATAAAATACTTAACTCCCAATTTCGAAAATGTATCAATTATAAAATATGAATAATCAACAAAATATTCTATATTTTCTTTATTCTCCCATCCACCCAAATTATAAAACCATAGGGGATTAACATAATGCCACAGGGTTATAAATGGTTCTATATTATTTTTTATTAATTTATCAGTAAATTCTACATACTTTTTCATACTATAATAATCTATCTTATTTTTAGTGGGATATATTCTAGCCCAATCTATTGAAAATCTAAAAGCATTTGCATTTAGATCAATTAATATTGGAATTATATCTAGATATTTTTCCCATAAATTACAGGCATTATCTATTTCTGGTAACTTTCCCTTTTTAATAAAATAATACCAATCTTGATTATTATAATTTCCCTCTGTTTGAAATGATGCTATTGAGAATCCTAAATAGAAATTATCCATATATTTTTAATAATCTACTTATACCATTATAAATTACTCTCTCATTATATCCACCTTCTAGTATATATATAACCTTATTGAATTTTTTTAAATAATTAAAAATGTATTCATATGATTTTAATGTAATATTAAATACTGATAATGGGTCTTTTTTATGCATATCAAATCCTAGAGATACTAATATAATTTCTGGACTTATTTCCTCAATTGTAGGAAATACTTCATTTTTTAATAAATCAATATAATAATTATCATCTATATTAAAATCTAATGGAAAATTAAAGTAATTATTTTCAGATTCTAAACCAGTATTTGGATATATGTTTTTTGCATGAGTAGATATATAATAAATATTTTTCTTATTCTCAATTACATCTTGAGTTCCATTTCCATGATGAAGATCTATATCAAAGATTAATACATTTTTATACCTTTTTCTTGCATACATTCCAGCAATTGCAATATTATTAAATATACAAAAGCCAAGAGACTTATTATTATTTAATGGATTTCTTGGAACATGATGGCCCGGTGGTCTTGTAGGTATAAAGATATATTTATCATTTATTTCTATACTTTTTAGTACACCTTCAACAGATTTAAGGATGGAATAGAATGATAAAGGAGATATATATGTATCAGAATCTAAATAAATAATCCTATTATTTTTATATGAATCTTTCCACATTCTTTTTATCATCCTAATGTATTTCCAACTATGTGCATAATTTATGTATCTGTATATATCTTTCCTTATTCTTCCTATTTTCTTATAATCATTTTTTATCAATTTTTTTATTACTAATAATCTTCTATTATTTTCTATATGGTTTGGATCGTTATGATATAATAAATATTTTGAATATAATATTAACATAACATTATAATAATTTCTTATAATAAAAATATTTATGTATAATTGCATATTGATTGGTATTGATGA
>JAWDMD010000016.1:0-10339 GCA_046536775.1 Candidatus Nanopusillus sp. | reverse complement strand
CATAATATCTCCAGTACTTACAACTTTAAATTCATATTTTAAATATTTCTTAGCTTCATTAATTACTGAAGTTTTTCCAACACCTGGTACTCCTACAACAATTACTATCATAAACTAAATAAATACTATGAAAAATAAAAATTTATTTTAGTATTGAAAATAGCAGAAAATTAACTAATATAAATTGAAGGCATTATTCCATTTGGAGGATATGCCCTAACTAATAAGTATTGAAAAACAGCACTTGAAGATAATCCATTACTATTATGAGACGTAACAAATAATCCGATATATCCTTGTGATGCCCTAGAGGTGGGAGTTACACAGTTACCCTCTTGAGATAAAACTCCTAGAGAGCTTCCATAAAATCCACAGGCATAACTTGTATTTGGAAATACTAGTGCAATAATCGTAGGATATATTATACTACCACCATTATAATTATCTGTTGGCGCTATATAACTAGTTTCAGATTGCCATTGAATTGCATAACCAGCTCCATCAGTAACTATCATATCGACTTCTCCATTCAGGGTTGATGAATCAGTTACCTGATTTTGATAAAGTATTCCGGCTTTTGTCCATCCGCTATCCCCAGAATTTCCTGTTAAAGATATAACTTTCGCTTCCACAATTGTGGGTATTGATATTAGTTGACTATAATACAAATATGTAATCATATAATCACCAACCCAAAAATCATAACCATTTGTATTAACTACTGAAACCCCATTATTAACTGAACATGATCCTGAAGCTCCTGAAGGATTACTCAGTACTGTACAAATTAAATTATTTGGTAAACTTGTACCTGCAAAATCCCAATAGTAATTAAATACATAATTTCCATTATCATATTCTGCATATGTTGGAGATAATTGGGGTGTTTCTCCTACATATGGATAATATTGAGAATAATAATTTGAAGAACTATTTCCTATATACATATAAATAGTTACATTTGAATTAGCAAGAATTCTTTGAGGTATATTTATCCACCATACATCACAATATGTACTTCCATTGCTTAATTGACCTTCATACCATGAATAATAAAGTAATTGATTACTATTTGGATTAAAGAATAATACATTTTGTCCATTTGGATTTATTTCATTAAATAGTGTTGCATTATTTACATAAGCAAAATTAGAACCTACATTAATATTTCCATTACATATTGCTATATCTTGTTGAAATGGAGATAGAGTTGAAATAGATTGAGTATTATATATTATCATTGGATAACTACTAGAATTAGGAAGATATATTATATTAAATTTATTATTATTTAATATCTCATAATTATAATTTATTCCATTATATACAAAATTAGTACTTTTAATATAATCTGTATAACTATAATAACAGAAATAATTATTTATTATATAACATAAACTATTACTTCCAGAAGGTATTATATTTCTATTATTACATATAATATTACTTCCATTTACCGATATAGTATTTCCATAATTATCAGTAAATATTATTTGAGAATTATTTATATTAATAGGTATATTTCCTTTATTATAAATATCAAAATATAATATATTATTTGAACAATATATAGTATTTATTGTAAATGATGTTATTTGAGATTGCTGTTGAATTTGTTGAGATGATGATTGGGTTAAAGAACCAAACATACCAGAAGTAAATGCATAAAAAATTCCAGCAATTGCAACTGTAATAACAATAATTAATATTGATGCTATTATTGGGGAAATAGATTTCATATAAATATTATTTATATCTTAGGTAATAAATATTTTATGATAATTGATGGATTGAATAAATTAGTAAATCTAACAATACTTAGAATTATAAAAAAATAAAATTTTAAGTGCGGCGGAGGGGATTTGAACCCCTGGCGGATCTTATCCAATCGGACCTCAACCGATCTCCTTTGGCCTCTCGGACACCGCCGCGTATTTTATTTTATATCTATTAAAATTTTAAAATATAAGAGATTATATTTACAATTAAATAATTAGTGACATCAAATCTTTTTATATATTAAATTAATTAAATTTTAGAGAAATATATTATATTAGCATTATCAACAACAGCAGCAAGAATCTTCTTTATTATTTTTAGAAACTTTTAATTTTTTAACATCTTTTCTTTTATTCAATCCCAACAAAAATATTAAATTGACTATAAACAAAATATCACTAACAATTAATAGAATTTCTCCAAATTCAAATATATTCAATCTAAATATTGGGGCAAGTGTTGCAACCAAAACTGCAAAAGAACCCATACTACATCCAACTAAACATGCTTGAAATCCAGCAAAACCAAATATTGCAGAGATAAATGATAAAATATTTCCTGTATAGAATTTCCTATAATTAATTATCATAAAAGATATTAAAGCAAAATTTAAAGAAAATAAAATTACATATGAACATGCAAGAATTTTTATATAAATTGGATATAATGACAAACCTAAGAATATTGATTTAATATAAAAATAGCCAATTATAAAAAATATTATAATTAAAATAATTCCAATTTTACTTTTTATCATATCCTTAAATAAATTATTCATTCGTATAATATTCAAAATATCTTTTTAAATATTTTTTTATAATTATTTGAAAATGGGCGACAATCGGTGTAATTTATATATATAATACATTAACAAAGAAAAAAGAGATATTTGAGCCAATAGAATTCCCTTTTGTAAAAATATATCATTGTGGGATAACACCATATGATACATCACATATAGGACATTTAAGATCAGAAATTTCTCTAGATATTATAAGAAGGATATTTAGATATTTTGGATACATAGATATAGCAATTAGCAATTTTACAGATATAGATGATAAAATAATAAAAAAAGCAAGAGAACTAAATTTATTAAACGATTGGCAAAAAATACCTGAAGAATATATAAAATATCATTTAGAACAAATAAAAAGATTAGATAATTTACCATTTTATATAAATCCAAGAGTTACAACACATATTAATGATATTGTAGATTTTATAAAAGATTTAATAAATAAAGGATATGCATACAAAGGAAAATATAGTATATATTATGATATAGACAAATATCCATATTACGGACAATTGTCTGGAACAATAAAAGAACAATGGGAACAAGAAACAGAATTTTTAGGAGATAAAAAACATCCATATGATTTTGCGTTATGGAAATTTAAAAAAGAAGATGAACCATACTGGAATACGGAAATTGAAGAAGGAAGACCTGGTTGGCATATTGAATGTTCTACAATGTCATCAAAATATCTAGGATTACAATTTGATATACACTCCGGAGGTCAAGATTTAATATTTCCACATCATGAAAATGAGATTGCACAATCAGAAGCTAGATTTAATAAGCATCCTTGGGTAAAATACTGGTTACATTTTGGATTTATAAAAATTAGAGGAGAAAAAATGAGTAAAAGTTTGGGAAATATAATACCTGCAAAAGATTTTTTAGATAAATATGGAGAAGATATTACTAGATTTTATATTGGGTCCTATCATTATAGAGAACCAATTGATATAAATGAAGAAAGTATAAATCAAGCAAAAGAAAACCATAGATATATAAGTTCAACAATTAAAACAATAATAAATGAAATAGATAGTTTGGACAGAACATTTTATTTAGATGATAACAAAATAAAGATATGGAAAGAATTGCTAAATTATGAAAAAGAATTTATAGATAGTATAAAAGACGATTTCAATACAAGAGAAGCTACAAGAATATTATTAGAAGCAACAAATTATATAAATAAAAATGTTATTGGATCCGAAACATTTACATTATACCTTACTTCATATAATTTCTATAATATTGCATCAAGGATCTATGGATTATGGGAAGATATATTTTACGGAAAAGAGAGTAAAGAAAATCTAACAAATATTTTATTAAACATAATAATAAATATTAGAAATGAATTAAGAAAAACCAAAAATTATGAATTATCTGATAAAATAAGAGAAGAACTAAGAAAAGTTGGTATAGATTTATTGGATCAAGGAGATAAAACAATATATAGGTTTATCTAAAAATTATTATTTTTTAACTTTTTTATTAAAAATAAGTGAATGGATGATATAATATATCCTGATCTATCAATAATAATATTAGGACATGTTGATCATGGAAAAACAACATTGGCAAAAGCACTAACAAATCAATGGCTATCAAAACATTCTGAAGAAATAAAAAGAGGATTAACAATAAAATTGGGATATGCAGATTTTACAATATATGAATGTGAAAAACATGGATATTTTACAGAAAAAACATGTCCAGTATGTGATAAAGAAAATAAACCAATTAGAAAAATATCTGTTGTAGATGCACCTGGTCATGAGAGCTTATTAATGGTAATGTTAACAGGTGCTGCAATTGTCGATGCTGCTATATTAGTTGTTGCTGCAAATGAGCCATTCCCACAACCACAAACATTGGAACATCTTGTAGCATTTAAGTATTTAGGAAATAAACCATTAATAATTGTACAAAATAAAATTGATCTAGTAACGAAAGAAGAAGCAATGAAGAATTATCAAGAAATATTAAATTTACTAGACAAATTAAATATTAATAAGAATAAAGTAAAAATAATTCCAATATCTGCAATAAATAATGTAAATATAAATTACTTATTAGAAGAATTGGCTAATTTACCAAAACCCGAAAAAGATGAAAATTCAGATCCAATATTTTTAATATCAAGATCATTTGATGTAAATAAACCAGGTACAGATATAGAAAAATTAGTTGGAGGTGTTTGTGGAGGAAGTTTACTAAAGGGTAAATTAAAATTAAATGATGAGATAGAAGTAAGACCTGGATTATTTATTAATAATAAATGGGTTCCTATAAAAACAAGGATAGTTTCATTAAAACAAGGTAATCGCGACGTAGAAGAAATATTACCAAAGGGAACTGCTGGAATTGGAACAAGTTTAGATCCTTCAGTTACAAAAGACGATACATTAGCAGGTCAAATTGCTGGATATATAAATAAATTACCCCCACAATATGATGAAATAAGGATAAAATATGAAATAATAAAAGAACTATTTAATGAAAATGAAAGAATTCAAAAAGGAGAAACAGTAATAGTAGGCTTGTATAATATAATTTCTGATGGAATTATAAAAAATATAGAGAAAGGAAATGTAATTACCATAAAGTTAAATAAACCAGTTCTAGGATATAAAGATGATAAAGTAATAATATTAAGAAATATTAATAAAAGATGGAAGATATTTGCAATTGGTAAATTATTATGAAATATAAGATATTAATTGATACAAACATATTTTTTATTCCATTTTATGAGAATTTTGATGTAATAAATGAATTAAAAGATTTTCTAGTGAGGAATAATATTGAATATGATGGATTTTATACATTAAGAAAGAATATTATTGAAATTGAAAATAAAATAAATAGTTCAAAATCTGAAAAATGGAAAAAAACATATAATTTAGTATTAGAATATATAAAAAAGAATAATATAAATATTATAGAGACAAAAGAAAATTATGAAAAAACTGATAGACTTATAATAAAAACAGCCTTATCTGATAAATTTATTGTATGTACACTAGATAAAAATTTAAGGATGATATTAAAGAAATTACATATACCAGTAATTTTTTATTCAAATAAGAGATTACATATAATATGGTAACAAATGCGGGGCCGGAATTTTATGCTGCCAAAGAAAAATATGAAAATTCTAAAACTCCAGAAGAAAAATTAAAATATTTATATGAAATGTTAAAAACTGCTCCAAAACACAAAGGATCTGAACATTTAATTGCATGGATAAATAAAAAAATATCAGAATATGAAAAAATAATTCAAGGAGGTAAATATAAAAAAGGAGGTAGTGGCATAAAGTTAATAGAAAAATCTGGTGATATTTTAATAGGCATATTGGGAATAGAAAACTCTGGAAAAAGCTATTTTTTAAGGAAATTCACAAACGCAAATGTTGAAGTAAGTGAAATTCCCTTTTCTACAATAAATCCTGCAATTGGTACCATATTTTATAATTGTGTATATTATCAATTTGTTGAAATCCCATCCACATTTGAAAGAAAATTTAGATCAATTTTATCATTATCAGATTATTATATATTAATATTAGATGAAAAAAGAAATATAAAAGAACAATTAGAAAGAATAAATGAGTTTTCCGAAGGAGTAATTGAATTTAGTACAATTCCAAGTAATAAATATAAAATAATATATAATAAATTTAATGATTTTAAAGATATAAATTTACAAGAAATATTGGAAACTATGATTAAAGATTTAGATTTAATAAGGGTAAAACCAATAGATTCCGATCATTGTGTTATATTAAATGAGGATTCTACTATAAAAGATTTCATTGAAAAGATAAATAAAAAGTGGATAGATAAATTTAGATATGCAAAGATAATTAGAGAAAATAAGATTATAAGAGCTGGATTAAATTATAAATTAGAAGATAAAGATATTGTTGAATTAAAACTAAAAATATAATTATTTATTCTTTTCAAGCTTTTCCTTTAATTCTATTACATCCTTTCTAGTATACTCTATTAATATTGCAATTACAGATAACCATAATACTCCCAACCATGTAAATAAAGCTGTTATAACTACGGCAGCTGAACTTTGTAGTGCAACTGGAAGTTCTATGCTTTTGAACAATAAAAGGTATCCGAACACCATATTAATAAAAAATCCTACCAATAATATTATTTCTAGCAAATTTGGCGTTTTGTAATCAAAGCTAACCATTATTAATTTTTAAACTAAATACTTATATATATTTCTATGAAAAGTTTAGATAAAAAATCAAGAAAAGATTTAATAGAGGTATTAAAAAACAATTATAAGATAGAATGCGAAAAATTAAAAAATGAAAATGTTTTTTTAGATGAAGAAAACAATATTTATATATATAATAATATTCCAATAGCTTTTATAAAAGATAAAAAAATATATCCAACAATATTTTTGATAAATGAATGTGAAGCAAATATGAATTATATTAAAGTAAATATTGGAGCAAAAGAGAAAATATTAAATGGTGCGGATGTATTTAGACCAGGAATAATTGAATTTTCAGATTTCAAAAAGGATGAAATAATATTGATAATATCTGAAGATAATAAATTATTAGCAATTGGAAGAGTATTATATGATAGTAATGATGCCATTAAAATGGAAAAAGGAAAGATAGTAGAAAATATACATTATTATGGAGATAGTATAACAAAATATTATTTAAATAAAATTAAAAATTGATTTCTGACTCAATAAATTACTATATTTTCTTAATTTATATACCGAAACATTATATTTATTCATAAATTTATTACTTAGATATTTTATTAGTTCGTTATAATTATCAAATTTTTCTACTAAATTATTTAACATATATTTAGTTCCTTCCCTAACAACCCAAACGCCCAAAGGAACTTTATACTCTTTTGTTACAAATCTAAATACAACCAAATTTCCAGTCATTTTATAATTTCTCATAAATTCTGCAAAAGATAATTTTAAAGCACTATAACCACCAGATTCATCATCTCTACCAATTATACTATATTTAGAGTTTAAATTATATACAGAACCTGGTATTAATGTCTCGATCAATTCGGAATTTCCATTACCTGGAAAAAATACCCCATAAAAATCATTTCCATATAAAGAATAATAGAATAAATAATATTTATCATTAATTTTAGAATAATCTTTTATTTCTTCCTTTATTTTTTTCTCTAAAATTTCATGAACTGCTGTTATTGCCCATTTACTTGGAACTAATTTTTTATTTATCTTATATCCAAAGAAACCCATTGAAAATAATCTTGATAAATAATAATCTGACATTCCAGATTTATATAGAAAATATATAGAATCTTCCGACTTCATTTCCTCTATTTTATATATATCATTTGGTATCTTTGGGTTTTCATTTATCTTTATTTTATCTATTATTCCAGAATACCCATATAACCCTATTATCTTTGAAATTTCCATATTTTCACTTATTTTATTTAAATATATTTCCAAATTTATCGATTTAACTGATAACATTGAATCTAAAATTTCATTATATAATTTATCATTTTTTCTTGGTAAATTTGCACCTACAATTTTCTTTGCATTTATTAAACTTACTCTACTCTTTATAATTTCTTCAACATCTATATTATTTTTTGCCCAATATATTGGATTATCATATAATTCTATATTTTCATTATAAGATGTCAAAACACCCAAAGATAATTTTGGATAATTAATTGAACTAATTAAATTTGATGGGGGAGTGTACCCATTTATATCCTTTTTTAATATTATAGATTTTCCATATAATTTCTTATATTTTTCTGCAAGTTTCTTCGCATTTATAACATCTATCATTAGATTTTTATTCGTTTTTTAAATTATAAGTTTGATGGATATAATAAATATACCAACAAGATATAAATTAAAAGAAATTAAAAATTTGGATGAATTAAAAAAATATTTACCAAAAAAATTCGCTCTAACATCTTTAACGCAATATTCAGAATATGCTAAGAAAATATATGAGATATTAAAGGAAGATTATGAAATAATATTAAAAGAAGAATTATATGGGATAAATGTTTTGGGATGTTATTCAGAACCTGCAAATATAAATGATATAGATACAGTATTATTAATTGGAAATGGAAAATTTCATGCAGAAAATATTATAAGAAAATTAAAGAAACATGTAATTGTCTATGATCCAATATATGGAGAAATAAAAGTTTATGAACCAGATTATAATTTTGATAAAATTTTAGAATTTCTATTGAATAAATTAAAGAATTCAAAGAACATTGGTATAATATTATCGATAAAGCCTGGACAATATTATTATGTAGAGACATCAAAAATTAGAGATAAATTAGAAAAATCTGGAAAAAATGTATACTTATTTATTGGAGATACAATCGATATTTTACAATTATTAAATTTTCCATATATAGATTTCTGGATCTTCTCTGCATGTCCAAGATTGATTGATGATGTAATAGATAATAATATAAATGGAATAACAATTGATATTCTAATAAAAAATTTAGATAAGTTGGCTAATATTTAATATTCCCTGTATAAACATATATAATCCTATTGTAGATAAAGTGGAAAATATAAAGAATATTAATATATTAATTATATAATATCTATATAAATAATAATAAAATCCCAATTTATCCCCACTATTTTCTATACTATTAATTGCATATGTAATTACAAAAGCTATTGCTAAATTAAATATTCCAATTATAATTATCATTGAATCGGGAGATATGAGAGAATTTAGGTTAAATATATTAAATATAATATTTGGTAATGAGTTTACATATTGAGAAACATTAGAATTAGATGATGTTAAATTAGATAGTTGATTAAATTGAAAAGACAATTTATATAAAATTTCTATAACCATTACACTAACTGCACTTATTATTCCTAGAATAACTGGACCTAAAATTCTCAATAGAGACTTTAATTGAGATAAATCTTCTGCTACAAGGTCTTTAATTCTCTCTTTTACTTTTGATATTAATAAAAAATATTTTGCAATTATACCTGTTATAATAGAAGCTTCTGTAGGAGATTGACTGCTAGCTTCATATAATAGTTCCATTGCAGCTCTCAATTGCGATGATGGAATTTTAGATAGAGCTCCATATTCAATATCAAATATTGAATCATAAAATGATAAACCTGCCCTTAAGTTTTGATATATTTTTGATATAAAATCTCCTATTGGACTACCTTTATATTTAGAGTAAATATATATCATTGCCTTTTCAAGTGGATAACCTTCATTCAATGCTGAACTTAAAGATAATAAAAACGATGGTAAATCTGTTCCTATTCTTTCTAAATTTTTATATAAATCCTTATAATGAGAATAATAAATAAAAGCAATTACTGAAATGGACAAACCCATTATAAATACTAAAAATTCTGATAATAATATTCCTGAAATATCAAATTTATATAAATATTGATATATTACAAAAAAGATTATAAAAAATAGTAGTATACTTACCGAAATTCCACTAGCTACCGATATTAATTTATTTGTTAAATCCTTTTTCCTTAAATAATAGAATAAATATATATCATCATTTGAAAAAACATTAATTATTTTCGAAGAAATTGCGTAATTAATCGAATAAAATGCTATAAGTGGTATTAAAATATCGAATAATATAAACAAAACTGGGGGACTAAACATATTTCCTAAGAATATTGATGCAAGGGGAAATATTGTTAATAACATAA
>JAWDMD010000015.1:0-11667 GCA_046536775.1 Candidatus Nanopusillus sp. | reverse complement strand
GAATTTTGTTTCATATATAATATAACTTATTAATCCAATATATACATTTGCTAATATTGCTGAAGCAATTGCTCCAGATAGTTTAAAGTTTGATATTAATATAATATCTGTAATTATTGAAATTAGGGCGGTTGTTATTGCATATATTGGATAATATCTTTCCATATCTCTTCTATACAATATTAAGGTATATATATTAAATGAACTTATTATTAAGATAATAGAAAGGTATTTTATTATATTTGCGGATAATTGATAATTTTTTCCAAATATAAATAGTATTATATAAGGCCCAATCAATATAATCAATCCAGTTAATATAATATTAATTAGAAATTGTATTAATAGCAATCTATTTATGTTTCTAATAACTTTTTCTTTCTCCCATCTTAATATTCTTGGTAATGTTATATTATTTATAGTAAATATTCCAGATAGTGTATAGATGATTACTAATGCAGAATAAAATTCTCCAACCGTATTATAGCCTGTGAATGTCCTTAGGATTAGTATATCTATTGAAGAATATAAACCCAACAAAGTTACTGGTAGACTAATAAGTATAGTGGTTTTTAGATATTTTTTAAAATCATTAAAATTAATTTTTTCTTTTAATATTGATATAAAATTAATGTTGGTTTTCTTTAATTTATATAGATAAACAAAACTTAAAATAAGATATGTTAAAAATAAACCAAATATAAAACCACTATTTTTTATTATAATTGATAAAGAAACTATGAAAATAAATTTAAATAAAGACTCTAATATATATAGATTTTTAGCAGATTTTATATTTAATCGTGAATAAAATATCGAAAAATAAACTCCAATTAAAGATAATAATATCGCAGTTATATATATGATCAATATATCTGAAAAATTATATCCATAGAAAGTTGTAGATAAGAAATAATTAGGAAATAAGAAAATAATTAGAAGCATAAATATTGAAAAAATAATTTTTAAATATATATCAATTTTAATATATTTATTATCTTTATATTCAGATAGATATTTTGTTAATATTATATTTGAGGATCCTATTATTCCGGCAATCAATCCTAAAAAATTATATATTGATATATATGCTCCATAGAATGTATCTGTTAATATTCTAGCTAAAATTACTAATAATAAGAAAGTAATAGTTTTGTATATTATTAATCCTATTTTTTCATGTATATAATCTTCAAAATATTTTAAATTCATTATCTTATTAAAAGTCTTAATTGTTTTATCATAATATATTATTAAATTAATAAACAATTCTTCTAAGAAAAATTTGTTAATTTTATATTTTTCATCTATATAGAATTTTTTATTTCCTAAATATGTTAATAAAAAATTTTCATATATTCTGATGTTTTTTCCAAATATTGTATATGGATTTATTAAATGGAAAAATATAAAATTCTCTCTTATTAAACCAACAAACCCATCTTTAAATTTTCTTTTTCTATATATATCATATATATTTTCATTTATATTATTGTATATTATTATATTATCTCCTTCAATTTTTAATTTTCTAATTTCTTTTTTATTCTCCAATAAATAAAATGTTAAATTATAATTTTCCTTTATTTTTAGTGCTATATCTTTATAATCTTTATAAGTTATACAAATTAGGTTTAAATTATTTTTTTGGCAAAAATTATATAATATTTTAATATTATAAACTAATTTTTTCTTATCTTTATTAAAAAAAATATAAATTAGATTATCCATATAAAAAAGCAATTAATGTTATTATTATTTGTAGTAAAATTATCGTATATACCACCATTTTCTCTGTTGCTTTCTTAAATATCTTTCTATTTATTCTAATTGCAAGATGGGTAATACTATATATTTTGTCATATGGTTCCTTTAAATTATTATTTTCATCAGGTATTCCAAAGTTTTCTTTGTATACATGATTTAATAAGCCCCTTATGAATAATATTAATTCTAAGAAATATAATGTAAATAAGATTAATCCAAATTTTTCAAGATTTCCTAATATTATTATTGCACCGAATAGAGATCCAATACCATATGTAAATGCATTTCCAGGGAATACTTTTGATGGATATCTATTAAATATTAGGAAAGCTATTATTGAAAATATTGTTATTAATGATATCTCTGCTAAATAATAATTACCAGTTAAATATGAATATAATCCAACCGCACCGATTAATAAAATACCCATAGACCCTTCTAGACCATTATATCCAGCAATCATGTTAAATGCATTTGATGCACCCATTATTATAATTGGTACTATTAATAGTGGATATAATATCCCAAAATTTACTTCTCCTATAATTGGTAAGTTAATATATGAGTTACCTGCAGATATTATCATTAATGGTAGTGCTAATATAAATGATAGAATTACTTTTTGCAAAGGTTTCATTCCCCTTTTCCATCCTAATATATCATCAAATAACCCAAGTATTGTAGTTAATGATAATAGTGTTAATATAGAAAATACTTCCACTAAATTTTGTGTAGTTCCTAATATATATACTTTTAGTCCGATATATAATAATATTCCAAATATTGAACCAATTATTGCATATAAACCACCAATTTCTGCTACTTCAGGTTTATTATACTTATTCATATCCTTTCCTACATATCCTTCTCTATGGGCAATAGGTATCCATTTTTTTATTAAATAATACGAAACAAAAAAAGACAATATTAATGGTAGTATAGAAATTAAAATTTCGCTATACATCATAATAATTGTTAATATTTTCATAATAGGCTAATTTATATATATCCCCACATTCATTTATCTGTTGGATATTTGTTGCTAAATAGATACAATATAAATAATCTGGAACTGTGAAGTTCTCTGGGAAATTAATCTTCCATACTTCTGCTGGAGGAATATCATAATATATTGTTGAAGGAAGACCATATAATAAATTTGAATAAAATACAAGATTTAATGTTCCATTATAATTGTTATCTAAGAAGTATAATTGTACCCAATCATATTGGGTAGCTTTTTGTGATATAAAATATGCATATAAGAATGATCCCAAAGGATTTTGTTGTTGTAATAATGAATAGGCTGGAGATATGTATAATAATCCACCATATTGAGAATTATTAAATGTAACTAATTGTCCATCTATGTATACATATTTTAATGAGAGTGTATATTGTTGATTATTTAATGGATAATATATATATACATATGCTCCCATTAAATTATTTGGATTAATGTTGTCTATATTTAATGATTGATATATTCCAGATCTTTCTACTATAGATTGATTAAATAATAATTGGACTCCTGTTATTATTCCACAACTATTTTGGTTAATTATACCCAAGTTTTGTGCGTATATACATCTATTTATTATTGTTCCATTAATATTCAAATCCTGATCTAGTGGTTCTTGGCCAAAATAGAATAGACTATTATTTGTTGCAAATATATAATATCCATCATAATATACTGAAGGTATTGTTAGTCCTGGATTTGTTGTTATTCCAGATGTAAATTGAGATATCCATGATTCTTTATCATAACTTTCATTTGATCCTAAAAATTGGAAAGCAAAAGATTTTCCTATATCTGTAGGATCTATATATAAGTATGTTGGTTTTAAATAATTCATATTATACAATTTTTCTAATAGTTCTATATCTTGTTGAGATAGATTATATGATGAAATTGATTCTGGAGATCCGTTAAACTGATATAATAGGTTTATCCAATTTTTGTATCCCAAAGAATCCTTTAATTTTTCAATTTTATTTACCTCACTTTTATTAAATCCTAAATAATTATACAGATAATTATAAAATATAGAATCTTCATTGAATAATTCTAATGTTTTAAATGTTTGATAATTATAATCTGCATGTACATAGAACAATTGTAATGTTTGTGTTATATTGTCTGAAGATAGTCCATATCTACCCATTAAATGATTCCAATATGGGTATGAATTTGCACCATTTATCCATGCAGTTCTATTTCCTAATACATAAATATAATATCCATAATCCCACCAAGAATTTATAATAGAATTTTGTGGGGTATTTTGATTTATCCATAAGAAAGTATTTATTTCATAACTAGGAGTTCCATCTGAAACGGCACTTGAAAAATAGTTAGCTATATATCCAGGATATCCATAAATTTTATTGCTTATAGCAAATAAAGGACCAAATATTGTAAATAGAATTAAGCTATATTTAAATAAATTAAATAAATCTAAATATTTATCTAATATATATTCATATAGAATATATATTGCTAAAAATATAAGTGGAATTAGGAATAAGAATACATTTGTTGATATAAATAGAGATATTCCAGAAATAGATGAAATTAGTAGTAATATTAATGTCAGATTTTCTTTTATAATATTTTTTAGTTTTGAAAATTCATCCCTAAATAAATTGAATATTTCTATGCCAAATATATATAATAATGGAAAGACTAAACCGTTATAATAAACCAATTCATATATATATTTTCCTACGATAAGTGCCATAAATGATAATGATAATACAAAGATTTCTTCATCACTTAGATTTCTATTAAATAATGAAATATAGACTGCTAAAATGAAAAAAGTAATCCAAGATATAAATATACTTACAAATATACCATTAATTACTAAATCTGAAAATATTACAAATTGAATGGCTAGTGATAATGTGAATGTCTCAAATATTGTTTTTACTAAATTATATTTATTGTTTTCTTTATTATAAGATATTATAAATATAGAATATATTAATAAATAGAATATTAAAATATATATAGATGGACCAATAAGTAATTCTGATATAGTTAATATAAATATAAATAAGAATTGAGATATTAAAAAGTTTTTGGATTTATTTCTATCAAATATTAAATATCCTAAACCAAGATAAGTTAATATTACTCCTATTTGTCCAAATAAACCCAAATAATATCCCGCGGTTGTTGGTTGAAATTCTGCAATTGTAGAACCCATTCTATTATATGTAAACGGATTATATAAGAAGGATGTAATTAATTTATCGATTAAGAATGGCAGAGATATGATAAAGATTAATAGGAATATTGTAGCTTTTTTTAGTAATTTATCATCTTTAATATATCTTTTTATAGTGAATATTCTATTTTCAGTAATTCTTTCTAATATTTTATTATCTTTAAATATTTCATACAAAAATATTAGGATCATTGAAAGTTCTAAAAATAGATTGTGATAACTTAAAAATAAATTAATTCCTAAAACCCCAGGTGTTAATAAGTTATCCAATATTCCAGTAAATCCAATATATGGTAAGTAGAAATATATATCTTTATAATCTCTATCATAAAAGTATCTAATTAATAATGTTAAACCAAAAACAATTGGTATTATTATCCATCCACCCCATCCCTTTCTAGTTAGTGCAGTAGTAAATATTAATAATGTTAAATAATAAGCTCTTGATCCTCTGAATATGGGATATAATAATAATAAGATAAAGAAAAACATAAATAATTCAATTGTTAAATATAGATCTGGATTTAATAATAAAGATGTTTTATAAAATATTATTAAACTAATAATAGAATAAAGAATTAGGAATAATTTTTTATATCTATTATTTTCGGGTTTCCCATTAAAATATTTAATTATAAGGTAAAGAGATAACACTAAGAAGATAATTGCTCCCAATTCAGTATCAAATAAAATTAATCTTGTTGTCAAAAAAGGATTTATAGCAAAAATCATAGAAGAAAAAAGTGCCAAATACCTATCTTTTAATATATTCTTTGCTAAGAAATAAAATATAACTGAAGCAATTGCAGGCACATATGCATTGGTAAAGTCTGCTGCCAACCATAAGATAATATTTGACGCTGGATGTATCTGTAAAATATTTAATAATGCAATAATTTGATTACCAAAATTTTGAAACATCAAATAAGCTAAAAATGCTAAATATGATACCAGATCTTTATTATACAAATAAAATGGTAGTGGATAATTTAAATTATAGGTAAAACTATTTACTGTATGATTAAATACTAAAGATTCAAAATATTTAAACATTAAATATGCGTCTGGCCCCACTAAAGAATAGTTTCCTAAGAAACTAATTAATAAACCTCTTGATCCTAAAGCAAATAAGAATATAAATATAATTATTAATATATCTGTTAATATACCCCAAGACAATATCTTTCTTAATCTATTAACTTTTATTTCTTGGTTATTATTATTTAAATTAGAATCTCTAGATGTCATTTTACATATTTTAATAAAAGATTTAAAAATTATTTTGCAACTACTTACAATATGCCTAGAAAAGTTGTATCAAAAACAGGTGAAGAAGGTATAAGGAATGCTGAAGAAAATGTTGTAAAAGAAAATATTGTAACATGGACTAAAGGATATAAAGCAGAAGTATTAGATACTGTTGGAAGAACGGGTATGAGAGGTGAAGCTACACATGTTATAATAAGAATACTTGATGGTCCAGATTCTGGAAAAATAATTAGGAGAAATGTAATAGGACCTGTTAGGAAGGGAGATATAATATTATTAAGGGAGACAGAAATATCGGCCATGCCAATTGAAAAGAAAGATTAAAAATGGTCGTTAAAAACAAGTGTTCATATTGTGGAAGTGAAATAGAACCAGGTACTGGAATAATATATGCATTAAATAATGGTACTGTTTTATATTTCTGTTCAAGAAAGTGTATTAAAAACTGGAAAATGAAGAGAGATAATAAAAAGCTAAAATGGACAGCTTTTTATAATAAAGCATGAACGGAAAACATTTAATACAAAAGACTTTGGTAGTATTAAAACCAGACAGTGTTAAAAGGGGAATTGTTGGAGAAATAATATCTAGATTTGAAAAAGCCGGTTTAAAAATTATGGGATTAAAAATGATAAAGTTAACAAGAGAAGAAGCAGAAAAATTTTATTATGCAGATGAAAACTGGTTGGAAAGCGTTGGAAATAAGACAATAACAAGATATAAGGAAATGGGGTTGGATCCTGTAAAAGAATTTGGAACTGATGATCCAAAGAAAATTGGAGGTATAATAAGAGGATGGTTGATAGATTTTATAACATCCAGTCCAGTAGTTGCTATGGTATTAGAAGGTGTTAATTGCATAGAAGAGGTTAGAAAATTGGTTGGACCAACAGAACCTCTAAAAGCTCCACCAGGTACTATTAGGGGAGATTATGCCCATGTATCAATAGCTTATGCAAATTGGAATAAGATCGTTTTAAGGAATGTTGTTCATGCATCAGAAACAGAAAAAGACGCAGAAAGAGAAATATCTGTAATATTTAAGCCAGAAGAAATCTATAATTATGAGAGGAATATTGAGGAGGTCATCTATTAGAGATAAAATTTTGATTTTTTTAATAGTATTTTCGATTGTTATGATTCTGGCATCAATAATATATAGATATTTGTTTTATCCGATATATTCTCTTAAATTACCATATATTTATAATGTTTCAGATAATGAAACTGAAATTGGATATTATGAATTAAATTTAACAACTTATGATATAATTAAGATGTCAATAAATGGTGTATTTAATCAAAAAAATCTTAATTTTAGTAATCCAAACACTTCTGTAGAATTTGTTAGCGAGGTAGATAATTTTTTATTAAATAATTCTCTATATATGGAAAATTATGAATTATATTATACAAAATTAAATATAGTATATCCACAATATTCTTTTATACTATGTATAGGTGACTCTTGCGGAGCCTTTGTATTTACTAGTAAAGGAATTACAAATATACCAATTTCATATATAAATAATATAAATGATACGTTGATAATTTACCTTTCATATCCAATATCGGAAAGAATTTTGAATTATTTGGAATATGAGAATGGAAATTTTGTAGATATAATTAAAAAAGGATTAGAAAATGGAGAAATTAAAGTAATAAATGATAATCAATTGATCCAAAATATTTTGAATATATAATCTTAATATTAGTCCAAGATAAAATTAAACTATGTTTCAAAGGGACTAATTGATTTTAGCAATATAATAAACATCGCTGTACCCATTGGCAATATTATTAATATACTCATTAATTGTATAAATTCTATATATTGAAAGTTTGTTCCAGAAATAGATCCCATTAATGTAGTTAATATAATTACAAATATAACTCCAACAATTATTAATGTTATGTATATTTCCAAGAATATTTGCATATTGTTTGAATATTCTATTATTTTTCTTTTATATTCATCGAATAATTTTTCAGCTTCATTATATAAATATTCTTCAAGATTTCCACCTTCAACTATTATAGATTTCATTCCATTTAATATTGAAGCCCATTTCTTTGATGGAGAATATTCTGCCTTTCTTTCTAATGCTAGTGGTAATGATAATCCTACAGTATCTATTAGGTATATTATTTCAGATGCTTCTTTTTTTATTTCTGAAAATTCGCTATATTTTGATAATAATTCAAATAATGCTTTTGGGGTTGCACTAGAAGAAACTAAAGAAGCCATATATAGTACTGCATAATATAGAGAATTATCTATTTTTCTAGCTCTATTCTGTTTTTCTATTGAAGGATATTTCTTAAATAATAATATAGATCCAAAGAACCCCAAGATACCAACAACTATTCCTAATATTAATGGAAGAGTTATATTAAGAGATCCATATAATTTTATATTATATATCAAAAAGGAAAAGAATGTTAATATTGATGCAGATATAGATATTCCTATTGAATATATTTTAGCTTTATATATATACCTAGAAGGGTTTTCTTTAGAATTGATTACTAATAGATCCTTTTCTATACCACTAAAAAATTGGTCAAATATGCCTGCCATATATTTAAATATTGACATCCAAAATTAAAAGTATAATGATAGCTAATACATATAATAAAAGGGTAAATCAAAAAGGCTTGATTGAAAACCTTATAGATCAGATTTTCAATATAAAAGATCCCTTACATTATAAAGAGATAAATGTTTTCGGTTCATATGTTAAGGAAGATAGATTTATATTGTATATATCTATCTTGTTTGCATTGATTATCGGAATATTTGGAATAATATTTAAATTATATGAAAATTATGTAACATCTTCAATATTAATAATAGTTATATATCTTGTGGGAGGAGTTCCATATCTATTTTACAAGTATATTGAAAGTAAAATATACGAAAATATATCTAATAATTATACATATTTTTTATCTTATTTGTCTGAAAGTTTGTCATCTGGAATGACCTTGTTAGATGCTTTATCCTATCTATCATCAGTAGATTTAGGATATTTATCTATTTTAGTTAAAAAACTGTATAATTGGATTGCCTGGGGTATGCCATTTGAAAAAGCATTTACATTATTTAATATGTATTTTGAAGAACTCTCCAACATAAAAATGATTAATTATGTAATATTAGAAACATATAAGGGGGGAGGTGATATTTCAAAGGTTTTAAAAAGGTTATACAATGATCTAGAATCTGTAAAGGAGCTAGATGGATTAAAGAAAGCATATGTGTCACAACAAATATTGGTTTTATACGCTATATTCGTTATATTTATTGGATTATCAATTTCTATATTAAGTACAATTAAACCATTGATAACAAGTGAAATTTCGGCTTCCTCTATTCATACATCATTCAATTTCTTTTCTTCTTCAATAAATTATTCGTGGTTAAAATTTATTACAGCCTTATCAATAATTTTGGTAGGAATTTCGTCATCAATTATAATGGGTATTGCCGAAAGCGGAAAAATAAGGTCTTCAGTAAAGCATTTAGCAATAAATAATTTAATAGGATTGTTATCTATAATAATTTTTGTTTTACCTTCTTTTGTATCATTTAATTTACAGGTTTTTCCAACAACCGCTTATGTATACACCCCAATAAATATACAAGTATATGGATATATTGATGCACAACCGATAACAAATGTCCCATTGGCGATATATGTAATAAATTCATCTGGAAGTTATGTTTATCAGAATTTTCAAATATTACAGAACGGATATTATTCTCAGTCTATTGAATTAAATAGCACTGGTACATATATTATAGAAGCAATATTAAATTATAATAAGGAAAAATATATACAAAAACAAAGCATTAACGTAACAATATGAGGTCTCAAAGTTGGATTGAAGTATTAATTACACTTGCTGTATTTTTATACATTATAATTTATATTTATCAAGATATGGTTAATGGGTTATCTCAATATTCTTCTGGTTTATATAAAATATCTGAATATCAGAAATTATATACTAGTTCTTTTTATTTTTCCCAATTTTATAATCCACAAATAGTATATAATTATACAAACTTTTCTTTTTCATATTATTATACTCCAAACGTTATTTTTCTATCTACAAATCCATTTATTTGCAATAATTGTATAGAATTTTTTTATAATATGAGTTCAAACAATATAGAAATAATACAGAACTCTAATATAAATGTATCATCTATTTTGCAAGTTTATATATATGGAACAACACAAAATATTAGTATAACAAATAATTCTGCATATTATAATTGTAATGTTTATCTAAGTTCGTCTTTTTTTACTGTATATACGAGAACCTACTTATATTGTAATTTTAATTTAATTGGAAATTCTAGTATTTATATAAATACAAATGAAAAATTTTTAATTGTAAATAATTATAATACTATGCTATATCTTTATAATGGAAATAATATTATTGGTCTTCCAAACATATTAATGAACATTTATCCAACAGTATATTTAAATTATTTTCAATATTTCAATGGATCTATAAACTATATATCATTATATGGTTAATGAAAAATTTATATAGAAATCATAAATATAAATTAAATATTGTTGGGCCCGTAGCTTAGCTGGTAAAGCGTCGGGCTTTTAACCCGAAGATCGGGGGTTCGAATCCCCCCGGGCCCGGGTTCGATTATCATAAATGATTAAGGTTATTAACAATCATAATCTTATATTGGGCAATGTTTTCTAATATCTTATGGGAATAAAAAGAATATTATATTTTGCTATAATAAGTTTTCTATTATTAATTTCTACATCTAATATATATTCGCAGGTCGGAGCAGATGTTGCTGGAAGTAATAGTGCCGCAGCTAAGAGTATAACACTAACTACAGCAAATTTATATTATTGTGTTGCTGCATCAGATTCTGGTGTATATCCTATATTGATATCAAATACGCAAAATACTCCAACTCCATCTCCATTTCAACAAGATATAGCAATATGTAATGGAAGTATAAATATTGGTAATAATTTTGCATATGTAAATAATGCAACATTATTTAATGAAGTAGATTCAAATGGACAAAATGTTTATTTTGTAAATAGTTCTGGAAATATGCTATATTCATGGTATGAAGGTCAATTTATTAATGGTAATACTTACTGTGATGTGTGGTGGTTGAATTTACCAAATAGTATACCTGCTAATAGTAATATAACAATATATATGTATATAGGAAATAGTAGTGCCAATTATTATCAACAATATTATCCTTATGTGGGAGAAGCTCCTTATTTATCATCAACATATGGGCAATATGATAATGGAAATTATGTATTTTTGTTATATAATAATGGAACATACCTATTCCCATTAAACAATATAGGAAGTGGAGGATCTG
>JAWDMD010000014.1:0-12051 GCA_046536775.1 Candidatus Nanopusillus sp. | reverse complement strand
GACTTAACAGGATACCTCACGGCACGAGCTGACGGCAGCCATGCACCTCCTCTCAGCGTGTCCGGTAAGGTCTTCAGCCTGACCATCATCCTGCTGTCGCTCCCGGTAAGGTTTCCGGTGTTAGGTCCCATTAAACCGCACACCCCACCCCTTGTGTGCCCCCCCGCCTATTCCTTTAAGTTTCAGCCTTGCGGCCGTACTCCCCAGGCGGTGAGCTTAACGGCTTCCCTATCCCACTAAGTGGACTCTAAGTCCACCCAGCAGGTAGCTCACAGCGTTGATAGCTGGGACTACAGGGGTCTCTAATCCCTTTTGATCCCCCAGCTTTCGGCCATCACCGTCAGGATCGGAATAGCCAAGCGCTTTCGCCTCGGGTGGTCTTCTCGGGATTGCTGCATTTCGCTACTCCCCCGGGAATACCCTTGGCTTCTTCCGTCCTCTAGACTAGTAGTAACCCCTGCACGCCCACGGAATTATTACCGTGGATTTCACAGGAGTCACACTAGTCCGGCTACGGCCCCTTTAGGCCCAGTAATCGAGGCCATCGCTTGCAGCGGGGGTATTCCCGTGGCGACTGCCACCCCTCTGGCCCACTGCTTATTCTGGGAGCTTTTTACACTCCTCAAAAGCCTGGAGAAAACTCCAGGCACTCTCCCTCCCCCCGTCAGGCTTTCACCCATTGCGGAGGTTTCGCCCCTGGTGCATCCCGTAGGACCTCGGCCCTTGTCTCAGTGCCGATCTGGGGGCTTCCGCTCTCACGGCCCCTACCCGTCTTAGGCTTGGCGGGCCATTACCCCGCCAACTACCTGATAGGCCGCCGACCTCCTCTCGGGCGGAACTGAGAGGGATTATCCCAGTCCTTTTCGGAAATGGGGGAATTTCACACCCCATTTCCTATGGAGAATTATCCTCAGTTTCCCGAGGATATTCTCCTCCCGAGGCAGAGTTATCGACGTGTTACTCAGCCGTACGACGGGATACCATGCCCGGTATCCCTAGCCTCCCATGGGTTAGTCGGAGGGAGATAGTGATGGCCCCCCGCAGGATCAACGGGAATTCGGCGGATTTCCGCCGCAGGCCTAGCCCGAAAAGTACGACCGCAGATTCCGCTACAGTTATCCCCTTTCAGATATCCTCTACATATGTTCTATGTACATCATATGATATATGATGTACATAGCTATACTAACACAATATTACCATAATATTTTAAAAATCTTAATATTTATAAAGCTCTCATTCTAGCTATTTTTCTTAGTCTTTTTTCCTCTCTAATTCTTCTCCTCTGCCATTTCCATCTAGATCTTAGGTATTTTTTCCATCTCCTTGAACTTCTCCTCATTCAAAATAATAAATGATAATAATATTTTTAAATTATGATAGATTTGCTACACCATCTACAAATCCAATTATAATACCTAAAGAAATCAATAAAATTCCGACCCATTTTGGTATTCTTTTTTTATATGAGGATATGTATAATATTACAATAGAAATTAATAAAACTAAAAATGACGAAATAATTGGTATAACATCTTGGCTAGAAAATTTTATGGGAGATATCATTCCAAGAATTCCTGTAAATATTGTAAATTCTGATATCTCTTCTCCAGATATTGATGCCATACTAATATTAAGATCCTTCTTTTTAAACCAAGAAAAATGACCATATACTATATCTGGTAATGTAAATAAAATTAAGGATATTGCATAACCAATTAATGGTATAGATAGATTTAATCCTTGTAAAGTATTTGAAATATTATTTAATATATTTCCACCAATATATATTATTGATATTGCTAGAGCAATTTCTAAAGAAAAAACCATTGCCTTAAAATATTCATAAAATGAACTTTTTGGTATATATATACTCTTTTCACTTTTTCTTCTATATTTATATAATAAAAATATAGAAATCGCAATAAATATGATGTATAAAATAGATCCAGAAAAGAAATTTATTTGTTTAAATATTAATACAAAAACCTGTGCTATTATTGAAATCATAATTAAGGAAAGTACATTGCTATCAATCATTCCCTTTTCAAAATTAAATGCTAATATAAAAGTACCTAAAGTAATTGTATAATCTAATACTACATTATATAATTGAAAATAATATCCTAGCTTTGGGTCTCCATTTAATGCTACTACTAGACCTGGTAAAAAAGATTGCAAAGCGGAGGCTATTCCTGCTGTATATATTAATAAATAATGTTCTGGCCATGAAGAGTAGTATTTTGAATATTTTCCAATGTACTTTAATATAATGTTTTCAGATAAGTATATTAGAAAAGCATATATAAGTAAAGGTATTAGGGTTGATATGATAATTATTAGGTAATTTGTCATAAAAGATTAATAACTATCAAGATTTAATAATTTTCTATGGATGATTGTATATATTGTAGAATTGCAAATAAAACATTACCATCTTATATTTTATATGAAGATAATGATATAATGTGTGTATTAGATATTTTGCCTCCTTCAAAAGGATCTTTTTTAATTTTTCCAAAATTACATATAGAAGATTATACAAGTTTAAGTGATGAAATAAATCAGAAAATGTTTACGATTTCAAAATATATATCAATAATATTAAAAAATAAATTGAAATTTGATGGATTAAATATTTTGTTATCTTCTGGAGAAACTGGTCAAAAACATAAACACATTATTATTCAAGTTATACCAAGGTTTAAAGATGATAATATTAAGATATATTTCAATAGATTTAGAGAAGATCCGTCTTTTTTAGAAGAATTAAAGAACTATATAACTACAGAATTAATAAAAATAAGTCAAAATTATTTAAATTCTGAAAAAAAGGAAGAAACCGAAGAAAAGGAAGAAATTAAAAAAGACATAGATTATAAATCGCTAAATCAGTGGTTTGAAAAAAGAATATAAATAAATATTTCAAAAAATTATTTTATGGTAGATCTTAAGGACGATATATTAAATAGTGAGTATAAAGATAGAGTAATTGGAATAATGGAATTTAAAGAAAAGAATGAGAATATAAACAATCTATTGAAGGAATTAATTTATTATGGTTCCATAATGGTAAGTGATGACTTGTTTGAAAAATATAAAAGAGAGATAGAAGTTTATAAGCATTGGATAATAATTTTATCAGATTTTGATTTAAGTCCAGAAGAAAAAATAAAATTAAAGGCATCATTTTTAGAAAAATATCTTCAGAAAATAAAAAATGAAAAGTTGGATATATGGTTAGATGTTTTATTGATTGAAGACATAAAAAATATTGCAATGGACTCAAGATTTGAATTATTGGATTTATTGTCTGTTGGTAATATAATATATGATAAAGGAATATTTGAAATATTTAGGTTAACAAGTGTTCATAAAAAACTAATAATTGATATATTACAAAGATATGTTGTTGCATATGTTTTAGCAGGTTCTCAAGTAAAAGGGAGTAGTGTTGAATCTTCTGATGTAGATATATATGTTGTAATTGATGATACCGATGTTAAACAACATACATTTGAGGAATTAAAAATAAAATTGATGGATTTAATAATAAATAAGGCAATGGAGGCAAAAATATTAGTGAACTCTAATAAAGAATTACATCCACAAGTTTATACTTTAACAGAATTCTGGTTAGCAATGTCAGAATCAAATCCGGTAATAATTACATTCTTAAGAGATGGTATACCATTATATGATAGGGGAATGTTTATTTCATGGAAGCAATTATTATTGAAAGGAATTCTAAAACCATCACAAGAAGCTGCTAATAAATATATAATTGCTGCAGAAAATGCATTGAAAGATGCTAGAAATAAATTGAAAAACATAATAAATAATTTGATAATTGAAGATTTGGCAGTTGCAATGGTTACTTCTGCTCAAGCAGTAATAATGGATTCTGGTTTATTACCAGGAGATCCAAAACAAACTCCCGATATGTTAAAAAAATTATTTGTAGATAGAGGAATATTAAATATTGAATATGTAAATATATTATCTGAAGTATGGAAAATGAGGAAAGATTTTGAACATGGTAAGGTGAATGAATATAAATATGAAGATTTAATGAATGTATTTGAAAAAGCCGAGAAATTTATATCCGAAATGAAAAATATAAAGCAAATTATCGATAAAGAAAATGAAAAGAAGATTATGGATAATTATATATTAATTTATGAGGAATTAAAAACAAAATTCCAAGATTTATTTAATGTTGAATATAATAATTATGTAAAAGAAAAAATGCCAATAGAATATAGTGGATTAGAAAATTTGGAAAATGATATTAAGAATTATAAAGAAAAGAAGTATGATATAATTGAATTGGAAAAATTAAAGGAATCTTTGTTATATCATATTAGGAATATAAGAAATTTAATTGAAAATAAGAGGGAAGAAATATTATTAAGATTTAAGTATTCTATAATCGATAAAGAAAAAAATAAAAATTATGATATATATTTGTCAAAATCCAAATTATATATAGCAACAGAAAATGAAATTGAAGTATATGATTATAATGGGAATAAGATTGGTACATTTAATGATCCAAAATATGGAGAAGAAATGATTAAAGATCTCAGTAAAGATGGTTTAAGTTATCTAGATAATAATGTTATTGGTTTACTAAATAAAATATTTAAAGATTATTATATATCAAAATAGAGATGAGAGGAATAATATTAAATTATAGGATGGGTAGGCACCATATATATCCAAATCAGGTAATAGTAAAATTTGAAAATATAAATAATAAGTATGAGGCAAGTAAATATATTGGAAGGCATGTAATTTGGGTAAGTCCAGGAAAGAAAATTTTTATTGGAAAGATTGTTGATATACATGGGAGTAAAGGTAATTTAAGGGCTAGATTTAATAAAGGAATACCTGGACAAGCTTTAGGAGATATTGTTTTATTAATTGATAATATAGATAAAATAAATGAAATAAGGGAAAAAATAAAAAATGCAAAATACATAAATCAAATAAAGAGTATTTTAATTAATGCTTAAATTTACTGGAACTGAGGGTTTAATATTTTTTAATAAAATTTTAGTTATTTCTGATCTGCATATAGGAATCGAAAGGGAATTATATAGGAAGGGAATAAATATTCCTTCTCAAGTAAATTATTATATAAATAAAATAAGGAAAATTTATGAAAAATATAAAATAAAGTACTTAATCATTGATGGAGATTTAAAACATAATATACCTGAAACAAGTTTACAAGAAATGTCAGATATTCCATATTTTATAAATGAAAGTTCTCAATACTTCAAGAAAATATATATAATAAAGGGAAATCATGATGGGGACATTGAGGAATTGGTTTCTGGGATAAATAATGTTAAAATTTTAAAAGCACTTAAAATAAAAAATGTTGTATTTACTCATGGACATTTAAATACAAAATTAAAGGGGAAATATTATGTTGTTGGACATCATCATTTTGCAAAAAGCATTTCTACAAGTATTGGAGAAAGTATATATGAAAAAGTTTTTATATTTGGATATAAAGATAATAAAGTAATTATAATCTTACCAGCATTTTCCGATTTGGCGGGATCATGGGATGTTGGAGAATTTCATGGTCCGATTACAAAGAGAATAGAAAAATATGAAGTATATACATTAGATGGAATTTTAATTGAAGAAAAAGAAATTAAAAACTAAAAATTTTAATATTATATAATATGCTCTGTCTTATTTATTGATCCTTCTTCATTTTTGAGAGTCTTTTCATTTTCCTTCATATATTTATTTAATTCATTTATTATCTTTTTTTCATTTTTGATTAATTTATTTAATTCATTAAAATCTTTCTTCACAGCGTTATTTCTAATTATTGTTATTAAATTATTTACTAATTTTTCTTTTTCATTATGTAAACTAATAATATTTTTAAGAAGTCTTTCTTCTTGTACTTCCGAATTTAATTCCTCTACTACTATTGACTTTTGTTCTTCTAATTCTTTTATAATATCTTTTCTATTTTGTAATGATGCCTCCTCATATATTTTAACATACTTATGCAATTCTTTATCTAATATTCCGATGTCTCTTGCTATTCTAACGCGTTCTCTATAAACTGATTCAGACATTGTATCTATAATGCTAGAAACTTTACAAATTTCAGATATTAAATTATTACCTAAAATTGTTCTATATTTATTATAATTACAATATGATCCTATAAACTTCTGTTGCCTTAAAATATTTTGCAATTTAGTAAGGTCATTGAAAATTTTCTTTCTATCATTTCTTATTTAAGTTTTATACCTTTTTAAAAGGATTTTTTAATTTTCCCCTAAATCCTTTGAATACCTTATAAAAATTTCTTGGAGAATATAAATGTAAGTTTAATAAAGAATATATTCAAATATATAAATCATCTATGACATATAATCTTAATAAAAAAGTAGAGGAATTATTCTTTGAAAGATTTGGAGATTTTTATCCAATTCAAAAGATAGCAATTCCTGAAATATTAAATGGAAATAATACTTTAATTGTTGCTCCTACAGGATCTGGAAAAACAGAAGCTGCAATATTACCTGTATTTTCAAAAATATTGGAATTAAAGGAAAAAGGGATTGAAAATCAATTATTAGGAATTTATATATCACCATTAAGAGCATTGAATAGAGATGTATTAGATAGAATAAAATGGTGGTGTGATAATTTAGGTATATCTGTTGCAGTTAGACATGGAGATACAGAAGAAAAAGAAAGAGCAAGATTATCTAAAAAACCTGTAGAATTTTTAATAACAACACCAGAAACTTTTCAAATATTATTTTTAGGAAAAAGATTAAGAGAACAACTAAAAACAGTAAAATATGTTATTGTAGATGAATTACATGAATTATTAAATGAAAAAAGAGGAATACAATTATCTTTAGGTTTGGAAAGATTGGTAAATTATGCTGGAGAATTTCAAAGAATTGCATTATCTGCAACAATAGGGGATCTGGATGAAGCTGCAAAATTTGTTTTTGGATATAGGGATCATAAAATTGCATATTGGTATTCAGAGAAAAAATATCATATAGAAGTATATTATCCAGAAATCAGTGAAGAAGATTTAGAATTAGCAAAGAAATATAATTGGAATCCAAAAATAGCATGGAGCTTAAGAAAAATAAAAGAAATATTAGATAAGCATAAATCTGTAATAATATTTGTAAATACAAGAGAAATGGCGGAATTATTATCTTCGAGATTTAAGGTTTGGTTACCTGAATATAAAATTGAAATACATCATAGTTCTTTATCAAGGGAAGTAAGGGAAAGAAATGAAAGATTATTTAAGGAAGGGAAAATTAAGGCAATTATTGCGACATCTTCTTTAGAACTTGGAATAGATATTGGATATGTAGATGCTGTTATTCAATATAATTCACCTAGACAGGTTACAAGGTTAATACAAAGGATTGGAAGGGCAGGTCATAAATTGCATGAAGTATCTATTGGATATATAATTACAACGGATATAGATGATTATGCAGAAAGTTTGGCAATTAAAAAGTTTGTATTGGAAAAATAAATTACTTAAGAAATAGTTGCTCGAAATTTTTCAATAGATTGTATTCTTTCATTAACTAAATTTTTTAATATCTCTATTCCTTTTTTTGATTCTTCTAATTTAGATAACATTGCTAATTCTACTTTTTCATCACCATAAACACCTAAAGATCTCCTAATTTTTAAGACAGGTTTATCAAGTAATTTTTCATATACTTGGAGTGTCCCTAATGCATTTTCTGCTTCTCTGTATTTATTTATTGACTCATTTATTTCTGATGATATTTTATATTCATATTTTTTAATAGTATCCTGATAGTCTTTCTGTAATATATTTTGTAATTCTTGTTTTTGTACATCGTTTAATCCAAGTCCCTGGATGTAGTTTGATATATCATCACGAAGTTGTCTTATTGATTTGATTTGTTGTATATTTTGTATATTTCGTTTATCTGGATTGTTTAATATTTTTCTTACTTCTTCTTCATTTGTATATATTTTATTTTTTGATTCTCCAATAAGCTTAGTTACAAGATCTCGATCATTAGGTGACCATGAAGCTGCAATACCACTATTTAAAAATTTATTATAATCATTTATTAAACTATTAATAAATTCTTCATGTTCATTTATTATAATATTTAAAGCATTTTCAAATTTGTTCTCTGCATCTTTCAATGCATTTTCTGCAGCATTATAAGGATCCTCAATCTTTTTTATTCCTTCTGTTATTAGATTTGCTTCTTCTTTAGGAAGATCTTTTGCTGCTTTTTCTGCCTCTATTAAACTTTTTTTTACCTGAGCTGCAAAAAGATCAACTGAATGATGAAAAATTTTTCCATAAGAAACAATAGCTCTTCCAAAGAAAAATAAAACTATTAATAAAACAATTAATAAAACAAATCCATAAAGACTAAATAAAAATGGTATAGCATAACCTATTGATATTGCAGAAAATAAGCTTAGAGCAAATATAAATAATATTTTTGCTTTTTTCATTGTCGTTGTTTCTTCGTTTGATCCAATTCTTCGTACAAATATTTCAAAAATAAATGTATATATTCCAATAAAGAATAAAGTAGTCATTAAAAATACTATAATAGGCCAAACATCGGATGGTACTCCATTAATAGATAAAAAATTAGCTAAATATTGACCTGCAGTTGAATAACCACTAACTGAAGAGTTAATAATCCATTGAATAATAGAATTCGATTCTAAGCTACTTGCTGCATTATTCTGTGGAGATGTTGCTTGGGGATATACTGAAAATATAAACCTTATTAGAAATAAAAAAGTAAATATAGTTATTAGTAACTTCTTATTAATATTTTTTGTACCTTCCATTTTGTTATATAAATTTGTTAAAATTTATAAATTATTTTCTTATAATTATAACAAAAAGGGAATAGATATAGAAAAATTAAATAAAAAATATTAAATAAATAAAAGGTTATAATGTACTGGCTTTATATGTATTCAAGATTGTATTCTTCATTATTTCTTTGATTTCTAAAGATTTTTCTAATGCTAAATTTAATGCATCATTTAATTCTTTATTTGAAATTTCGTATTTCTATAGGTTTGGAAAGATTGGTAAATTATGCTGGAGAATTTCAGAGGAAGAGATCTTCTTTAATATTTAGGAAATGAAAAATTAAGATGTTTTTTGTAAAGTTTAGTTAGATCTTTTAGATCACCTGTAAGATAGTAAAAGCATCTTTTATTAATAGATCCTTCTAAAGATTTGAGTTTCTTAAATACAATTTTATCATTTTATTTTAATTTTAAAGCTCTATAACTAGATGCTATGGACATTGTACTCTTGTAAATAGTTCAATAAGAATATAATAATCTCGCAAATTAGCTCTAATTAACGTTTTTTAGAGGTTTTTAAATCACTTCCAGTTGAGTTAATTATTTTCTTAAAATTTTTGTTGATAAAGTTTGATAATTTTTTTGGATTTCCCTTAAATTTACGTAAATATTTAGATAATTTTTTTGTAAAGTTAAGTATTTCGGATAATATTTCCACTTTTTTCAATGGAGGTATATTTTGATTTTTATCAATAGCAACGACGGTGTTCTCTATTTCTTGTAGTTTTCTTGTCATAGATTTATTGTTATTAAATAGAGGTAAAAAATTCCTATTATTAAGAATTCTGTTTAAATTATTATTTATTTTAATTTTATATTCCCTACTAGTAGCTTCTGCAGAAATTAAGAATCCCTTTAAACCTTCAAATATTTTATAACCCTCATTGTATGTATTTTTTAATCTCCCATCCAAGTCTTTTGATATATTTATTAGTTCTCTTAAATACTTTGGTGTAAATTTATTTGTTCTAAATATTGTATTTCCAACTCTTCTCAATAAGTAAGGATTAAGCATAGTATTTATTGTTCTATTTAACTGTTCGATTTTATTTATAGCATTCTTATATGTTAGATCAAATTTTGATGAATAAGCTATTAATTTATATGGAGTTAATTTCTCATTTTCAGTTTCTTTTAATAGGTGGGATATTATATTATTTAAAGTTTCTATATCTTTTTCTATAGAATTTAATAATTCTCTTATGCGAGGATGATTTATTATTTTATCTATTTTATTTATGTCTTTTAGAACTTTACCAGTATCTTTATCAAAATCTCTAATATTTGTTGTTGCTTTTGAGAAGAAATTTATTAATCCAGGATTAATCTTACCTAAGCTTTCTTTAAAACTTTCCAATTTAGATTTACCAATTCTAAATATTTTTATTATAAATGCGGTACCTAATATAGGTATAACAAAAGGCCAAAATAAGTATGCAGCAACTAGAGATATTCCCAGTGAGAATATACCAATGATTGTTTTTGGATGTTCATCGATAATATTCAATTTTTCATTAATAATATTTAGGAATCTATAAAATATAAAAAATAGAGCAAGAAATGAAGCTATAATTGGTAAATTTTCTATTATATATGGTAAATTTTTTAAAATAATTGGTGCTAAAGGACCTAAGTATTGAGAAAGCGCACTAAAATATTGAGAAAGCATACTAGCGGTTGATTCTAATAATTGTTTATCTATATATAATGTACCTATAGATTCATTATACCATGTATAAACATAATTATTTGATTGTGAATAAATGTTGGTAAAGTTTAAAATAGAAATTAATATTATAAGATATTTATAATTTTTCCCCATATGATTTAAGAATATTTTGTACTTTATAAAATTTGTTATAAAAATACTAATAAATAAAATTATCTGAAGATAAATGTCCCAATATACTATTCTTCATTAGATCTTTTATTTCTAAAGCTTTTTCTAATGCTAAATTTAATGCATCATTTAGTTCTTTATTTGAAATTTCTCCATCCAACTGTATTAAAGTAAATCTCTTCTCAGAAGGAATTATTGCAACCGGTATATCTGTAGCTCTTCCTTCTCCATAATATTGTATATATTTTGATTTCTCATGATCTTTCTTTAATTTTTCAGAATCGTAATCTTCTTCTTCCTTATTTAAATCTGCAACGATTTTTTCTCCAATTTTTCCAACTGCTAGAGCTACTACTAAATCTTTCATTGGAATACCTGATAAAGATAATGCCAAAGATGCGGCATTTATGCTTGCGGTCCTTGTTCCAGCATCTGCGTTTAATATTTCAATATATATATCTATAATACTCCCAGGAATTTCTTCTAATAATAATGCTGGTTCTAATGCTCTCTTAATTACTTCAGATAGCTCAATCTCTCTTCTACCCGGTGTAGGTTTCTTTCTTTCAGGTGTAGAAAATGTCAGCATATTGTATCTAACCCTTAAGAATGCTTTATCATAATCTATGGACATTTTTGAAGGTTTTGGTCCATATACAGCAGCCAATGCAACAGTATCACCAAAAGAAAATATTGCAGATCCTCTTGCATTATCCACTACATTTAACTTTATATTTATTTTCCTTAGTTCATTATATTCTCTACCATCAAATCTTTTTACCATTTTTATTTATTTTCCAAAATTTCTTTAACCTTTTCAGTTAAACCCCTTTTATGAGAATTATTTATAATAAATCTGATAATATCTACTGCTTTCGATACATCTTTTACATCACCATTTAAATATATTCTACCGTTTTTTCCAATTATTATATCTATTTTCAAATTTTCTTTGATTGAATTTAACATTGAAGAGTTTTTTCCAATCAACCTCGGAATTTTTGCAGGATCTACTTTTAATATTAACCCATCATTTAATTTTTCCCTTTTCTTAATCTCCAAATCTATTAATTTATTTTTTGTTACTTTTATAATCTGGCATAATATATAATCGCCATAGGTATATAAGTCGTTGGGATCTGCTCCACTATCTTTTAAAGATAATTTTCCCATATATGGAGAATTTATATCAATTATCCATAAATTTGATAGTACATCAATTACTTTTCCAATTACAACATCCTTTACTTCTGGTATATAATATCCAAAAAGCCTTGTAGTTTTATCCTCATTTACCAATA